>CAMDKQ010000257.1 GCA_945901095.1 Bifidobacterium breve
CCATCGGGTGAGACCCGGATCCGAGGCAAGGGCGGAGGCGGGGAGATTTGAACTCCCGATGGGCGTTAAAGCCCAAACCGCATTAGCAGTGCGGCGCCATAGACCGGACTAGGCGACGCCTCCATGCGGCTCCCGGGGGCGGGGAACAAGGTGACCCTCGATTGGAACCGCCCACATATCGTAGCCCTGCCCGTCGGGCGGCAGAAATCGTCCTCCCGGATACGACCGGGAGGCCTTCCGGCAGACTTGGCGGCATGACGACCACCTTGGCGATTGATTGCGGCGGGGGCGGGATTAAGGGCTGCGTTCTCGACGAGTCCGGAACGATGCGCGCCCAGCCGATCCGGGTCCCCACCCCGTACCCGCTTCCAACGGAGCTCTTCGTCCAAACGCTGGTCGACCTCGGCGCCCAACTGCCACGCGCTGACCGCGCGACCGTCGGACTTCCCGGGATGATCCGCCACGGGGTCGTTGTCACCACACCGCACTACGTGACACGCAGCGGTCCGCGGAGCAAGGTCGTCCCCGAGCTCGTGACCGAATGGGCCGGCTTCGATGCCAAGTCGGCCCTTGAGCGTGCCTTCGGCTACGAGGTGCGAGTGCTCAACGATGCTGAGGTCCATGGCGCCGGGGTCATCGCTGGGCAGGGGCTCGAGGTCGTCATGACCCTGGGCACCGGACTCGGTTGCGCTATTTATGACGGCGGCCGGCTCGCACCACATCTGGAGATGTCCCAGGCTCCGCTCCGCTGGGGCCTCTCCTACGACACCTACATCGGCGAGCATGAACGGCGCCGGCTCGGTGATGCCCTCTGGTCACGGCGCATCGCGCGTGTCATTGAGGGCCTGCGCCCGGTGTTCCTCTGGGATCGGCTGTATATCGGCGGCGGAAACTCTCGTCACATCACTCCGGTCGTTCTCAATCGCATTGGCGATGATGTCGTGATCGTGCCAAATGCCGCCGCGCTCGTCGGGGGCGCCCGCGCCTGGCTCCTCCAAATGGACTGATGCAGTTGAGCGGACGGCGATGAGCATCAACCAATCATGGGTCCGTAGCCCCGACACCTTGGGCGTCGTCATGTACCTCGTAGCGGCATTCCTGTTCGCATTCAACGGCTCGATCGCCAAACTCGCGATGGCCGCCGGACTCGACGCCATGCGTCTGACTGAGTTGCGCAATGCGGGCGCTATGGCCGTCCTCGTCCTTTTCGTCCTTGCCACGAACCGCGGCGCCTTTCGCATCAAGCGCGGCGAATTTCGATTCCTGCTCGCCTACGGAGTCATTGCGTTCGTCCTCGTTCAATTCCTCTACTTCTTCACTATCTCTAGGCTTCCCCTCGGCATCGGCACACTGCTCGCCTTTCTCGCCCCCGTGGTCGTCGCACTGTGGGCGAAGCTTGGTCAACGGAGCGCCGTCTCGAACAGGCTCTGGATCGCCATCGCTCTCACCCTGGTGGGCTTAGCACTTGTGGCACAGGTCTGGAACGGGCTTCGCTTGGACCTCATCGGCGTCGTCGCTGGCGTCGGAACCGCCATGGCACTCGCGGTGTATTGGCTACTCGGCGAGGCCGGCCAGCGGCATCGAGACGGTGTCTCCCTGTCCATGTGGGGGTTCATCTTCGCCACTGGCGCATGGACCGTGCTAGCGCCGTGGTGGTCCTTCCCCTGGGACGTCCTCATGCTTCCCACCGACTCTCCGATGGTCGGCTTCCCACCGGTGCCTGTCTGGTCCATCATGCTGTGGGGAGTGCTGCTCGGCACCGTCGCGCCGTTCCTGCTCGTCCTTGGCTCGCTGCGGCGTATTGGCGCGCAACGTGCCGGGATCGTTGCGACAACCGAGCCACTGTGGGCTGGGCTCATCGCGATATTCGTGCTCAGCGAGGCGGTGACCTGGCTCCAGGCACTCGGGGGTCTCGTCGTCGTAGCGGGCATCGTCACTGCCGAAACCTCACGCCGGAGCGTCGCTACCGACCCGGAGGAATCTCTCCCGAGCCCCGTATGACGAGCCCGGATGGCACCACGTACACGGCGGTCGGTAGGTCCGGCGCCTTGATTCGAACAAAGGCCAGCCGAGCAGCCATCCGTCCGATCTCCCGCGGGTCCTGCGCCACGACGGTGACGCCCGGGACCAACGCATCGGCCATTGAAAAGTCGTCAAACCCGACGAGTGCGACCGAATGCTGGAGCCCACGCAACTGCAGGGCTCGAACCGCCCCCATCGTGATGAGATTCTGTGCTGCGAAGATCGCTGTGGGAGGCTCGGGGGCATCGAGGAGTGCGAGCACGGCTTCAGTCGCCGCATCCTTCGTTCGAACCCCACGCCTGACGAGGTCCGGGAAGGCAGGCGCTCCCGCCGAACTCATCGCCTTGGCATATCCGGCATGTCGTTGGCTCGCCGTCGTGATGGTTTCAAAATCACCGACGAAGGCAACGCGGATGTGGCCACGCTTGAGGAGATGACCCGTAGCCAAGGCAGCGCCAGGCTCATTGTCCGTGACGACGCAGTCTGCATCGAAACCGCGCGGTTCGCGATCAACGAACACCACGACAAGCCCACCTCGACGCTCGTGGTCGAGATACGTCTGGTCTCGTACCGTCGGAGACATGATGATGGCATCAACCCGGCGTTGGGTGAACGCGACGACGAGATCCCTCTCGCGCGCCGGGTTTTCGTCGACGCTCGCCGCGAAAACCGCCGTACCGTGCTCGCGAGCGACCTCTTCAATTCCCCGGTGCACCGAGGAAAAATAGGGGTTCGATACGTCCTCGAAGATCAGCCCAATGGTCGCGGTCTTGCGGTCGGATCGACGCAGGTTGCTCGCCGTGAGGTCGTGACGGTAGTCGAGCTCGTCGGCTGCTCGCTTCACCTTCCCGATGAGTACTTCTGACACTCCCCGCTCGCTGTTCACAACGCGCGAAACGGTCTTGAGGCTCACGCCTGCCAGCGCGGCCACATCACGCATCGTCGGGCGGGACCGCAGCCCATCGACCCCCGTTGGGCGATTAGATAACGTTGTCATTACGAAACGCAGTATCGCAGATGCTCCGCTTGACACCACAAGGGTATGCAAATAGAAATAGCGGACACCGTTGTCATGGGCGAGTGTCGTTCACACAAACGTTCACGACGACGATGGGAGTCCAAGGACTCCGAGCACTACAACCATCCAACCCCTTGAAGGGACACCACATGATCAACCGCGTTTCTCGCGGGCGCGCCTTTGCCGCTGTTGCGGCATTCGGCGTAGCTTCGATGGTGCTGGCGGCATGCGGCGGCGGTACCTCGTCGACCGAGTCCTCCGCAGCACCGGCAGCATCAGCAGCATCAGCGGCTCCGGCAGACTCAGCGGCCCCGGCCGAGGGTGGGGCGCCCGTCGCCGTCTCCCTCATCACGAAGGATTCGACCAACCCGTTCTTCGTCGCCATGCAAGAGGGCGCGAAGGCCACCGCCACCGAGATCGGCGTCGACCTGACCGTCGGCTCCGGCAAGGCCGAGGGCGACGACCAGGGTCAGATCGATCTCATTGAGAATGCCATCGCTCAGGGCCAGAACGGCATCCTCATCACGCCGATGTCGGTCAACGTCAATGACGCCATCAAGAAGGCTCGCGACGCCGGCCTCTTCGTCATTGCCCTCGACACCCCGACCGATCCGCCGGACGTCGTTGACATCACCTTCGCAACCGACAACTGCCTCGCCGGTGAGGCGATTGGCCAGTGGGCCGCAGGCAAGCTGAACGGCGAGAAGGCCGTCATTGCCCGACTGGTCATCTTCAACGACCGCATGGTCTCGGTTGACTACTGCCGCGACAACGGCTTCCTCAAGGGCATGGGCATTGATGTCGTTGACCCCAAGGTCATGGGTGACGAGGCTCTCACGGGCACGTACGCCACCGGTGCCGGCGGCGACTACGAGATCGTCTGCCTCGAGGCCACTGGCGCCAACGAGGAGGGTGGCCGTAAGGGCATGGAGACCTGCCTTTCCAAGAACCCGGACATCAACGTGATCTACACGATCAACGAGCCGACTGCGTTCGGTGCCGCTGCGGCACTTGAGGCTGCCGGAAAGGTGATTGGCAAGGACGTCATCATCGTGTCGGTTGACGGCGGACTCGCCGGCGTCGAGGCTGTCAAGAAGGGCCAGATCCAGGCCACCTCGCAGCAGTACCCGCTGCGCATGGCAGCCCTCGGTGTCCAGGCGATCTTCGACATCGTGAACTCGGGCACCAAGCCGGAGAACACCTCGGCTGACGGCACGTTCTTCGACACGGGCGTCACCCTGTGCACCGACGATCCCCTGGAGACGGTCACCGCCGCTCCGCAGGAGTCGGCGCAGTACTGCATCGACAACGCCTGG
>CAMDKQ010000258.1 GCA_945901095.1 Bifidobacterium breve
CTGAACGCCGGCGCTCTCGGCTGCATGAACGATGAGCTGGGCCTGCGCTGCGCTGGCGGCAATCGGCTTGTCGATGACCATGTGCAACCCTCGTCGCGCCGCCTCGATGGCCAGCGGCACATGGGTTCGGTTGGCCGAGGCGATGACGATCAGACCAATATCGTCGAGTTCCTGCCAGGCCTCCTCGATCGTTGAATGCAGCCGGATGCCGGGCAGGTCGGCTCCTGCTTGCCCGCGGCGCTCGGGGTCGTTCGTGACGACCGCACGCAGGGAAAGGCCCGGCGTTGCTCGGATGAGAGGTGCGTGGAAGACACGTCCGGCGAGGCCGTAACCGACGAGAAGGACCCCGCGCTCGTTGCTCATGCGCCAAGTAAAGCACGCGGTGCGATTGTGACGTGCGCCGCAAATTGCTGAGAAAGTGTCAACAGCCCTGACACTGAGGGTCCCGGTGGTGCACACTAAAGACGCCGCCCGCCCCCCGGGTGGCTGGGCCCTCGGGTCCCGAAGGCCCGCGCGACAGCCCCCCAGCCGCGCGGGCCTTCACCTGTGAACGGGAGACATTGACGTCAGTAAACGTGGACGCGGGTGCCGAGCCTCACCTTGTTGAAGAGCCACTTCGCTTTCGCGAGGTCGCGCAAGTTCACACATCCGTGCGAAGCACCGTAGTACCCGTCGCGCTTGAAGTAAGCCGAGTAATGGACAGCCTGGCCGCCATGGAAGAAGAGCGAGAATGGCATTGCTGTTCCGTAAAGTGACGACACATGATCGCGGCTCTTTCGGGTGACCCGAAAGGTGCCGCGTGCGGTCGCGGCCCCACGCAGTCCGAAGCGGGCGTCAGTGGTCATGGCCACCTTGCCGTTGTCGACCCAGCGCACCAGTTTCTGCTCGACGCTGATGCAGATGGAATCCGCGTTCGTGCAGGACTTCGGTAGGACATCGACCGGGCCGGCCAGTGTCCTGATGCGCGACCAGGTCTTGTTCGTGACGTCACCATCAACTGGCAGCCAGAACTTCTTCTGGAGGCTCGCCAGTGCGCGAGCGGTCGAAGGCCCGTAGGTGTTGCTCGCAGCCTCGGAGTCGGAGATTGGATAGCCGAGCCAGATCAGGCGTTCGTGGAGGACCGTGATCAGCGGGCTTTGATCGCCCGGCCGAAGTGGAAAACTGGGCGGCGCCGGCGCTGTGGTCGAGGGTGTTGGAACCGGCTCCTCTGCCGACGAGGTGCTCGCGCCGACAACCGTGCCACCCAGCATGACAAGGGTAAAAAAGGCGCCGAACACTACGAGGGTGACGCGCCGCCGGCGGGGGATGACGGGCACTTCTACGCCCGCGACTCGAACATCCCGAGGACTGCCGCGATGCCGAGCACGGATCGGGGTGAGTATGCGGCGCGCCAGAGTCCACCGTGATTCGCGCCTTGAACGAACAGGTCCATCGGGTTGCTCAGGGCAGTGGAGGGGTTCGCTGCTGACGCGGGATTCCGCAGGTCGTGAACGAGGAGTGCGGCCATAAGGGCGGTCGACGTGGCGGGCTCGAACACCTCAATCCCGAATCGACCTGCTCCCGCATATGCCGCGGCGAGCAGGCGGTTCTTCACGACGGACTGGGTTCGCGTGGGAGGCGCGAGGTTGAGTGACACGGTGGTGCCGGACGCCCTGGCACTGAGGGCACGCCACCGCTGGAGGCGCTTCGCGAGAGCGTAGTTGGGTCCCTGCTGCGATACGAGGGAGTCGTTGAGGCCAACTTCGACGCCGTCAGTGGTGACAATGGTCTCGGGGTTGTTGGGCTGAAACTGATTGAGGAGGCGAAGCGGTGACTGAAGCACCCCGCTGATGCCTCGGGTCTGCCACCTGCGGCGGGACTCTTCGACGGCACTCATCGGCACCATGAAGACGTCGGTCGGGGTGGCGAGGTAGGCGAGCATGACATCGTCGCGGCGCGCCAGAAGGTCGGTTGCGATGGCATCCGATGCCATCGATAACAGGACGTGCCCGGCGCCGTCGGCGTACACGTAGGTACCGAGAACGAGGGGACCATCGATCTCATCGAGCCAGGTGCGAATGTGCGGCGTATCGGAGAGGAGATCGGCTCCGGCAACCTCGGCAATTGCGGTGTCGTCATCAGGATGGACGAGGCCACCGGTAACGATCGGTGCGGCACCGTGCTCTCCGAGGCGGACCGGCACGCGTAGGGAACCGGCAGTGTTGCGGGCGATCTCGATGAGACGCCGCCAGCCATCGGGCCGAGGTAGGTCAACGGCATGGACGCGGGCCCCCCACCGAAGCAGTGACCGGGTTGGTGCCATCTCTGCCCCGGCGCCGAGGAGGGCAATGTTGACGTCGCGAAGATCAAGCCAATCGGGGTTGTCCATGAGGGTGTTGATGGCCTCTGCGAAACTCGGTTCGGTAATTCCGCCAGCGACCCAGCGGTCCACCTGGCGCCTGAGATCGTCACCGAAGAGTCGCTTGCCCGCGTAGGGAAGGGAGAAGTCGCGCTCCGCGGCTACCCGTCCTTCGATCGTGACGGAGTCGAAACGGGGCTCAACAGCCTCGGCCATGACCGTCGCGAGGGACTCCTCGATGCCGTTTCTTGCGAACCGAAAGCGACGGTGTGCTGATTCGAGACCATCTGTTGAGACTCTCAGGGCTGCGTCGGGGCTGGTCGCGGCGGCTGCGACGATGTCGCGCACCGGTCGAAGGTATCCGGAGCGCCAGTCGCGGGTGTGCTCGATCCGCTCGGCAAGGGCAGGATCGACGCCTCGCGCGCTGTCGGCGAAGATGGCCCGCCCCGTTGCTCCGGTGCTTCGCCGACCATCACCCCCCTGCGGGAAGCACACGCCATCGCGTGTCAATGACACCAATGGATGAGACATGTCGAGAGTTTACCTGTCATGCGCACGGTCAGCTTCCTCACTCGTTTCGGGAAAGGAGGGCCTTTCGATACGAGGCGAGCTCCGCAGTTCGGTCAACGCCGACGACACCGACGAGGCCGGATGCGTCGAAGTACTCGACGACGCACGACTCTTCGACACTGCCGGATGTGACCTCAGCGTTGTCGGCGATGCCCGGCATGCCGAATGACTGCAGTTTGGTCTCGTACTGATCCGACCAAAATGCTGGCAATCCAAGGAATGGGGCGCGGTCGGGCTCCTCGCCGCGTAGAAGCGCTGCGAGGGTCGGACCAGCCCGGCGTGCCGTTTCGGTCGGCATGTTCCAGTGTTCGATTCGGCGTGGGACATGGCCGAATAGGCCATTGGGATGACGGGCAAGATCACCGACCGCGACGACCGGGGCGAGCGAGGTTGGCACCTGCATGGCGCTGTCGGTGAGAAGCCCATCGGAGAGGTCGAGGTCGTTGCCCCCCAGCCATTCAGTATTGGCGACAGATCCGACCGCCTCGATGACGAGGTCGGCCTTGAGCTCTGTTCCGTCGCTCAGCGTGGCGGACCTGACGTCATCGTCACCAGAGAAGGCGACGATGGTGTGTCCGAGATGGAACCGGACTCCCTGAGCCTCGTGCCGGCGGCGCATCGCGGCCCCGAGTTCGACCCCGAGGGGACGCACCATCGGTTCCTCATCGAGGGCCACCACATGCACAGTGCACCCCAGTTTGATCGCGGTTGCCGCAACCTCGCAGCCGATGAACCCGGCGCCCATGATGATGACTGCGGCGCCGGGTTTGAGGTGTTCGCGGACGGCGAGGGCATCAGTCGCGGTTCGCAGGGCGTATCGACCGCCAGTCGGCCCGGGGATGGGCAGTCGCCTTGGCCGAATCCCTGTAGCCACGACGAGGCCGTCGAATTCGAGTGTTGCCCCGTCGGAGAGGGTCACCGTCCTGAGCGAAAGGTCGCACCCGGCCACCGGAGTCCCAAGCAACCATTCGACGTCGTCAACGCTCGCCTTGCGCCGAAACTCGAGGCCCTCGACATCGATCCCCCCGGCGAGCGCCTCCTTCGATAGCGGTGGCCGGTTGTAGGGGAGGTACACCTCGTCGCCGACGATGACGATGGAATCGGTGTATCCGGCTGAGCGCAGTGACTCAGCGGCGCGCAGGCCGCCAAGGCCGGCGCCAACGATGACCACGCTGCGCATCGACTATTCGACCGTGATCGCTTGCATTGGGCAGACGTCAGCGGCGCTATCGATATCGGCGCGACGGGATTCGTCGGCCTCCTTCGAGTAGACGAGTTTGCCTGACTCGTCCAATGCGAAGACGTCCTGCGCCTCGAAACAGCACTGCCCATAGTGCTGACACTTGTCCATGTCGACGGTCACCTTGACCACTGCTACTTCTCCTCTACTAGTGACGGGTACAGATCCTTCGACGGTGTTCGGATTCCACGG
>CAMDKQ010000259.1 GCA_945901095.1 Bifidobacterium breve
CTGCAGATCAGATTTCTCCTGCAGGGCAACGTAATCACCGGAGAAGAGGATCTCGGCAACGCGATCGTGGCCTGGGTGATCGCATTACTCCTCGCGAGCCTCGTCACCATGACGCTGCTACAACGTCGCACGCTCACATGGACGCGGTCGTGAGCAAGGAATCGGTCGTGAGCAAGGAATCGGTCGTGAGCAAGGAATCGGTCGTGAGCCTGGACGTCGCGTCGCGCGGTGAGACCGCACCGCCACCCGTCGGGCTCGGCCACGCCTACTGGCGACGGGTTCGTCCAGCGCCCGTCATCAAGGGAGCCTTCCTCGTTGTCGTTGCGTTGTATTTCATCGTCCCGATGCTCGCTATGGCACGTTTCGCATTCCAAAACGTGCCGATGGCGCTCCTCACCCCCGAGAAACTGTTCGACGGGTGGTCATTCTCTGGCCTCTGGACGGCACTTTCGGACCCGGGCATCATTGCCGCGACGAAGACAAGTGTGCTTCTCGTTGCGTTCGCCATTGCCCTGAATCTCGCACTCCTGTTGCCACTCGCGATCGTCACTGAGGTGCACAGTCCGAAACTTCGCCCGGTCCTCAGCGCGGTGACTCTGCTGCCATGGGTGATTCCGCCCATTGCCCTGGTGGTCGGCGTTGCCGCCACCTTCCGCGCCGCGGTTCCTTGGTTTCTCGCGAGCGACTTCAGCCTCGTCCCGTTTTACGCGCTCTGGGCAATGCCGTTCACCTATCGGGCGCTCGACGCAGGGCTCCAGGCGATTAGCGCGCGCACCCTGTACGAGGCGGCCCGGACGATGGGCGCTTCCTTCACGACGATCATCGTTCGCGTCATCATTCCGAATATGGGTGCTGCCATTGCGGCAGCTTCGGCGCTCACCGCTGCAATGGTTCTCGGCGAGTTTGCCTTCGCGTCACTGCTTCTCAAGAGGACGCTTCCTACGGAGATGGTCAATTACCAGCGCGGTGATCCGCGCGGGGGTCTCGCTTTGGCCCTAATCGTCATGATCCTGACTGCACTCGCCCTAGGACTCGTCGTGCGTTCGCTACGGCGCAGGGGCCTCACCGTTCAGACCGCTGGGATTTAGGAGACAGTACATGGCAACCGTTGAAATGGTATCGATTCGCAAGGCTTTCGGGTCATCGGTGGCACTGGAGGATTTCACCGTGCGGATCCGCTCGGGTGAGCTCGTCTGCCTGCTCGGACCCAGCGGCTGCGGGAAGACGACCGCGCTGCGGATCTTGGCGGGGCTCGAGAAGGCTGATGGTGGTCGGGTTGCGGTGGAGGGGCTTGACATTTCGGACGAGCCGCCGGAGCGGCGAAGATTTGGCATGGTCTTCCAGGACTACAGCCTCTTTCCGAACATGACTGCTCGTCAGAACATCGAATTCGGGCTGAAGGTCCAGAAGAAGGATGCGGCGTCGCGGCGATCCATCGTGGACCGCATGATCGACGTCACCCGCCTGCAGGCACATGCCGACAAATACCCGCACCAGATGTCCGGAGGCCAACGGCAGCGAGTTGCGTTGGCTCGGGCCATCGCCACGGCGCCTCGGGTCCTGCTCCTTGACGAGCCACTCTCTGCACTCGATGCGCAGGTGCGTGAGACGTTGCGGGATGAAATTCGCAGGCTGCAATTGGAGATTGGTGTGACGACCGTCTTCGTGACGCACGACCAGCACGAGGCACTGGCGATTGCAGATCGTGTTGGCGTCATGAGTAATGGGCGTCTTGAGCAGCTCGCGCCTCCCCGCGAGCTATACGAGCGCCCGGCGAACTCCTTCGTCGCTGGCTTCATCGGCACCGTCAACCAACTGCCCGCGCGCGCCCTGCAAAGCGACCGATGGCAGGTACTGAATCGGACGGTGGTCGGCAACGAGGCAGGGACCGCAGGCGTGGAGGGAACTGTTGCGGTGCGCCCCGAACACATCGCCCTCGATAGGAGCGATATTGGGCCTTGGACGATCGAGTCGACCTCGTTTCTCGGTCCTATGACGAGGCTCGTGGTTGCCCAGCCAGGGCACCAGTCGCTGCTTGTCGACCTCGCGAGCAGTGACGCCGTCGCGTTCCCGGTCGGCAGCCGCGTCCAAGTGCGGCTGCGTGATGACGTCGGCCAGGTCACGGTTCTCACGTTGGCGCCGCTGGCGTCGAGGATGTCGTCATGACCGGTGATCCGAGACTGACAACGTCGGCGACCATCGCTCGCGGCGAGGAGATGCAGGGCGGGTGGCGGGATCTCGTGGAGGGTCCGGGCGAGGACTACTTGGAGCCTGTGCCATCGGGTGAGCCACTCGTCTGTTTGTGGCACGTATCCGACGTCCATCTGTGTGACGCAGAGTCGCCCGCTCGACTCGAGTACCTTGATCGGTTCGGGGACCCTGACTCGCCCTACCGCGCCGCGCTGGGTGACATCGGCACGTATCGGCCGCAGGAAATCCTCACCGTCCAGGTGGCGGTGAGCATGGTGACTGCGGTGAACGAGATCGATCGTGGCCCGACGACAGGGCGCCAGGTTGATGCTGTGGTGCTCACCGGAGACCTCACGGACAACGCGCAGCGCAATGAGTTGGATTGGTTCTCGCGCATCATCGACGGAGGTGAGATCGCCCCGAGGAGCGGGAGTGAAACGGAGAGTTCATGGGTGGGGGCGATCGGGGCCCACCGGTGGGACGATCGTTACTGGCACCCAGACGGGCCGCCGAGTGGCGAACAGGCAGATCGACCGACGTTCGTGTTTGGCTACCCGTTGATACCGGGCTTGGTCGAGGCCGCGCGCCGCACGGTCATATCGCCCGGCATCTTGCATCGATCCATCGCTGTGCACGGAAATCATGACGGACTGCTACAGGGGACGGTGCCGCCGGACGCTGTGACGCGGGCATTGGCTGTTGGTTCGGAACGGATTATCGGTCTCGACCCAACCTTCTCGCCTACGCAGGCGTCGCAGGCCATTGAGCAGACCGGGCCAGCGAGTTACCCGACCACGCCATCGTCACCCCGCCTGACGATCACGCCCGATATCGCCCGCGACTTTGTCGGCCCGACCGAATTTGCAGCCGTCCTCACGGGTCGGGACTGTAACTACTTCAGCACGGATGTCGGAGACATCCGGCTGATTTCGATCGACACTGTCAACCTCAACGGGGGCTGGCAGGGGTCACTTGACGAAACCCAATTCGATTGGCTTGGTGAGCAACTCGCCGAGGCGGCCGGCCGCTATGTCGTGATCGCCTCGCATCACCCATCGCCGACACTCACGAATGACTACGCACCGCCTGGCAGTGGTAGGCGAGTCCTTGGTGCGGAGGTGGTGGAACTGCTCCTTCGCCACCCGCATGTCATTGCCTGGATGGCGGGTCATATCCACCACCACGCGGCTTTATGGCACGGCGATGAGGTGAGCGGCTTCTGGGAATTCACGACCGCCTCGATCATCGACTGGCCACAGCAGGCACGCATCGTGGAAATGGTGCGCGTTTCCGATCGAGGTCTCCCGGAGATCGCCATCGTGAGCACCATCGTTGATCACGTGGCCGGGGCTGATTGGCGGCGAGACTCCCTCGCGGACCCGGTTGGCATGGCTGCCGTCTCACGGGCCCTCGCAGCTAATGACTACAGGATTCGTGATGGAGGCTCGACCGGACACGTCCGAGATTCGAGCCTTGGCGCACGCAATACGGTGTGGCGCCTGCCGGACCCGCTGGGCGGGTAACCGGCGCCCACGGGAGGCATCTGCAGCGCAGAGACGGACAGAGCCGTGTAAGCGGACGGGCAGCGCAGATTCAGTCGACGAAGGGGGGCCTGCAGAAGATGGCATCAATCTCGGCTCGCTCTGAGGCTGTCTTGGCTGCGTTTCGCAACGACTCCCAGTCCTGGGCGACCGGATTGGTCGGGCGATCGATCCGGTTGAAAATACTGTCGATGTTCAACATGGCTGACAGGTTCCTTGTCTGTCCCTGTAGGGACTCGTTGACGAGCGGAACGAGCGGCGTGGTGGGCCGTCATCCCGATTGACCGGGCCAACAGCCCGATGACCGCGTTGGTAATGATCACGACATCACTCGGCCATGACCATGCGGCCAACTCTCATGTAGTTCCAATGAAATCTTGGATGAACGATTGCCAGGGTTTGAATCAGCGGGCGCAGAATGCTCGGCGAGTAGGGATTGACCTTCAGGCCGCCTTTAGGCGGCGGTGCCGATGGGTGGTGGGTGGTGGTGGTATTGCCTGCCTTGGGGTGAGGTCCAGGTGCAGCTGCCGTCGGGTTTGGTGTTGGTGATGCGCCATCCGGCGTGGGTTTTGAGTTGGTGGTGTCTGGTGCATAGGGC
>CAMDKQ010000260.1 GCA_945901095.1 Bifidobacterium breve
AGCGGGCTCACGAACACCGAGTATGCATCCTTGGCCGAGATCTCCGGCTGGAGCATGGACATCCTCCCCGAGGCGATCAACTGTCAAGCTCCCGACACCGGCAACATGGAGACCCTGCACCTGTTCGGAACACCAGAGCAGAAGGCGACCTGGCTCGCGCCGCTCCTCGATGGCACGATGCGCTCCGCGTTCGTCATGACCGAGCCTGCGGTCGCGAGCAGCGACGCCACGAACATCACCTGCTCGATTGAACGCGATGGTGATGAGTGGGTCATAAACGGGCTCAAGTGGTGGGCGAGTGGCGCGATGGACCCGCGCTGTCAGATCTTCATCGTCATGGGCAAGACCGATCCCGACGGGCCGGCCCACCGGCAGCAGTCGATGGTCCTAGTCCCCCGGGACACCCCCGGCGTCAAGATCGAGCGATCGCTTCCCGTCCTCGGCCACTATGACCAGCACGGTCACGCACAGATCCTCTTCAAGGACGTCCGTGTTCCCGTCTCGAATCTTCTCGGGGAGCCCGGTGACGGATTCATGATCGCGCAGGCTCGCCTTGGCCCCGGCCGTATCCACCACTGCATGCGTGCCATCGGCGCCGCCGAGCGTGCCCTCGCGATGATGGTCGACCGAGCGAAGAGTCGAGTGGCGTTCGGCGGACCGCTATCGGACCAGGGGACCATTCAGCGCGATATCGCCGAATCCCGCATAGAGATCGAGCAGGCACGCCTTCTCACCCTAAAGGCCGCTTGGATGATCGATCAGAGCGACGCCAAGGCTGCCCGCATGGAGATTGCCGCGATCAAGGTCATCGCACCGCGAATGGCGTGCGCGGTCATCGACCGGGCAATCCAGATCTACGGCGGGATGGGCATGACCGACGACGTACCGCTCGCACGCATGTACGGCTGGCACCGTGGCCTTCGGATCTTCGACGGGCCCGACGAGGTGCACCTGCGGTCCATCGCTCGCTGGGAACTCAAGCGGGAGCGGGCTGTTCAGTTCCCATCATGACCGGCACGAGGATGTCGGCGAGCGCGACCTCGAGGCGCGCCACCGGCAGCCGGCTCAGCGGACCGTCGATCCAGGTGGTCTGGGCCGTCGTGAGGAGCTGGTTCAGGAAATTGAAGGCCATGAGCTTCGATGCGTATTGCTCGCGTGCCTTGCGCGAACTGCGGGGTGGGCGCTCGCTCTCGGCGAGGTAGTCGAAGGCCCGTTGGGCGTGACGCTCCTGCCAGCCCTCATATGTCCGCCGCGACTGCGGCGTGGCGCCCGCGAGGTGAAGGGTGAGAAACCTCATACTCGAAATTGGCGGGATGCGTCCCGAGGACGGCCCAACTCTAGACCGAGTCAAGAAACAGTGCCACACCATATGACGGAGAACGGGGCATTGTGCGGCATTCCAAAAACTTGCCACGAGGCCGCGCTCCCAAAGTGCGTGCTAGCCGAAGAGCGCACGCCGAAGAGCATCGACCCGCATCGCCCAGATCCGCTGAGATAGGGCCGCCGTCGGCGCGAAGACCTCGGCCGCGTGGTAGGCACCCGGATTAACATGGAACTCGGTGGGAACACCCGCCCGCATTAGGCGCGCCGCAAAGTCGATGTCCTCATCGCGGAACAGATCGAGGTCGCCAACATCGATGAAGGTCGGCGGCAGCCCCGAGAGATCGGTCGCTCGGGCCGGAGCGGCGTAGTGGGACACGTGCTCGGTGCCGTAGGAGTCGCCGAGGTACATGCCCCAGGCCTCGAGGTTGCCATCACGGTCCCAGATGCCGATATCGGTCACCTCATGGCTCGATGGTGTCTCGTTACGGTCGTCGATCATTGGGTAGATCGGCATCTGCATCCGGATTGACGGGAAGCCGCGGTCACGCGACATAAGCGCCACCGCGAGCACCAAACCGCCACCAGCGCTCTGGCCGAACAGGGCGATGCGCTCGGGGTCGACACCGATTTCCTCGGCATTCCGGGCCATCCACACCAAGCCGGTGTAGCAGTCCTCCGGGGCGGCAGGGAACGGGTTCTCCGGTGCGAGGCGGTACTCCACGGACACCACGACGCAACCGGTCATCTCGCAGAGCATCGCTGCCAAAGCGTCATCCATCTCGATGTTGCCGAGCACCATGCCGCCGCCGTGGATGTAGAAGATGCCCGGGAGCGTGCCCGAGGAGCCAACGGGGCGGTACACGCGCACGCCCGCCTCGGGGTGGCCGTCGCGACCCGGAGCCACGTGATCTTGCGAGGACACCCTGTCATTCGGCGGGACGCCCTCGGCGCCGGCGGCCAGGATCGCGATGACGAGCTCGCGCCGAGCGACGATGTCAGGGACGGCATTGAAGCCTCCGGGGAAGGCGCCGAGCAGTGCGTCAAGGGGAACACGAACCTCGGGGTCAATCCTGTCCTGCATTGTCATGGGAATTCTCCGATTATGTGGGCCAAAGAGGGTGTGGTGGGATGCTATCCGCAGTTCAGCGATAGCGCAGCAGGTATCCCGTCATCCGCGCTTGGTGAAGGCCTCGATGAGGGAGATCGCCTCGTCCCTAGTCACCGCGTGGGCGATGGAGTCCACCTCGGCCGCAGCGCTCTGGGGTCGAGACACCTCAAAGGATGACCGGATGAGTCGCTTGGCATCACCGAGCGCTGCGACCGCCCCCGAGGCAACGCGGGCCACCAGATCATCGGCGGCCGCCCTGAGGTCATCGGCATCGACAACCTGGGCGATGAGGCCCCACTCAAGAGCCTCATCAGCGGAGAGCACCCGGCCGGTCAGTGCGAGTTCAAGTGCCCGTTGCTGCCCGACCGCCCGTGGGAGGAGGTACGAGACTCCGCAGTCGGGGGTGAGCCCGATGCCGGCGTACGCGGTCAGGAACTTCGTCGAGCGAGAGGCAACGACGACATCGGCATTGAGCACCACGGCAAGACCAGCCCCGGCAACCGCCCCCTGGACGGCCGCGATTACCGGAATCGGCAATTCCGACATGGCACGAAGCCCCGCCTCCAGGGTCTTGGCTAACTCACGCAGGTAGGCAGCCTTGTCGGCGGCGACGACCATCGACGCAACATCCCCACCGGCGCAGAACCGTGGTCCGTTGCCGGCAAGAAGTACCGCTCGCGCCTCGCTGGCAGCAATGCGCTCGACCACCGAGGAGAACTCGCGAGCCGTATCGAGGTCGAAGGCGTTGGACTGGCCCGGCCTGTTGAGGGTGACGCGCGCGATCCAATCGCGGACTTCGTACAGCACTGCCCCGTCTTTCATGATGCCCCTTCGCATATGTCGTTCTCGCCTGTGTCGCGGCTCGGACGGCCTGTGACATTCTGGCGGCATGACGAACCACGTTGACGATACGGGAGCCCAGGTTCGGCTCTCCACGGCACCACGACGGATCGTTAGCCTTGTCCCCTCGCTCACCGAGGCAATCGCCGCCAGCGCACCCGAGACCCTAGCCGGCGTGACGGACTGGTGCAGCCACCCGATAGATCTTGATGCCGTGCGCGTCGGTGGAACAAAGAACCCTGATGTTGCAGCGATTATTCGCCTTGCACCAGACCTCGTCATCGCCAATGCCGAGGAGAATCGGGCCGACGATGTAGACGCCCTGCGCTCAGCAGGGCAGCAGGTGTGGGTCACCGATATCCGCACCGTCGAGCAGGCCCTTACCTCCATGGCGCGACTGCTCGAGGCAATCGACGCTCCCTCCTGCTCCTGGCTTGACGACGCTCGCTCCCGGTGGGACGGCCTGCCTGAACCCCCTGCCGCCGAGCGCCGCCGAGCCGTCATCACCATCTGGCGACGGCCCTGGATGCACGTCGGCAGCGATACTTACGCGGGTGATGTCCTACGCCGCCTCGGTGTCGACAATGTTCTCGCCCACTCCCCTGAGCGGTACCCCCGCATAAGGCTCGAGGACTTGCCCCCATACGACCTCGTCGTGCTGCCCGACGAGCCCTACGCGTTCAACGCGCACGACGGCCCGGAGTCGTTCGACCCGACTCCCTGCGCGCTCGTCGATGGGCGTTCGCTCACCTGGTACGGACCAGCGATGGTTCAGGCACCGGAGATCCTGGGCAGCCAGCTCGCGTTGGCAATGCACGATGGCGACCGCGCCATCTGAGCTAGTCAAGACGCTCACCAAGACATTCCCGCTCTTCCCAGGGAAAACCTCACATAGAAAACTGGTGGTGCGCGAGGGGGGAGTTGAACCCCCACACCCTTTCGAGTACACGGACCTGAACCGTGCGCGTCTGCCTATTCCGCCACTCGCGCTTACGCCTTTCGGCGCAAAGCGAACGATACAGGCGCCCATTTAGCCCCTGTATCC
>CAMDKQ010000261.1 GCA_945901095.1 Bifidobacterium breve
TGTCTTCACTCGCGGATTACATGCCTGATAACTACCTGAGGGAACACCTTGATGCGATCGCTGTTTAGGGCCACGACTTCATTGACGTTCGGCCTGCTGTTTGTTGGGGCGTTAGCTGGTTGTGGCGGAGCAACGACGCCTAATGGTGGAAGCGCGCCTGCGCCGTCGCCTACCGTTGCTGTTGACAGGCAAGCCGCTGGCCTCATGTGTGCTCCGGTCGGCGACTGTGGCATTGGTGACATTGGCCCCGGTGGTGGGGTGGTGTTCTATGACGCGGGTTCAACACAGCCGTGGGGTAGGTACATGGAGGCGGCCCCCGCCGGTTGGAATGGGGGAAGTGAAGACCCGAATGTGGAGTGGTGTACCGACGGAACAGGGACGCGAAAAGAGCATCCCTTTGACATCGGGTCCGGGGCTACGAATACACAAATTGAGCTGAATCAGTGCCCGTCGGGAGCGGGCGCGCTGGCTGCTGGCTACCGCGGTGGCGGGAAGAGCGATTGGTTCTTGGCCTCCAAGGATGAACTGAACGAACTATACGAGCAACGGGAAACCGTGGGCGGGTTTGGGAATCACGGCTATTGGAGTTCCTCACAAGACGATTTGAGGTTTGCTTGCAGCCAATTCTTCCCCAGCGGGAATCAGGGAGAAAACAATAAGTGGGCCAAACTCGGCGTCCGCCCGATCCGGGTCTTCTAAACAACCGGTAGGTCCGCATGAATCGATGAAAGGAAACCTGTTGAATCTTTCACCCCGCACCACTACGACCCTCACCCTCGGGTGGCTGATAGCCCACAGTTGTCAACGTGACGCCAGAGAGCAGTGAGGGGATGCCTTTCGTCATGCCGGGGGACACCGCGAGTGCCGAGGTGTGAAAACCCATCAGTGGCGCCGCGCCAGCGCCTCAGCAGCAGCATTAAGCGTGCTGCTCGCGGGATCGCTTACCGGCTGTGAGGGAGTGGTAGCCAGAGAAAGCGCAGGAACTGAATCAACCTGTTCCACCACGGGCACCTGCACTGTCGGAGACCGCGGACCCGGCGGCGGATGGATCATCCATGTCGGGCCTCCCGGAAGCAATCTCGAGGTCGCTCCTCAAGCCTGGGCTGGCGCGACCGAACCACTCGTGACGTGGGCCGCTGCGAAAACCGCAGCCACTACCTATGCGGGCGGTGGGAAGGCTGATTGGCGCCTGCCCGAGCTCCTTGAACTCGTTGATCTCTACAACTGCACCTTCAAAGACACGATCGGCGGTTTTGACAATTCCTCGTTCTACTGGAGTTCGCACGTGCGGCGGGGCAATCAAGACCCGATGGTCGTCGGGTTCGCCAAGGGAACACAGATGGTGTGGCGTGCCACAGACAAGGCCAACGTCCGCCCAGTACGGACATTCTAGGGATGCAGACCATCCATCGCTCACGGTTCCATCATCTGCTTGATTAGCGGAGAGGTAAGGCCGCTGAAGCCTTCACGAATCACAATCTTCTCGACACTCACCACGAGCCTTCTGCTCGCGGGAGCACTCGCGGGCTGCGGAGCCACACCCGTCGCTGCACCTGCACCCTCATCGACCGGTGCCGTAGAGCGCCTTGCAGGGGCCTATTTGGATACGAGGCTGGAGATCAACAACCGCACTGGGGCGCCGAGGCTCCTCAAGCTCGGTGCCAACTGTATTGATCCCAGTAAGTATATTCCGAACACCCTGAGGGCCGGAGGAAATATGTCAGTCGTCGGGTATTGCGCGGCGACTGACGCCGACGTTGGCGGAGCGTTCGCTCGAGGTCCGCTTCTTGACCCCACGTGGATCAGTTTTAAGGAACACAGCCCCATAGTGGGGTGGCCCTCGATATCGATTGATGGGGCCTTCCATGATTTCGCGGTGGGCGAGACTTGCGCATTCAATGCTCAGAAGGAAATCTTCGAGGCAACGCGAAGGACTGATCTGTCGGGTGCCAAGGACATGGTCCTGACATGGGTGAATGCGACGACCCTTCCCGGCTGCTGACGGCACTGCTGCACGACAGGACCTAACCCACGACTAGATAGGGAAACCCGTTGACACCCTCACCGCGAGCTGTGAGAAATCCAGTCACCCGTCGGGTAACACTTGCCCTGACTCTCGCCTTGGTCCTGCTCATGGCGTCCCCGACCGTGACGAGTGCCTGCACGCGCATTTTGTGGAACGACAATGACCTCGCGGTGCTGTCAAGTCGGAGCATGGATTGGGTAGGTTCATCAAAGCCGCTCCTCAACGTGTTACCTCGCGGAATGGTTCGTGACGGTGGCAGGTGGGGTGACAGACAGGTGGTGTCTGAAAATCCGGCGCGATGGACCACACGCTTTGGCAGTCTCGTGGTAACGGCCTTGAATGCGGGAACGTCCGACGGTATGAATGAACGTGGCCTAACAGTGCACGGAATGTGGCTGAATGCAACGGACTATGGGCCTCGCGATCCTTCGCGTGCCGGGGTGCAGACGGCCCTTTGGACGCAGTACGTTTTGGACAACGCTGCAACGGTCGACGAGGCCATAGCCCTGCAGTCGAGGATTCAACCGATTGACGTGTTTATCGGCGATGTTCCGGGGCAGGGAGTCCGGGTGCCGCTCGCACTTGCAGTTGAGGATGTGTCGGGCGACTCGGCGATCATGCAATACATCAGCGGCAGACTCGTTGTTCACCACGGTCCCGAGTATCGGGTGCTCTCGAATGATCCGCCTTACGACGACGCGTTGGCTGAATTGGCAAAACACGATTTTACGAATGCCACGCGCGATGTGCCGTTACCGGGCAACACGAACTCATTGGATCGCTTTATCAGGGCAAACTTCTACATCAACTTTCTGCGGAAGACCACTCCCAGAACCAATCGGGAGGCTGTTGCATCGCTCATGTCGGTTGCGCGCAATGTCTCCGATCCGATTGGTGCCCCGTACACCACACCCGGCGAAGTCGATGAGACGGATTATCGGACGCTCGCGGATCTAACAAACAGGATCTATTATTTTGAGCTATCGCGCGGGTTGTCGACTCTCCGCACCGACCTGCGCAGCTTGAATTTCCGTAAGGGTGCACCTGTTCTCGTGCTCAATCCGCAGAACCCACGACTGTATGGCAATGTCACAACAAACTATTCCGTTGCAAAATATGTACCGTTTAGCAGCGCTACCCCTTGAAAGGGCAACGCCCGGGTCTACCGTTCTTGCTCGTTATCGGCCTCGTCATTGCGGCCTGCGGCAGCCGCAATGAGCGCTGATGGCTCCATCGAGCGTCAGATCACCTCCGCAAATGGAGTTCAGGCCCACAGCACGCTTACCCCGGACGGTGCCACGGTGGTGTACACGCAGGTGAACGCCAACAACTCCTCCATCATGAGCGTCCCGCGAGCTGGAGGAACCCCATCGGAACTTAACCGTGGCTCCGATTGGTCTCTCGTGCCGAATGTTTCACCCGATGGTGCGCGCGTCGCATTTACGAGTGACGTTGACGGAAACTACGAGATCTACACCATGACGATCGATGGTTTTGACCTGCAGCAGTTGACGTTCACCGATCTGCCTATCCAGCGCGTGGGACCGAAGTACTCTCCGGACGGCTTACTGATTCTCTATGCCACCGATGAGGACGAGATTGACCCGGCCAATGAGCAGGATGTTTGGGTCATGCCAACCAAGGGCGGCGCCGACACCCGCCTCACCACCACCATCAACGATCGCGAAAGCCGAGGATGGTCGCCAGATGGAATGCAGATCGTCACTCAGACGGTAGTAAACGGGGTGGGCCAACTTCTCATCCTCAATGCAGATGGCTCAGGGCTGAGGCAGATCACCGACTTTGCCGCTAACACTCCAATGTTCTCCCCCGGTGGGATTTTTCCCAACATGGCTGGAGCCGTAACCCCAGCGTGGTCACCGAACGGTGACTGGATAGCTTTCGCAAGCAACCACGGGGGAAACTACGAGATTTACCGAATTCGACCCGATGGCTCAGCCTTGACGAGGTTGACGCAAACGTCGGAGGCGGAGCTCTCTGTGTCGTGGGGACCGTCCACGACGACTCGAACGTCCTGAGGCTCCCCGAGCCGCGACCCGCACCGATGCCGGGTAATCAGCCAATGCAAAGTGCTCGTCTTTCTCATCATCGACATCGGTCAAGCGGGCAAGTGGGGCTTAGCCTGAATACACCGATGGGGTCGGAAATTATGTGAGTTGAAACGCGAAATGTCCCTGCAAATGCTGGATAATAGGACTTCTTGAAGGTTCCATTCCGGCAAAAGCGAAGGACATCCCGCAAATGCAACTATCTCATACCCCGGCAGCG
>CAMDKQ010000262.1 GCA_945901095.1 Bifidobacterium breve
CGACCTCAGGAGCACATCGCCTTTCGCACTGCAGGGTAAATTCGTGTGGGATCCCGGGAACTTAAGGGCGCTAGCATGCGTCACATCCTCGAAGGCCGGTAACGGTTCGTCTTTCCTCATCATTAGAGATGTTATGCGCACTCAACTTCGACTGCTCGTCGTCGGGCTGGCACTCGCCGGAATGGGCCTCGCCGGTTGCTCGTCAACGACACCAGCCACGTCGGGAGCTATTCAGGATGACGTGGTCGAACAAGGCACAGTGGGTTCTCCGGCACCTGTGCCCTCCTGCGCCGATGGTGGTGCATGCGAGATCGGTGACATCGGTCCCGGAAATGGGATCGTCTTCTACGTCGCGTCGACACCATTCTTCAGCGCTGCCCCATGCGGCAGCTCCTGCACCTACCTTGAGGCCCAGACATCCGATTCCGGTTACGTGCCGTACTGCGTTGGGGCCGGTGCGAACACGTCAATTCCCAACGCGATGGGCACGGCAATCGGCGCTGGCTACCAGAACACGATGTCGATCACTGCAACGAGCGAGTGCAGTTCGGGCGCCGGATTCACCGCCACTGCACCCAACGGAGGAATGCAGGATTGGTACCTGCCCTCGTTAAGTGAGGGGATGGCGCTGTACCAGAATCAGGGAGCGGTCGGGGGGTTAGAAGGCCTGTACTGGACCTCCTCGCAGTCCAACGCGAATCAGGCCAGTTACGTCGGCAACACCAGCAATGCAAATCTAACAGATCAAAAGAGCATGGATCTCAACGTGCGAGCGATTCGCGCCTTCTAGCGCCATTCGGGTTTGCCCACTCGCGGACACCTCTGGCAAGCCATTTGGCCCTTGAGTTCATGCAAGGGTTGCTACAGAGCTTCTCAGCGAAGTTTGCCGTTCGGGACTCCGCCTTGGACGAACATCGTGCGGGTCGCATCGTCACAGCCCGCGACCAAAAATGTCACTCCTTCTTCCCTCGCTGACGGAACCAACTGACGATGGATGCGATGACAGCCCCGATCGTTATGACGATCAGGCCAATCCAGTAGATCACGTAATCCCCGATCGAAACTCCCCACATGTGCTCCCCCTACTCCTGACTAAGGCGCACCTGCTGTCATCCATGTCAACTTCTTGGCGCACCCTCGTCACACTAGTCCTGCCCATTGACGGCTGGGATGCCCATTTCCACTTCGCGGCCACCCGTTCATTGACGGGCGCGAGAAACATGCGCCATGTAGCCGGGTTCAGAGCTTTTCGGGACCGGTGGGCCGGTCTCTGCTTGGTGGCGACTACGTTCAGCCAATCGTCGAAAAATGGCTGACGCCACTAGCTCCGAGCGATGCCAGATACACCTCCACTGATGAGCGAAGGCTCGACGCAAGACCCTCAGCGCCTGGCCCGTCGCCCGCGAGGGACATCAGCCGCGCGGCGAGATCCTGATCGGCGGGCGAGAGAAGAGCACGGTAGCGCTCGTCGAGGGCGAATGACAGGTCGCTCGAGGATTGCATCGCCACCCAGTCAAGGAGGACGTCGACATCGCGCGCCGACTCGCGAACCCCGTGCTCCACATCGCCCTCCACCACCGTGAAGGCTCGGTCGAGCAGTCGAACCCGCGCCGGGTCCGACGAGGTGAGGACAACCGTTCCCGCTCGCGCATCAACGACGGACTTGCCTTGCGGCGTGTTCGCCCCCTGTGTTTGCCCGATGAGCGCACGGAACTCCTCCGCCGCATGGACGAGGGTCGAATCGCTCATTGATGTGCCGACGGCAAGGAGATGACCGATAAGCATCCTCGACTGCAGAACTCCGGCGAGGGGCCGCCGGAACGCCTGCATGGCGACGAACTGATCACGGGACAGAACCAACTGCCCCCTCGTGAGATCACCGTGGAGCTTCAGCACCCGAGTGCCGGCGCCCGAGCCCTCGTCCCACGGCAGTACCGCAACCGGTGATCCGGTGATCGATTCAGCTGCCAGTTCGAATGCTTGGTCGTAGTTCGTCGTCACGGTGAGCGGGCAATGGAGGTTGGCGATGAGTCCATGCGTGAGGGAATGACGTGGCGTGGCCAGCAGGCGGACAAGCGCATCGCTAAACCAGTCCTTACCACCGGCCTCGATAAGGAGGGTCGCCGCATCTGTGGGATCCAGGCCCGTCAAGTCCATCCGACTGAGCTTTGGATCATCGAGTGAGTGCAGCAGTTCTTTGAGCAGGTCGTCCCACATCGGCAGCCCGAGGGACGCGCTCGCCCCCGCCCCAAATATGACGGCCAACTCCCCCGCCCTGCCGGCTGCCACCAACCCTTCAAGCCAGTCCGGGACAACGCCCGTTGACGTCTCGTTGAATCGTGCGCGGCGCTCATGCTGCAGGGCGGCGATGCTGCTGGATTCTCGCGTGACAATGACGAGGTCGAATCCCCCGGCTGGACTTCCGCCGAAGTGATCGCCGATCGAGTCGAGGAGTGAGGCGATGACCTCACCGGTGCGGCCCCCGAGACCAGCGCGACCCACACCGACAAGCGGCATGGCAACAAGCGGTCGAGCCCGGAATCGAGTCTGGAGAGCCCGCGCCTCAAGTGCGTCGAAGGACGCCTTGATCCGGCGGACCATCGAAGCGACGTCATTGTTACTGTTGCCCCCGGCGACATTGACCGCGAGCACTGGCCCGGCCGGAGCATCGTCAACCCACACACAACCAGCCTCGTCGAGGTGTCGGCCTTGCCCACGCAATTGGCGTGTCGCGCCCTCGCGGTCAACGCCCACGGCCCATGCCCAATGGTCCTCGACGCTGCCATGGGAGTCAGTGGGAATCAGGTAGGCATCAGCATCAAGAAGGCGCAGGTCGCCTTGAAGTGCGAACAAGTGTCGAGCGCGGCCATGGCTGACCGCCTCGACTTCACTCAAGTGCATCCGCGTCCTTCACCCCTCGATTGAATAGTGGTCACATCATTCACTGAGGTGATCTGGTCGCACTGGCAGCCCTTGCCATGACGGTCGCACCACTGACGAGGCCCTTGCGCCAGGGGGGCACACCGTCCATCTCGATCTCCAGACTGAAACTCAAAAACGTGCGGATGAGGACGATGATGCCGAGCACGAGCACATTGTCGAGCGTTGGCGCGACGGCCACAGTGCGGATCAAGTCGCCTGCGACAAGAATCTCGAGTCCGAGGAGGATCGCACCACCGAAGGACTGACGCATGACCCGGTAGGCGAGACCACCGTCCTTGTGTCGCAGGTAGTCGCGAAGCGAAATCCAGAGGGACCAAAGCAGGCCGGCGAAGAGCACTGCGGCGGCAATGACCTCAAAGGTCTGTGCGACGACAAGCATCACCTGGGTGTACGTCTCTTCGCTCATGGGAGGTGTTTACACCACGCTTGCCTGCCAGATCACCTGCAGATCAATGTCATGTCGCCCGGTCGCCGGCCAAGCAGGCGCGCGCGAGGTCCACCGCCACTCGGGAGTAGGAGTGGTCGCTGCTATCCGTGGGAGAAAAGCCGTCGGGCACGAGGTTGCGGAGGAGACTTTGCGTGTGCTCGTCGGCCCACATGGCGTCATATTCCCGGACCAGTTCGTCTCCGTGGGCACGCCAGCCGACACTGTTGAGAGCCGCGGCGATCCGGGCATAGGGATCCTTCGCTCCTGCCGGCGATGACGCCACCTGCAAGAGGAGAAGGAGACCCGCGTGACCTGCAAAAGTGCCAGGTTTGCCCTCCGGGAGTCGCTCGATGAGGTGCAGCCACAGTGCCTCGGAGTCGGACATGGCCTTGGTACCTGCCTTCGTGAGGTCGAGTCGACCCTTCGCCTTTCGCAGGAGTCCAATGGACTGCAAACCCTCCCGGAAGTAAAGCACCGGAATCATCTGACTCTCGCGATTGCGTTCGCCGTACCACCACGAGGCTGCCGGTATCTGGCCCGCTGCCGCGATGACGTCAACTGGCCGCAGGTAGCCCGCCGCGGTGAGCGTCAGTCCCGTTGTCCCGACGTATTGCAGGAACCACATGATTGGCGTGAGCGCGTGCTCACGCGCATCTGCTGAGGTGAGCGGCTCTTGGGTGAGCGATTGGGCCCGAGCCTGCGCATCGACTTGGACCTTCCCAGTCAGCCGCGAAATGAGGATCGTGAGATCGGGTCGCAGTTCGAGGCCGGCCTCGCCCGACGAGAACTCCGACAGGTTGTCGTTGACTTCGTCAACATCGAACTGGGCCGGGTCCGGCAGGATCTCCTCGAGGAGGATCCTGATGTCCCAGCAATCGCCGTAGTCGTAGACGTAGTGGAGCACGTCACCCGGCTTCGCCAGTGTTTCATCGAGGCGCACCT
>CAMDKQ010000263.1 GCA_945901095.1 Bifidobacterium breve
CCCGGAAAGTTCACTACCGGACGTTTGATTGGTAATCGTAAGAGACCTACTCCGTGCTGTCAAACATGGGGTGACTCAGTCTGTTAACGACGAAGGGGCCCTGGCGAACACGTCGCCAGGGCCCCTTCGAACTATCTTGGTCAGTAGTCGAGGTCCAACGCCTCGATACCGTTTGCCTCGCAGTAGTCGCGGTACATCTTGGTGAACGAAAGCACGTCATCGAAGCCGATGACATGGTCGTCGTCATTCAGGTAGAAGAGCGGACCCTCCATGAGGAACAGCGTCGTCGTCCCTTCCGGGTTGGTGACCAGCGTGTGGATATCACCGGGCGGCTCCCAGATCATCATTCCCGCACGGGCGACCCAGTCACGCTCCCTGTAATACCAACTGCCCTCCAGCACATACCCCACCACCGACGAGCCGTGATAGTGCCGGCCGACAACGCCACCACCAACAACCCGCGTGAGGTTGACCCAGATGCCGGTCTTGCGATTCAGTCGAAGCGGCTTGACATCCACCCCTTCGATGTAGGGCACCCACGGGATCAGATCGGGGTCAATCACCCGTTCTCCGACAGTGAGGGCGGTGAGAGCGGCGAGGTTGAACCCGTCCGGCGATGCCTTATGCGCGGTGGTGGTGTCTGTTTCCAAGGAACTATCCGAAGCTAGAGCCGTCATAACTTCAACCTAACGTATGGTAGGGAATGTTGTTAATAACGTAAGGCCAACCTTGGGTTTTGGCAAGAGTCCAGCCCTGCAAATACTGCGCCGCGCAGGATCGTCTGTCTGTCCACCGCTACGCATCTCGGCGCTTGCGGTCAGGCTACGAGACGTTCAACCCCTCGAAGTCGCCCGCATCGCGCCACACCCGCCAGGATCGGAAGAACTGAGGCGACGGTCTATAAGAGCCTGTAGCAATACCCGACCGAGTGTCGCCCTTCATTCCCTCTGCATTGAAATATCCCGGGGTGCATTGCTCTTGGAAAGGTGCACGAGCAACGTTCACGGCAGCGATCTCGAGTTGCCACGCCTCTTCCGCTGCAGCCGTTGCCTCAACTTGAGCCAGGCCTTCAGCGAGCATCCGCGCCACGATGTAGGTGACGTGCTCCGCCTGTTCCCGCAGCATGTGTGGAACATTCGTCGTGGTCCCACCCTGTGTGAGGCCCAGAAAGAAGAGATTAGGAAAGTCCTTGCTGAAAAGTCCGTGGAACGTCTTCATTCCTTGAGCAAACTTCTCCGACACTCGAAGCCCGCCCCGCCCGATCACGTCGTAGCCAGCTCTATGGCTCCACGTCGTGCCGAGCTCGAAACCCGTTGCGAACACGATGCAATCAAGTGGATATTCGACGCCACCGACCACAACGCCCGCTTTGGAGATCGCGTCGATGCCTGAGCTCACGTCCACGAGCGAGACACTGTCGCGGTCCATCGCCGGAAGATAGTCGTCGCTGAAGCCCGGACGTTTGCACATCGTTCGGTAATGCGCTTTCAGAAGCCGAGCCTTCTCTGGGTCTTTCACGTAGTCATCAACTCGAGTACGAACGAGTTCGTTATGCTTGAAATCCGCCAACTCTTTCGCAGCCTCGATGTCCTCGGCGCTCCCAGCGTCCTCAGGCAGGCTCTTCACAGCGTCAAGTAGCCGACGGAAGAACCTCGTCCACCCGTCATCGATGTCGCAGACGACGTCCTCCCCATTCACCAGATTGTTGAAGGCGACTTGGCGCTCTTGTTGCCACCCCGGGCTCAGCGCCGAAAACCAATCTGTGTCGGTCGGGGCATTGTCCCGCACACCCACAGCCGTCGGCGTGCGCTGGAAGATGCGCAACTCTGACGATGACCTCGCTAGCTCGGGAACGATCTGCAGTGCGGTAGCACCGGTACCGATGACACCGACGCGCTTGTCACGAAGGCCGACTAGATCACCACCCGAATCACCTCCCGTATACCCGTAATCCCACCGCGCACTGTGAAAGATTGTCCCCTCGAAGTCCTCGATGCCAGGGATTGCCGGCAGTTGCGGGCGATCGAAAATCCCGCTCTGCGTCGTCACGAATCGAGCCCTGAGGACATCTCCCCTCTCCGTTGACACCTGCCACCGAGACTCCGCGTCGTCCCAGGCCATGCCGTTGACCTTTGTCTGGAACAACGAGCGCTCATACAGGTTGAAGTGGCGACCAAGGAGTTGGCAGTACTCGAAGATCTCGCGTCCCCGGACGTAACGTTCCGTCGGAACGTAACCCGTATCTTCAAGGAAGGGAAGGTAGATGTAGGACTCGATGTCACATCGAATGCCTGGATATCGGTTCCAATACCAGGTGCCTCCGAAGTCGGCCGCCCAATCAAGGATGCGGAAATTCGTCACACTCGCACTGGCGAGGGTAGCCCCGACTGAAATGCCTCCAAAACCCGCTCCGATGACCAGCACATCGATATCCTCGAAGACCGGATCACGGTGAACTCCGGGTACCGAATATGGGTCCTCCGCGAAACGAGCGAACCTACCCTCAGCGAATACATATTGATCGGTCCCTGCGGACCGCCGACGCTTATCTCGTTCCGCGCGATACGTCTCGCGAAGAGCCTCAACGTTGAGTTCCGCGCCGAGAGTTGGATCTGCCATCGGACCTCCGGTCAATGCTTCGCGAACCTGACTCACGCGCGATTGGAGTATGTCCCCAAACATCGCCCTCGCACTGTCTCAATTAGGGCAACAGATCCGTCTCAATGTGATTCATCCCCGACATCAAGACACGGCGATGGCTGGGTCTCCTGAACGCTGGCTCGTGCGGAGGTGCTGACGCAGCGCTGTCAGGCCGGGGCCGGTGCCGATAGCGAGGGCGATCGCGGCGCTTTGAACGAGCAGTTGAGTCGATGGTGGCGCCCCGAGGGAACTCAACAGGCTGTTGAGGAGGCTGAGGAAAACCGCTGCCACGGCAGTGCCAGCGAGACGCGCTCTACCTCCACCGAACGCCGTGCCCCCGATGACGACAGCGGTGATGGAGGAGAGTAGGTACGGATTCCCGACGGAAGGCCCCGGCGCGACCACATACCCGGCCAGCATGATGCCCGCCACCCCGTAGCAGAGTGCCGCAATCATGTAAGTGCCAACGAGATACCTTGTGACTGGAAGGCCCATCGCCCGAGAAGCCGCAGGACTGGCCCCGATTAGGATGAATCGACGCCCCACAACCGTACGGTTTTGAACGACAATCGTGATCGTCACGAACACCACGGCGATCCACACGGTATTGGGAACGCCAAGTGCCCGGCCCACTGCGAAACTGCTGAGGCTGGACGTTGCCGACTTAGGTGATGCGCTCGTGTAGGCGAGCACGGCACCGATAAGCAACGCATTGACCGCAAGCGTGGCAATGATCGGCGTGATGTTGAGCCATGTGATGGCAAGACCGCTGAGGAGTCCCGCGACGAGTACCGCGAGCAGCGCCACCACGATGCCGAGCCCAAGTTTGGATTCATCTCCGTTTGGCAAACCTGTGACCACAACCGCTGCCAGGGTCATCGCCCCTGGGACTGCGAAGTCGATGCCGCCCTGCTGAATCGTCAGGCTTTCACCCACAGCGGCGACGGCGAGAATGGCAGTGACCGGAAGCATTGCGAGCAGCGCCGTGCTGGTGAGGGTCCCAGGGGCAAGGATCCAGCAAGCGATGACCAAGCCAAGCAATGCGATCCAGATTCTGGCGCTTTCGCTCCGTAGCCAGGTAAATGCCCTGTTTCCTTCAGTTGTGTTCTGCATCTCATCCATGGTTTTGGCCTCCTCGCACCTTTGAGTAGAAACCAGCGGCGATGAGCGTCAGACCGCCGAGGAGGAAGTACTGCCAGGCAATCTCGATTCCGAGAAAGATGGTCGACGTGTTGATCTGCTGAATGAGCAGTGCGCCGGCGAGGGCTCCGATGAACGCTCCGCGCCCCCCGAAGATGCTCGCTCCACCAAGGATCGCCGCCGTAATGCCAGCCAACGTGTAGGTGCTCCCCACCGTTGCGTCTCCCGAACCGATCTGGCCGATGAGCAGCATGCCTGCGATAAAGACGAGTGCACCAGCCGCCAGGTGTGCACTCAACCGAATCCAGCGCACCCGGATCCCGACGTCATGGGCTGCCTTTTCGCCTGAGCCAATCGCACGCAGTTGCGCACCCCACGGTGTACGTCGCAGCACTATTTCCAATCCGAGCGCGCACACAACAGCCGCCACCGCCGCCCAAGGCAACCAGCCGATGCTCGACCGGAGGAAGGTGAGGATGCCCGGAGCGAATGCGCCACCGTATGTGGGACGCAGAAGCAGTGAGAAACCGGA
>CAMDKQ010000264.1 GCA_945901095.1 Bifidobacterium breve
CGACTGATAACTCCGACTGGGCGACGAACTGCCCCGAGTACAAGGTGACCGCCGTCGAGGTGCGCCCCGACTCCGCTGCCGGCGCACGCCAATGATTACTTCGAGGCTCGTCGCCATGGCGAACCAGATCGCGCTCGGCGTACCCGACCGCACTCACGTGGCCGCTCAGGTCGCCCAGCACCTTCGCACCTTCTGGGCGCCCTCCATGATCAACGAACTAGCCGCTCACGCGGCAGCGAGCCCCGCCGACCTCCGGCCCGAGGTTGTCGAAGCGCTCGAGAACCTACGACCGATGGTGGTGCACCATGACTGAAGTGCAGGTCACCCGCTGGCGCGAGATCCCCTCGCTCGTCACCGCCCGAGATGGCGACGACACGGTGAAGATTCCGATGCCGCAGCGCTTCCAGGAGGCAATCGACGAGGCTGCAATGCGCGCGGGCGCAGTTGACTCCGACGCCTATCTCGAGGGCTGGACTCGCGGGGATTGGCAGGTCATGGAAGGGTCTGCAGCAGAGGCTGCGGATCTAGTCTCACGCGAACTCGACACGACTTGGAACCCTGAGGCGCTCAACGGCCTCGTCGACACTTACGGACCCCCTGGAGCAACGAATGAGTGACCTGCTTGACGCAATCCGCGATGGCCGAGTACGCGTGGGCGACGGCGCGATGGGGACGATGCTCCAGGACGCCGGCCTCGATGATGGCGGCGCCCCTGAGCTATGGAATGTCGACCGTCCCGAGGTCATCGCCGGCATCTTCGAGCAGTACGTGGCAGCCGGCTCGCGGCTGCTCACCACGAACACCTTCGGCGGCAACCGGTCGCGGCTGGCAATGCACAGCCTCGAGGACCGCGTCGCCGAGTTGAATATCGCCGCAGCCCAGCTTGCCCGCTCGGTTGCTGACCGCACGCCGGGCGTCTACGTCCTCGGCGACATCGGCCCGTCCGGCGATCTCATGGACCCGATGGGCGATCTCACCCCCGAGTCGGCCCAGGCACTCTTCGGCGAGCAGATCGCCGCGCTCGCCGAGGGCGGCGCCGACGCCCTCCTCATCGAGACGATGAGCGATCTCTCCGAGGTCGAGGCTGCCGTGGTCGCTGCCCAAAATTTCGCACCCGGCCTGCCGATCATCACGACGATGAGCTTCGACACCAACCTGCGCACGATGATGGGCGTGACCCCGGCCAATGCAGTCGTCGCGCTCGCCGGCATGGGCGCCCATGTCGTCGGCGCCAACTGCGGCCGCGGCACCGACGAGATGCGCATCATCGCGACCGCCATGGCCGAGAACCGGCCTGAGGGCACCCTCCTCATCATGCAGTCGAATGCCGGACTTCCGGTGCTCGTCGGCGGGGAGTTCGTCTACACCGGCACCCCCGACGACATGGCGGCCTTCGCCGCCGAGATGCGCGAGCTCGGCATCGACGTCATCGGCGCCTGCTGCGGCTCGTCACCGGCCCACATGTCCGCGATCAGCGGGGCGATCGCAGGCTAGGTCAGTCGCAGGTCGGATCCGGTAGCAGGACGGTGCCGCGGGCGACGAGGTCGGCTGGCCCGTTGAGGAGCAGTCGGCCATCGTCAGTCTCGGTCACATGCAGGGTGCCGCCGGGAACGTCGACCCGGATTGCGTTCGAGTCTCGTGCGCTTTCCGCTCGTTGCCTTGCCACCCAAGCGGCGGCGCATGCACCGGTGCCGCAACTTCGGGTCTCTCCGACCCCGCGCTCGTGCACACGCATGGCAACGTGGCCGGGGCCATGGATGACGACGAATTCGACGTTGACCCCGTCCGGAAATGCCGTAGTCGGCTCGATCTGGGGCACGGCAAGGAGATCGCCGGCGTCGGCGAGATCATCAACGAAGACCACTGCGTGCGGGTTCGGCATGAGCACGCCGGTCGCCTGCCACTGGCGACCGTTGGCGCGCACGATGACGCCCTCGGCCGGGCCGGTGGGAGCCGCCGGACCCATGTCGATGGTGATCGACTGGTCCTCGTGCATCGTGGCGGTCACGGCACCGGCCCGCGTGCCGATCACGACCTCGCTCCCGCTGATGTAACCGGCGGCCTTGAGATAGCGGACGAATACCCGGGCTCCGTTGCCGCACATCTCGGCGAGGCTGCCATCGGCATTGCGGTAGTCCATGAAGAACTCGGTCGACTCGATGCCGGGCACGGCATCGTCGAGATGCTCGGTGCGGACGACTCGAAGCACTCCGTCGGCGCCGATACCTGCATGACGATCGCACAGGAAGCGCACCTGCTCGGCTGTGATCCCGCGGGCACCGTCGAGATCGGGGAGCACCACGAAGTCGTTGCCGGTGCCATGGCCCTTGACGAACGGCACTTCGTTGATCGTGGCCATGGGGCAACACTAACGCGACAGGCTCAGTTGGCGGCTCGTGACTGAGCGGCGAGATAGGCGTCGAGCACGAGCGCGAGCAGGCGCGGCCAGGTGTCGTCGGGCGGCGTCGATTCATTATGCGCTGCTATGCGGTCGAGCAGCGCGCGGTCACGCGCCACCCGCATGATCGCCTGCGCCATCCCCGCATCAGAGTCGGCGAGCAAGCCTTCGACGCCATCGCGCACGAACTGGGTCGTGCCGGTCTGGCTCCTCGCGATGATCGGCAGCCCGGCGCTTCTCGCCTCGAGCGCCGCGAGCCCGAATGACTCCTTCACCGAAGGCTGGAGGAAGAGATCCGTATTTGCGAAGACCTCGAGGATCTCGGCTCGATCAAGACGGCCGAGGAAGCTCACCGACGATTCGAGACCGTGATCGCGGACGAAGCGCTCGGCCCTCGCCCGCTCCGGGCCATCGCCGATGACCGCGACGCGCAGCCGCGGGGTGCCCTGGAGGGCGCGTTGCGCCTGATCGATGATCTTCAGGAACGGGATGATGCGCTTGCGCGGGGCGAGGCGCATGACTGTCGAGATACGAAGCTCCTCCGGCTCGCCTTCCACCCGGTAGGTGCTCCAGTCGGACGGGTCGATGGCATTTGGCAGGACGAGCACCTCGCCGGCACCTGGCAGGGCCCGTGCGATCTCAGCGGCGGCAACGTCGCTCACCGCCGACAGCTGCGCACCCCAGGCATCCCATCGGACGACCGCGCGGCTCGCCCTGAACCCGGGCCGGGCCAGCGGGCCCCAGACACTATGGACGGTGACAAGCACTGGCAGGCCGACCTCATGCGCAGCGCGCAGGGCTCCCCATGCGAATGGCGAGACGACTCCCGCGTGAATATGGACGACATCGACCGGATGGGCCTTAAGAATCTGAGCGACCTCGCGCCGGGTCCGGGGATGGATCGGCAGGTCGAACGGCAGGCGGGCGGCCACCCGGTGCACCGGAAGCCCGTCGACAATGTCGTCGCCGGAGAACACCCCGTCGCGGCCCCCGGTCGCCGTGATGATGCGCACGTCGTCGCCGGCCGACCGCTGCTGCATCGCGAGCGCCCGGACCTGGGTCTCGATACCGCCGGTCCTCGGCAGGTAGCAGTCGGTGACGTGCGCGATCCTCACAGGGCGACGGTACGACACAATGACCCGATGCTCAGCACCCCCACCCGGCCGCGCACGATTGTCTTCGTCCACGCGCATCCCGACGACGAGGCACTCCTCACTGCCGGCACCATGGCGCGGGCATCCGCGCAGGGCCTCCGGGTCGTCCTCATCGTCGCCACCGACGGCGAGGCCGGCCTCACCTCGGCCGAGCTCTCCGGCAATCTCGCACTGCGCCGCCGCGCCGAACTCGCAGCCTCCGCCGATGCCCTCGGCGTCGATCGCATCGAAACCCTCGGCTACGCCGACTCCGGCCTGCACGGCGAGCATCCCCTCGGCTTCGCCCACGAGGAGACCCTCTCTGCGGCCGGACGGGTGAGCGCAATCCTCGATGAGGTCGATGCCGACATCGTCGTCGGCTACGACCCCTCGGGCGGCTACGGCCACCCAGACCACCTGCAGGTGCACCGGGTCACCCGGCAGGCGGCCGCCCTCGCCCATCGCCCGCCCACGCTGTTCGAGGCCACGCTGCCCCGCGAGCCGATTGCGCGAGCGGTCTCGCTCGCTGCCCGCACGCGGCTGACGCCTCGCGATTTCGACCCGGCATCATTCGCCGGGGCCTGGACACCGAGCGCCGAGATCACCCACCGCATCAACGTCCGGCCCTATATGCGCAACAAGCTCGCATCACTGCGAGCGCACGCATCGCAGGCCACCGCAGACGGCACGATCCGCACCCTCGCCGTGCTCACCCGCGCCCCCGGGCCCCTGCAGCACCTCCTGCTCGGCACCGAGTACTACGTG
>CAMDKQ010000265.1 GCA_945901095.1 Bifidobacterium breve
GACCACAGGCCCTTGACCTCGGGGGTCTCGCCGAGGATCGGCATGCCGTCGGGCGTGAGCGACAGGATGCCGTTGATCGCGTACTTCTGGCCGACGCTCTCGTCGCCGACGATCTCGGGCATGAGCTCGAGCGCATGCTCGTCCTGCAGGTCGAAGTCGTCCTGGGTGAACGGGAACTCAGTGGGTGAGAGGGCCGCCTCGGCGTTCGAGGGGATCTCGTCGACGCGGTGGAGGATCGGGCGGTGGGCGTAGGAGCCGACCTCGAGGCCGGTGCCGTGCTGCCGCTCGTACATGTTCGTGTCCATGTCGCGGACAATCGGGTACTCGATATCGCCCTTCGCGTCTGCGAAGCGCGGCACCGGGCCGATGTCTTTCATTTGGTGCACGGCGGGGGTCAGCGGGATGCTCGCCCCGGCCATCTTCGCGATCTTCGGGCTCCAACAGCCGCATGCGATGACGACGACGTTCGTCTCGATGTCGCCCTGATTCGTCCGGACGCGCACGACCTGGCCGTTCTCGACATCGATGCCGAGCACCTCGGTATTGGCCGAGACGGTGAGGGCGTCGAGCTCCTGGGCGCGCTCGCGCATGATCGTGCCGGCGCGCAGCGAGTCGACGACGCCAACGCTCGGGGTGTAGAAGCCGCCGAGGATGACGGTCTCGTCGATGTAGGGGACGAGCTCCTTCACCCGCTCGGGGGTGATGATCTCGGTGTCGTCGATGCCGAAGGACTTCGCCGACGACATGCGGCGCTGGAGCTCCTGCATGCGCTCGGGGGTGCGGGCAACCTCGATGCCGCCGCACTCGGTGAACACGCCCATCTCCTTGTACTGGCGCATGCTCTCGTGGGTGAGCTCGGTCATCTCCTTGGTGTGGTCGACCGGGAAGATGAAGTTGGACGCATGCCCCGTTGAGCCGCCCGGGTTCGGCAGCGGGCCCTTGTCGACCTGGACGAGATCGCGCCAGCCGAGACGGGCCAGGTGGTAGGCCAGCGAATTGCCGACGATTCCGGCTCCGATGATGACGGCCTTGGCCGAGGTCGGCAGTGTGCTCACAGGTGTTCCTCTCGTCGTGCGGACGCTCCTACAGCGCCCGCCTCATCTCTGCTTCGAACTCATTGACGTGCTTGGACATGACGGTCATGGCGCGGTCGGCGTCCTGGCACCGGACGGCGTCGAGGAGCTCGCGGTGCTCGACGACGGCGTCCTGCAGGTGCGTGATGGTCGGCAGGGCGAGGAACCAGATGCGCAGGGCGTGGGCGTAGTAGCGGTCGAGGTCGCTCGCGAGGTAGGGGTTGTGCGTGCAGCGGTAGATGCACTGGTGGATGCGCTCGTCGAGCTCGATGAGGTGGCCGGGGTCGACCTCGGTGCCGAGCGTGTCGATTGCCGCGAGGAGGGCATCGATCTCGCGGACGTCGTCTTCGTCGCGCCGCTGTGCTGCAAGGCCGGCAGCGAACGGCTCTAGTCGCTCGCGGACCTCGCTCAGCGCCCGAAGGTTGCGGGGATCGACACCGGCGACGAACATGCCGCGGCGCGGGTAGATGTCGATGAGGTGCTCGGCGGCCAGGGTGCGCAGGGCCTCGCGCACGGGCGTGCGCCCGAGGGAGAGCTGCTGACCGAGTTCGGCCTCGCTGATGATCGACCCGGGGGCGAGCTCGGCCGTGCAGATCAGCCGGCGAATGCGCCGGTAGGCCTGCTCGGAAAGGGACTCGCTCACTGGGCAAAGATATATCAGTGTGCGGGGGACTGGTACACGGAATGCCGAAACCCGGTGAGTGTTCGCGCGCTGCCTTGCTCGTGACCCCAGTCGCGCCGTGTCCAAATAGGTGAGACATGAGGTCACGCGCGATCGTCGAGACGTGCGCACTCGTAATGCGTAGGTCCGGGGTTCAAATCCCCGAGGCGGCTCCACGATTTCCCTCACAAAGAGGGCACTTTCACCGTCTCGGGGGCCTCATTCAAGTGGTTGCCGAGAGGCAATGGATGGAACTTGGAAGTAACCCACGCGAACACCGGGGAATATTCCCGCCGTTCGGCGGACTTTTACGCTGACCTGACCCGCGCTGCCTGAGAACGTCGCTCCGTAGCCAACAGAAACTCGGAGCAGAGCATGGGCATGAGCACCGCGCGCCCCAAGGCCAAGCGGATCGACCACTCGGGAAGCGCGTACTTCGTCCCAAGCGAGAATCGCTGGAGGGCGCAGTTCCGCGACGCGACTGGCAAGTTGCGTCACTTGAGCGCCAAGACGGAGCAGGAGGTCATCGCACGCCTTGACCGGGCGATCAGCGAACGTGACAAGGGGGTGTTGGGACTTGCTCCCACCCAGATTCCAACGCTGGGTGAGTACTTGGACTCATGGCTGTTGGGGAAGTACGACCTCAAGCCCAAGACAGTCCTCCGTTACCGGGTGGCTATCGACCGGAGCATCAAGCCGCATCTTGGGCAGGTGCGTCTGGACCAATTGAGAGCCCCCATGTTCGAGGCCCTATACGGACGGCTGCTTCACGATAACGGGCTTGCAGCGTCCACGGTGAAACATGTCCACGCGACACTCGCATCGGCACTGAATCAGGCTTTCAACCACGGAATCCTCCCTACTCCCCTGATGAACAAGGTCAAAGCCCCGAAGGTGCCAGAGGTTAGTCGCGAGATCATCGACGCGGCCACGATCAAGCGCCTGCTGGATGAAGCCAAGGACCGCGGCACTCGGGTCTATGTCCGGTGGCGACTTGCGATCCTGTGGGCCTTGCGTCAGGGCGAGGCGCTGGGACTGAGGTGGTGCGACATTGACCTCGACACCGGCGTCATCCACATTCGGCAGCAGATGCAGTATTTCTCGGGCGAGGGGATGAAGGCGGGACCCCCCAAGGCTGATTCCAGTGTCCGGCGCTTCAACGCGGATGCTCAAACACTCGCCGCCCTGCGGACCCTGCGGCGGGAGCAGGTGGAGCAGAAGATTGCGGCGTCGCAGTGGGAGGACCACGACCTCGTTTTCTGCACGGACAATGGTCGTCCGATTGACAGCGCGAACGACAGGCGTCAGTTCAAGAGGCTCCTGAAGGCGTGCGCTGGAGCGGATTTCCGCGTACACGACGCTCGCCACACGGCGATCACGAACATGGTGATGGACGGGATACCGGTTCCCACGATTCAGCGGATCGCCGGTCATTCTGACTTCCGCACCACCATGACGTACGTCCATCTCACGGACGAGGCCTACGAGGCAGCGGCCACGTCTGTTGGCCGTCGCTCCGGGTGACGAACAGTGGCGGGATCCGACGCACGTTTAGGAACACGGGAACATCGTTGAGTGCTTCCATAGGACAACACGCAAACCCACCCTCTAGGAAGGAACCACACATGGAATCGCTGATCACAATCCCCGACGTGATGGAGAGACTGAAGATTGGGCGCACGATGACCTATCGGCTGATTCGCTCTGGCGAACTGCCCTCGGTCAAGTTGGGACGAGCGCGCCGAGTGTCGGCCACCGCCCTTGATGCATACATCAGCACCCTTCCCGGGTAGATCGGGTTGTGTGGGGGAGGTCCCGGCTGAGAGCAAGCGGGTGGGCTTGGTTCCTTCGCCCTGAACATTCCATCGGACTGCTTCAACGTGAATCGTCTATGTCACTGCCGCTCAGGCCAGTGATGCCTCTTGAAGCAGTCATGTGACATTGACGCCCCTGATTAACGACTTCTCCGGCTTACTATGCGAGTTTGCGCCAGCCATCGGTGCTGAAATCGGCGCATGGGGCGATCGCGATTGCCGACACCGCTGTCCCCGCTCACTGTGTTCGGCCGCGCGGTTCTCGTAGCCCTACTGCGACCAGCAATGCTCATAATTCACGAAAGTCAAGGGGCAGCGAACTTCAGGCAGACGCGAGAGGACGCAGGAGGTTCCCTTGGATCGTTGAGCCAATTCCGGCCCGCGATGATGGAGAGAGAAACGACATGACCACACTCACGAATACCCTTCCCGAGGTGGCGGGCCATTTGCGCCTTGGCCGAATGACCATCTACCGCCTCATTCGCTCAGGCGACCTGCCGTCGATCCTCATGGGCGGCTCTAGGCGCGTCACGGTGGCCGCCCTCCAGTCCTACCTTGAGGGGCTGTCCTCATGACCGCGGCCGGTGTAAAAGAACGTCCGGCAAGGGCCGCAGAAGGTGTTGCCGCAACTGCGGTGACGCCCACGGGGGAGAAGGCGAAAGCCACGAAAGAGAAGGCGACACCTGCGAAGGAAAAGTCGATCGGTAGTAAGTCTCGACCAAATACGACCCAGCGTCTC
>CAMDKQ010000266.1 GCA_945901095.1 Bifidobacterium breve
GTGTGGGAGGCGGTCGATGACCGCTCCGCTGTTGCCCCCACGAACGTGGGGGCAACGTGGGGGCAACGTGGGGGCAGAATCGCCCCCGCAATGCAAAAGGCCGTTGCAGCGCAACGGCCTTTGTTGGGGTGAGTGACGGGACTTGAACCACCCACGTTGCCCTCATCTATGAGGGAATCCCTGCTGACATGCGTGCTCGTGCGCCTCTATGAATGTGTGGTCCTGCTGACGGCGTCAGCAGACTATCCGACCATTCCGTAGGGGGGATTCGACGTGAACGTCAACCGCTGTTCGGTGTTCGGTATTGACCGAACACCGAACGACGTGGGAGTATCTCACCATGAGTGAAAGCAGGGTGAGCGAAGCTGCGGTCGAGTTCCGCGACGCCTTGAAGCAGGTCGGACTCGACACGATCCGGGAGATCGGCGAGCCTGACAAAAGGCCTGACCTCGTCGTCGTGGGTCCCCAGGGGATCCGAATTCCAATAGAGATCCAGCGGCGGTCCTTGTTGACGGAGCGGGAACTGCCCTCACTCCTCCTCGAGAGGGCAAAGGGCACTCCGTCACAGGCGACGCATGTCGTCGTCGCGGACCGAGTCACGGAGCGGGCGCGCGTAGAACTGCGCAGCCGCGGATGGGGTTGGCTGGACCTGCGCGGGCACGTGCACTTGGAGGCTCCCGGTGTGTTCATCGATGCGCGTGTGACCCCGTCGGCCGGCGCCACGGAGTCGTCGAAGGAGTCGCTCGCAGGGCGCGTGGGTCTCGAGCTCGCCACGCTGCTGCTGATGCGGCCGGACGCGGCCTTGGGCATCCGAGCGTCGGCCGCGGAACTGGGAAGGGCGCCCAGCTCGGTCTCCGAGGAGATGTCACGGCTCCGCGGCGCGGGTCTCGTCGACCAGGATCGTCGCCCCGTCGTGCCCGACCTGTTCAATGCCCTCGCGGGTCGGTGGCGCCCCGACTCGGTGGACGTCGCCGCGCTGCCCGCCCCGCACGAGGACCTCCTGGACCAGGCACTGCGCATCGCGGCAGCGGATCCCGAGGACCAGCCTGGGTGGGCGCTGGGTGGCAGCCTGGCAGCGGTCGCCTACGGTGCGCCGCTCCATGTGTCAGGGGCCTACCCTCCCGATCTCTACGTCCCGGACACGGTCACGCTGAGGCGCGCGATGCAGCTCCTCGGCACCACCCGGAGCCATGAGGACCGAGCCGGCACCCTGCGCCTTGCCCCGGTGTCCGCCGTCTGCCGCGGGCGCGTCGACGGGAAGCCATACGGCAACAGCGCGTGGCCCCTGGCCCATCCGCTGTTCGTGGCCTTGGATCTGGCAGCGGATCCCGGTCGAGGCGCCGAGGTGCTCGCGTCATGGGACCCCCCGGAAAGCTGGCACCGTGTCTGGTAGCCAGGAGATCCCCGCTCGTGGTCGGAGGGCTCGCTGTGCTCTGCCGGCTCTCCCGCCCCTACCGGGTGACCACCGATCTCGACCCCGTGTCGCGCCTGCAGCACGGCCAAACAGGCCAGCTCCCGCTGCTGGTCGCGGCAGGCGCGACGCTCAGCGGCCCCTCCGGTGTCCGACTGCCCACGGGACTGGGACCGGTGCAGATCGACGTCCTGCAGGTGAGCGACCCAGACTTCGACCCGCCGTCCGTCGACGCCCTCGTCGCGCAACCGGTCGCTGCCGGCCTGCAGCAGGCAGGACAGCACCTGAAGGACGACGCCCTTCTGCACGTGGCTCGTTGGTTCAAGCAAGGACGTGATCGCACGCTAAAGAGGATCAGGAGCATCCCGGAAGGCGCGACGACGACGCAGGACGATCTGGAACTGGTCGCGGAGCAGCTCACCACGGCGCTTACCCGCCGAACATGTGCCAAGCCACGGCTCGGCCTTCCAGCTACGACCGAACCCGTCCCCTCGGAAGGTGGGTCCAGATTTGATGAGCATTCTCACATCATCGCCGTTTCACCGTGCTCGGCGCTTGAGGTGTGCGAGTTGCGTGTTGAGCCATCCGGCTGCCGGCTCGACGTCGGCGATCACGTCGAGACCGGTTGCGGCTTCGGCATAGGCGGTTGGCCAGTCAGGTGTGACGGTGCAGGTGCCGGGGAACGCGTGGGCACGTCGGAAGGCGAACAGTCGTTCGGTTGTCACGGACACGAGATCGACCCCCGCCTCGTCGGCGGGCCACAGCAACTGCAGGTCCACCAGGTCGTGTGCTCGTTCGCTTCCGGGCTCGGTGCATGCGTGGATCTTCTGCGCGATCTGGTGGTGCGCGGCCAGGACGGGCACCGGCTCAGGGCTGGGCAGGCCCAGTGCGGCGAACATGTCGGCGATCTCGTTTGGCAGAAGCGTGTCGGCGGAGCCGTCTGACGTGGCTCCGAGCTCGTCGTATCCGACTTCGAGGACGACAGTGGCGAACGGCCTGCCGTAGGCGGTCAGCTTCACGATGTATGGCTGCATTGAGTACGACGCAGGGACGCCATCGCGCGGGCGAGGGCTCTTGGCAAGCAACTGGCCACGGAAGGGACCCCATCCCTGAGCGAGGGAGGGGCGCAGTGCATCGTCGAACAGATGCTGAGCATCGCGCCAGGCCACGTCGAGATCCTTGGAGTCCCGGGCAAAGTCCAGGCCGAGGCGGAGCTTCATGCCGGATCCGCCCTTGACGAGCGCACCAGGCAGCAGCTGGGCCACGACGACCTGCCCGATAGTGACGCGGATGCGGCCCGCCTGCTGCTGGGTTGAGTCCGCGTACGCGCCAATGCGCCGCTCGAGGATGGGGAGGCTTCCGGGGTCGGTGATGCTGGCACTCATGTGCTTACCGGTTCGAGTCGCTGAAGTACTTCGGCGGCATCGCGCTCGTCGATGAGGTCTCGCGCGAGGGCGGTGTGGGTGGCCTCGGCTAGGCGCTCGCGCATGACTCGGCCGCGGCACGCAAGGAGGGCATCCTTAAGCGGCATCGTCGCTAGGCCGTCGACGACCTCGACCGCGTCGGTCGTCACGCGGTGGATGAGTTCGATCGTGGCCGGCAGGTTGGTGCGTACTCGGCGGTTGGTCGCGACCTTGATCGCTCTCGGGTTGACGAGCGCGAGCTCGTGCAGTGCGAGAACGGATTCGTCGGCCAGCATGGAGCCGGGCCCGACGAGGGCGAGGGCCTGCGCGTAGGGGGTCAGCGGGGTCGTCGGCGCTTCCTCCATCCGGTATACCCCGAAGCCCACGCGGCTCAGGGCGCCGCGGGCAGCGAGCTTGCGCAACTCGACGGCAGGCACCCCCGCAGCGACAGCCTGGTCGGTGGTTACGATGCCGTGGTGATCGAAGGCTAGCCAGCGCAGCTTCTCGCGGTTATTCATTCCACCTCCTCCCTTGGCGTAAGCGTACCAATATCGGTACGGATGCGCCATCGGTCACGCCGTAACGTGAGGCGACTGCCATGAAGCGAGGCGCCGATGGGCTGGCGCGGTTAGGGAAGCGAGAAGCGCCTCCCCGAGACCTACACGTCCTCAAGAACCCCAGTGGCTGCGGTCGCCTACGGGGGCCGAAGTTCTCCAAGCGTGTCAGGTCAAAGGGCCGGCGGGCAGGCTGTCAGGCAGAACGACGATGCTAGTTCCGGTCGCAGGGAGGCACGGCACGGTGATTGACGGGTCCTGGCCCTTGACTCTTGAGGTCCAGAATCGGGGTGTAGAGCCCGAGACGCCCCATCTCGGCCCCCACGCGGGACAGAGCAAAACAGAGAGTTGTTGCACTGCAACAACTATTCGTGGGGTGAGTGACGGGACTTGAAGAGGGCCCCGAACGCCCATGGCCGTACTTGATTTATGAGTATCAGACTACCCCTAGACAGTGACATTCAGCAGCTGTCAGTCGCGGTCAGTGTTGCTCAGTTGCTGGCCCCCACGGACCTTCGGCGCCGTGGGACGTTCACTCGGCAGCTTGCGCGATCGGCGCCTCCGTGCACGCTAGCCTCGACACCGTTCAAGCTATGGGTCGCGCGCTCACCAAAACGCCAGTCTTCACCGGGAGCATCGGTGGCGCGGTTCAGAAGTCCAGTCCAAGCCGGAAACGTCGACGTGGTCATCACGGCGTTCACGAGCGAAGAGTTCGTCCGATCGTTCGCCGACGAGCTCGAGGTGACCCCTCTCGATGCACCAACGCGCCGACTTCGCTGGTGCGCACCGAGGGCCTCGGCATCGACGCGCGCAAGGCCCTGAGGATCGACCAGGTCCGGCAGGTTGCCGGATGGCGCACCCGGACCGACGAGGCCATCGACGTCCGCGTCGCCCGGCTCGAGGCCACCCGGC
>CAMDKQ010000267.1 GCA_945901095.1 Bifidobacterium breve
ATCCCAGAGACCTCGAGACCGAGCCCGGCCAGGAGCGGCAGGGCATTGCCCTGGCCCACGCCGACCTCGATGATTCGTCGGGCTCCCCCATCGAGGAGGGCATTGGCGATTCGCTGGAATGCGAAGTGGTTCGCCGGGTAGCCCCCGGAAATATCGTGCAGCGCACGGTGCTGGGTTGCGAGTTCGTCACGGAGCGGGTCGGCATTCATCCGGAAAGGCTACCCATCCATCGTGGAGCCTACGAAAGCACATGATCGACCACCGAGTCAGGAGGATTCTGTTATTTTCGCGCCATGCGCAAACTCGTCATCCCGTTGGTAGCCAGCACACTTCTTGCCCTGTTCGCGACCAGCGCTGGAGCCCATGCCGCTCCCCCGACTGCCCCGAGGTCGGACCCGGGCGCCCCAGCCCATGGCGGTTTTACTGTCACCCCCACGGCCGACCCCTACCTCATGGCATTTCACACCTGCGCCCTCGGCATCGGCGCCCAATGCGGGAGCCCGATGAATCACCTGATTCGCCTTGGTTCATCGCCTGATGGCCGATCGTGGACGCAGTTGCCCGGCTGGCAGCCCCACACAGGTTCAGTTCCCGATGTGTTTCGCCGCGGCGACACGGCATACGTCATCGGCGCCGGGCTATCCCGCGTCAATATGAAGACCGGCCAGGTAACGGCCAGTTCATTCACCGTGAAGAACGCACAGGGCGCTGGTGCAATGCCCCGCGATGCCTCATTCGCTGGGCAATTGCCTGACGGCCGACTCGTTCTCGTCTACGTCCCGTCGATGCAAGCCATCGACCCAAACTCCCCGACCCGGAGCATCCTTTTGGCCACCGAGGACAAGGACAGTGACGGCTCCTCATTCACCTACGTCGGCGACGCCATCACGATCAGCACAGCGAGCCTTCCGGTCCCCGGAGACGCAACGGACCCGGATATCTACTGGAACGGCAACAGGTGGGTGCTCCTTGTGTCACTCGGCGGCAACACCATCGCCTACACCTCGGCCAACCTCCTCGGACCCTACGAGGCAAACACCCAGACCATCGTCTCGCGAGACGATGGCGGTGTGCCGAGCGCAGTCCTTTCAACCGACAACTCAACGGTCTTCACCTACATCAATACTGGCGGCCGCGACAACGCGTCCATCCGGCTCGGCACCTCTGTTGCCCCACCCTCGCTCATCTCGTCGTGGACAGTCGTCATCCCGGCGAGCCAGTTCGGTACGGCGAGTGCGGAGAGCCCCGGGGTATCCCTCAACACGACCGGGATTGCGTGCGGCGCCGGATGCGGCGCGACCCAGGCAAGCGCGACCGTGACCGCCAAAGCGGGCAAGCCGGGCTCCAAGTGCACGAAGGCCGGGGCTCAGGGCACCTACAAGGGCGCCACGCTCACCTGCCGCATGAAGAAGGGCAAACTCGTCTGGAGCGCCTAAGAGTTCACCGGCCCATGGACGGGTCCGCGGGGACAAGCTCGGGGAACTTCGGCTCGATGCCATCGCCTGACGATCTGCCCCTAAGCCCTCGGTAGAGCCACGGAAGAAAGTAGGTCGACGTCCAGCGCACATCCTCGATCCGCGCAGCTGGCCATGCGGGATCCTGCCCACGCTCTTTGGGGTCATCGACGAAATCGCCGAACGTGCACGGATAGCCAAGGGTCGCAAGGACTTCCGCTGCGACGAGGGCATGGCCGTCGCTGCTGAGGTGTAGGCGGTCGCGAGCCCACATGCGTGGCTCATAGAGGCGAGGCATCACCCACAGGTCGATAAGCAACGCCCCAAGGTCGGAGGCGCTCTGCCGGATGAGAACGTTGAGCCGCTCCCCGCGCTCACCCGGTACCCGGCTGAATGGGATGCGCTCGCGCGGATCGAAGCCTGCGAACACCATGGTGGTGGCGCCCGTCGCGAGGAGCCGCTCAAGGATGACGTGGACCGAGTTCGCGAGCGCTGGGACGTCACCATTCATCCGAATCAGGTCATTGCCACCGGCAGCGAAGGTGACGAGGGAGGGGCGCATCTCCTCGACCCGAGGGAGTTGTTCCTCCATCACTCCGGCGAGTTTCCGGCCGCGCACGGCCAGATTCGCATAGAGCAGACCCGGGTGCTCGAGCGCCAGGCGTGCGGCAACCAGATCCGCCCAGCCGCGGTAGGTGCCGTCCGGCCTCGGGTCGTCGAGACCCTCAGTGAAGCTGTCGCCGATCGCGACGAAACTCTGGAACACTCTCGCTCTCCCGATTTTTTCTCTGTCCGCGACCCATTCCAGAGCGGCGTGGGAGAGATTACCCTTCCCCCATGACCCGAACGCGCCGCATCATCATCGCCTCCGCCACCACGGCCCTGCTCCTCGCCGCCATCCCCGCTATCGGGAACGCTGCGGAGATGCCCGGGGATGCCTGCACGGTCGAAGGCCAGATCCTGCCCCTCGGCAATGGTGCGATCCAGTGCGTCAATGGCGTCTGGCAACCAAGCAAGTCCTCGCCGACGTCCGCACCAAACATCAAGAACGCAACAATCTTCAAGCCCGTCGGCGTCGCACTTTCGCAAAGCACCTTCGGCTCAACCGGCAAGCAGGTTGCCGACGCAACCGCGTTCCTCCTTCCCAATGGGAAGGTGAGACTTTTCGCATTCGTCAATGACACAAATGGCCTCCCCGGACTTCGTGTTGCCACGTCGACCACCAAGACTGGGCTCACGTTCGCAGGTGATGGCACCAATCCATTCCCGGGCACCCCGGTGGGTCAGCCACGGGCCGTTGCGCTCGGTGGGAACTCCCTGCGCCTGTTCTTCGTCGAAGCTGGAAACATCAACTCGGCCGTCAGCAATGACGGGGGAGTCACCTTCACCCGCGAGGGCAGCGTGTTGACCACGGCGCAGGCAGGGTTCGAGCCCGGTGTCTTCACCGTCATCAAGCACAAGGGGACCTATCGGGCCTACTTCTCGAATCTCGAAAAGCCCGGGGAGCGTGCCCCGCGCGTGATGAAGACCGCTACGAGCCCTGACATGCTCAACTGGACCGTCGGGCCGACTGTCGTCGCCGAAGGCGGCTCGCACCCCTTCGCCGTCACGAATAAGTCAGGAAAGATCGCCCTCTACTACGCCGCCGACAGGGGGGGGCGCCTACGGGATCTTCGTCTCAACTAGCTCCGACGGCATCAATTTCTCGAATGAGAAGTTCGTCATGCCAAACGGCGGCGACCCGGACATCATCCGGCTCGCTGATGGCAAGGCCCTCATGTACTACGGCGACAATGTCGGCACGGACGGAATGGGTGTCAGGGTCGCCAAGGCGATTAGCAACATCGTCCCGTAACGTCCGTTGTGACTTCCCGTAACTGCGGGTGACTCATTGCAGCGTTGGGAGGGCAGTCAGTGGGCATGGCCTCCTCAACCGACGCTTCCGCAACCGGGGAGCCCGCTGCCATCAAGCAGCGCTCGACCCGGCAGCGAGCGGCTGTGGCCAACGTCCTGCAGGAACTCGACGACTTCCGATCCGCCCAGGATCTCTACGACCTGCTCCGCGCCCAGGGTGAGAACGTTGGCCTTACCACGGTCTACCGGACTCTTCAGGCGATGGCCGAGCAGGGCGACATCGACGTCCTCGCCGGCAGCGACGGTCAGTCGCTGTACCGCCGCTGCGGGCAGCGCTCAGGCCATCATCACCATGTCGTCTGCCGCACCTGCGGCCTCACCGTCGAAGTCGAGGGTCCGGTGGTCGAGGCCTGGACCCACGAGATCGCCAGGGAGAATGGCTTCACTGACGTGAGTCACACCCTCGAAATCTTCGGGCTCTGCGCACGATGCTCACTGAATATCGGCAACACTCGCGGGCCCTCCGACGCCACCTGAATAATCGTGACGCGCTAGGCCTGAGATGCCCTCGCTTCTGAGGCGAGCTGCTTGCGATTTACCTTACCCGTGGTCGTCTTCGGAAGCTCCTCCACGAACTCGACGATCCTCGGATACTTGTAGGCAGCAAGTTGCGTTTTAACCTGCTGTTGCAGCTCGTTCGTCAAGTCGTCTGAACGCTGGAACCCCTTGGCCAGCACGATCACGGCCTTTACCACCTCGCCGCGGGCCTCGTCCGGAGCGGGAATGACGCCAACCTCGGAGACAGCCGGGTGGCGAAGCAAGCACTCCTCGACTTCCGCGGGCCCGATGCGATAGCCAGCGCTGGACACCATGTCGTCGTCACGGCCCAGGTAGCGAATGTAACCCTCGGCGTCACGCACGGCCTGGTCGCCGGTCATGATCCAGCCGTGCCG
>CAMDKQ010000268.1 GCA_945901095.1 Bifidobacterium breve
GACCGCACGGTGCGGGTCATCTCCGGCGGTCACTCACCGGTCTCGACACTGGCAGACCACGAGGTCGATGTCGCTATCGTCACCGTGCAGTCGATGCACCGCGCTTGGCATACGACAAAACGGCTGATCGCCGGCTACCTCTCCCGACCCACGATCGTCGTCATCGACGAGGCGCACCATGCTGGTGCTCGCACCTATCAGGAGATCATCAACGAGGTCGTCCGCGATCCACGCACGATGCTCATCGGGCTTACGGCAACCCCGTACCCGACTGCCTCTCTGGCTGCCTCCCGGCTCCGGGACTCGTTCCAGCAGACGCTCGTCGACGTGAGCGCCGAACCCCTGTACGTTCAGGGCATCCTGGCGGTTCCCGTCCTACACACGATCCAGACTCATCAGTCGCTCCAGCTCACGCCAGTGGAGTTGAAGAAGGCAAAGGGGGATCTGCCTCCGGAGGTCCTCGCGCACCTGCAGAACGCCGCCCGTGACAGCATCGTGACCCGTCTTTGGTCCGACCGGCAGGCCGAGTGGGGCAAGACCCTCGTGTTCGCGACCAGCCGGACGCACGCGGACAGCCTAGGCCAGCAGTTCGGCAGCAGCGGAGTCCCTGTGAAGGTCCTCCACGGGGCTGTGACTGAAGCCCGCGGGGACGTCCTCACTTGGTTCAAGAACCATATTGATCCATGCGTGCTCGTCTCCGTGGACATGCTCACCGAGGGCGTCGACGTGCCCGCTGCCAAGACCGCGTTCCTTGTCCGGCCGACGACCAGCCCAATCCGCCTTCGGCAGATGATCGGGCGAGTGCTGCGCGGCCCAGCCGCAGGCGGCACCAGCGAAGCCCACGTCGTCTACTTCCGCGACAATTGGATCAACTTCGAGGATGTCCTCGACCCGGTCGAGCTGCGCGACCTCCCGGTCGTGCCCACTGCAGGAGAGGTCGAGCACCGGCTGCCGCCCATCATCGACTCGATCAGCCAGGAGCCGATCGGAGAGGACATCCTCGCCGGGGTGTGGCGCATGTTCCAGCGGCGCACCGAACGTATCCCGCTGGATCCGGCGACATTCAGGACGCGCCTGTGCGGCTACTACGTGACCGTCGACCGCCACATTCCGGTCTTGGAGCACCAGGTCGCTGGTTACCGAGACCTCATCACGCGAGCGCTGCAGGGCGAGGGCTTCCACGGTACGCCTCTGCAGTCGCTCTTTGAGGACACGTTCCCGCCATACCCGACAGACCGGTCGCTGGCGGCCATCCGCGCCCACACCGCCGCCACCGGGCTGGAGCCGGACTTCGTCGTGATCGAGGCGTCCATGAATCCGCACGAGACGGCCGAGCGATTGCGCGTGGAGGGCGCGCTGACAGACCAACAGCGCGAGGCCTGGCTGCTGAAGGCGTATGAGACTAGCCTTGCTCGCATCGCGTACCCGACGTTCGGGCACTTCGAGGAGGCCGTGGAGCGCGAACTCCGGGAGCTCCGTCAAGCACAGCGACCTCAGGGCAACCGGCTGAACGCCGAGCGACCCGCTGCCCCCCTGACCCCTCACGAGCGTCTGCCTCGACTGCGGCGGGCACCTAACCGAGCACTACCAACGCTCACTTCCGTAGTCGCCCAGATGTGCGACGTGCTGGCAGGCGAGGAAGTGCTCAGCCGACTCCAGAGCGACGACCTGCCCGCTCTCTGCTGGAGCAAGCGAGTGTCCACTAGCGCTTGGGCCTACTGGAGCATGAAGACGTCAGGCAAGGCCGCCGGCAAGCCCGTGATTCGGGTCAACATCCTTCTTCGCGCCCCACGCACCCAAGTATCGGATCAGATCCTGTCGTACCTCATCTTCCACGAGATGCTCCACGACCTGCTACCCGGTCAGGGGCACGATGCGGAGTTCCGGCGCCTTGAGGCGATGTGGCCCAAGTCAGCGGCGCTCGACCTCACACTCGACACGCTCCACGAGCAGTTCGAGATGCCTCGACCGGGGGCGTCGAGGTGAGCAACCAGCTACAGCAGATCACGCCTAACTGAACTCGCCCGCGCATTCCCGTTCTCTGGGTATCCATTCACCTGGCCTGACACAATCGGCCACGGTGCCTGGCGTTCAGCATCTCCAGTGTTGCGACGCCGTTATAAGTCCGGGCAATACGAAAAGGAGTCAAAATGCCACAGGTGAAGACTGTCGAAGCAAAAATCTTCAGCCTCGAGGGCTTCAAAGTGAAGATCCTCACCGCTGAAGGCGCCGACGTCCGCAGCGACAAACTGCTAGAGGCCCAGTTCGATCAACACACGAACCGTGCAGCCGGAGGCATGACGGTCGCCGGCTGGAAGAGGGTCCGATTCGCGCCGCAGTTCGTAGGGCTCACAGTCGCGGTTTTGCTTTACAACGGGACTCCAGCCTCCGGACATATGCAGTTGGCGACTGTCCGCAACAGCTACCGATAGTGTGATGCTCCGCAGGTCGAACGAGGCCACCCTGATTCGACCATTCCGCGCAACGGTCTTCGGCAGTCCTGGTCGCGGGAAGGCAGCCATCCTGGAAGCGGCGCTGATCGCCGCGGGACTTCCACGCGTATCCTTCACCAGCCTCGATGCAACCCGGAATCGGCTCTACGGCAGCGCATACATTCCTGGCGGCTACGAGGTCGAGAAGGAAACTAGGCTGGGAGAGGCGGCCCTCATAGAGCGCGGCCGCAGCGTCGTCAGGAACGCCACGGAACTCAATCCCGAGGTCAGGAGCACTGATGATTTGCGCGCCCACGACTTCGACTATTCCGCTATCGGACTCTTGGCCTCGACTCTGAGCCTTCGGGAGCTCGGCATTGTGGTTGCCTGCCGGTCCCACGGTCGATGAAGTGCTTGGTCATCTTTCCATCGAGGCCGCGGCCGAACCACCCGAGGCTCGGAGTCGAGCGGCGTGGCATCGGGCAGGGCTGGCGGTTGCTCCTGGGGTTCGAGAGTCGAGGATGATCCGCTGAGCGATGCAGACAAAGGGGAAGGCCAGGTCAAAGGAAAGTACAAGTGTCCCGCCTGCGGCAGACAGTTTGTTGCCGCCGTCTCAGATGTCGTTCAGTGTCGCAAATGCAAGGTGGCGGCCCTGACGGTGTGCAGTCGGTGCGGGCATGCCCGCGGCTGAAAGTCAGGATTCCCTCAGATGTGCAAGGCCTGCGTCGACTTCGCTGTCCTGCACGCCAGCGGGGGATTGACGTCCACTCCTACGGGGCGATTGTCGGATCGGGCGTCGCGGGCGCCTGCTGCAGCTGACCCCAGTGCTCCGGCGACGGGCATACGTGCGATGACCGACTCCCACGAACTATCCCAGCGCGCGGTCGGTCGTCGACTGCATGTCGAGCGAATGGGTGCCTATTCGATGGTGCTCTGGCAGGAAGTCGCCCTGCGGCGTTATGGATGTCAGAATGACATCTTGACATCCGTTGAATCGGCGCGCATAGTTGGTCAGGTGACGACACGAGATACGGCCTTTCCCCTTCGCTTCAAGAACCCCGCCAACCGAGACGCTCTACGGCACATTGCCGAGCTCACTGGAAGGTCGATGACAGACATCGCCGAGCAGGCCATCGAGCATGAGGTGGTACTCCTTGCGGTCGACTTGGATGCCCGCTTGTCCCAGGCACTCGACATCGTTCGCCGGTATCAGCCAGACCGAGACTTCGATCGCTACGTGGAGGCTGCTGCTGATGGGGAGCGAGCCGGCCTTGACCCCATGCGCAATACGAGGCGCGCTTCCCCTTCGAGTGAGACGACGATCTCTTCCGACCCGTTCGGCGTCGCGGCGGCGTTTGCGCGCTCATGATGCCGGGTCGGGCCTGGGGTGCGGACTCGATCGCCGATGAAGGCATCATCGCGGGCAACCTCCCCGGCGTCCTGAACGCGATCAAGCGTTCGGCGCAAGCGCGCGAACTTCCTCGAGTTGCACTTGCTCACGGATGGCACCGCGACATCCACGCCGGGGTCGCATCCGTCCCCGCGTCTCACTACCTCGGCGCACCGCGAGGCTCCAAGCATCCAGATCTTGAGGCATACGAAGTAGCGATTCGCGACAGCGGTGGGCGTACTCTCGGTGAAGGCACCCCCGCGAGACAGGTGTCGGGCGAACTGCGGTCATTCGAGCGGAGCCTTCGCCAGGCCGTCGGTGCACTGGACAAGCAGATACCTTCGGGGCAAAAGCCAGCGGACGAGAACGAACTACTCGCTGTCATTGAATTGGCTGCGATAGCGCATGGGGAGTGGGTGCGCATTCACCCGTATGCA
>CAMDKQ010000269.1 GCA_945901095.1 Bifidobacterium breve
CGTCCTCGTTGGTCCAGCCTGAGCACCGGCTCTCGAGCTTCCACGCCGGGGAGTCCGGATCAGCGGTCAGGAGCCACGCGGCCAGTCCACGGAACGTGCTCACTGCTTCTGCGCTCACGTCGATCTCCCGGTCAGCCGAACGTGACGGCGAACGCCTCGTCGAGGACGTCGAAGGCCTCTTCCAATGCAGGGCTAGGGATCGATAGCGGCGGGAGGAAGCGCATCACGTTGCCGTAGTTGCCAGTGACGAGCGTGACGACACCGTTCCGGTGGCAGAACGCATTCAGTTCGGCCGTACGTGCGGGGTCAGGTGTGAGGTCGAGGGGCGATGCGATCTCGATCGCCTTCATGGCCCCTCGGCCACGGATCTCGACGACCTCAGGATGCCGATCCTTCAGGGTTGTGAGGCGGGCCGTGATCGCCGCGTCGATAGTCCGGGCCAGGCCGCACGCGTCGACGTCCTCCATCCACTCGATGGCGGCCAGGGCCGCAGCGCAGGCGACGGGGTTGCCGGTGTAGGTGCCGCCGAGGCCGCCGGCATGGACCGCGTCCATGACGTCGGCGCGACCAGTCACCGCGGACAACGGCATGCCACCAGCGATGCCCTTCGCCGTGGTGATCAGGTCCGGAACAACACCTTCGTGCTCGCTGGCGAACCAGTCGCCGGTGCGGCAGAAGCCCGACTGGATCTCGTCCGCGACCAGGAGAGCGCCGGACTCGCGGGCGAAGCGCGCGAGCTCGGCGACGAAACCGGCGGCCGGGACGATGAAGCCGCCCTCGCCCTGGATCGGCTCGAGGACGATCGCGGCGACGGAATCCGCCCCGATCTCCTTCTCGATGCGCGAGACGGTGCGCGCGGCGGCCTCTGCACCGGTGAGTCCGTCGCGCAGCGGGTAGGACGCGGGCATCCGGTAGACCTCAGGGGCGAACGGACCGAAGCCGTGCTTGAACGGCATCGCCTTGGCGGTCATGCCCATGGTCAGGTTCGTGCGCCCGTGGTACCCGTGCTCGAGGACGACGATCGCCTGCCGTCCGGTGAACGCGCGGGCGATCTTGACGGCGTTCTCGACAGCCTCGGCGCCGGAGTTGAACAGCGCGGACCGCTTGTCATGGTCGCCGGGCGTGAGCCGGTTGAGCGCCTCGCCCACTTCGACGTAGGACTCATAGGGCGTGATGGCGAAGGCAACGTGGGTGAACAGCTCGGCCTGACGGGCCAGTGCCGCGACGACGCGGGGGTTGGCGTTGCCGACTCCCGTGACACCGATGCCGGAGCCGAGGTCGATGAGGACGTTGCCGTCGACATCCTCGAGTGCGCCGTCCCAGGCGCGGCTGATGTAGACGGGGAGCGCAACGCCGATGCCCGCGGAGATGGCAGCGCTCTTGCGAGTCTGCAGTTCGCGAGAACGGGGACCGGGAATCTCCGTCACGAGTCGTCGGACGAGGTGGCTGGTCTGAGTCATGGATGGCCTCCGTGCTGTCCGGCGTGGCGGACCTGCGGGCGCTCGCCATCGAAGGTGAGGGGCAGGCCTGGGAAGCGGAGGTCGCCAAAGCCCTCCACCGGTTCGCTGATGAACACCTGCGTCGCCAGCGCCTGCGGGTCCGTGAGGAGCTCCTCCGGCTTCTGGACGAGGTCGCAGGCGACGCCTTGTCGCTCGAGGCGGTCGATGACGTCTGCGGCGGTCAGTTCACAGAGGATGGACTCGAGGGTTGCGCGCAGTGCGGCGTTGTTCGCCACGCGGTCGACATTGCGGGCGTACCGCGGGGCATCGGCCAGCTCCGACCGGTCGAGTGCCACGCACAGCCGGCGGAAGAGGTCGTCGCCGCCGATCCCAAGGCAGACCTGATGGTCCTTCGTGGCGAAGATGCCGTAGGGAGCGAACGCCGGGTGGCCGCTGCCGTGTCGTTCGGACGGCTCACCCGAGATCTGATTGGCCGCGACGTGGTACGCGACCCAGTTGGCGCCGGTCTCGAACAAGGAGGTGGCGACTGATCCACCGCGGCCGGTGCTCTGTCGGTTGAGGAGGGCAGCCAGCACCCCGAGCGCGAGCCACGTTCCCGAGCCCACATCGAGGATCGACACCCCAGCCCGCACTGGGGGGCCGTCGTGCGTACCGGTCACCTCGGCGATTCCGGTGCGGGCCTGCAGGACGGCGTCGTAGCCGGCGCGGTCTCGCTCGTCGCCGGCGTCACCGTAGGCGGAAAGGGAGGCATGGATGAGCCTCGGGTGCGTGACCGTCAGCGTTCCGGCGTCCAGTCCGTACTTGGCGAGCTTGGCTGGACGGAGGTTCGTGATGAACACGTCGGCGGTGGCGAGCAGTTCGTCCAGCCGGACTCGATCCGAGTCGACACGGATGTCGAGGTGAAGTACCGACTTGTTGCGGTTGACCACATGCCAGTAGGCCGAGGTATCGCCGACTCGCGGCGCCATGCGCCGGCTGTCGTCCCCGGCGTGGCTCTCCACATGGACGACGTCCGCGCCGAGGTCCGCGAGGACGGCGCCAGCGAATGGGGCTGCGATGTTGGACGTCAGGTCGATGACCCGGATCCCGGCGAGGGGAAGATGCGCCTGCGTCATGACGCGGCTGGCGGGTCGAACGACTTGGTGCGGGGCATGCCGGCGGCCCGGCCCTTGGCGGACACGACGAGGGCCATCTTGCGCGAGGCCTCGTCGATCATCTCGTCACCGAGCATGACCGCGCCCTTGGCACCGCCCTCGGCGGACGTGAAGTAGTCGTACGCGTCGAGGATCAGCTCGGCGTGGTCGTAGTCGTCCTGCCGGGGGGAGAACACCTCGTTCGCCGCCGCCACCTGGTCCGGATGCAGCACCCACTTGCCGTCGAAGCCCAGCGCAGCGGAGCGTCCCGCGACCCGGCGGTAGCCGTCGAGGTCCTTGATCGCCAGGTACGGGCCGTCGATCGCCTGCTTGTCGTACGCCCGCGCCGCCATCAGGATCCGCATGAGGATGTAGTGGTACGCGTCGCCCACGTCGTACCCCGGGGGCTGCTCCCCCACCACCAGCGACTTCATGTTGATGGACGCCATGAAGTCCGCCGGGCCGAAGATCAGCGTCTCCACCCGCGGGCTCGCCTGCGCGATCGCGTCGATGTTGATCAGGCCCTTGGCGTTCTCGATCTGGGCCTCGATCCCGATCCGGCCCACCTCGAACCCGTTCGACTTCTCGATCTGGGTCAGCAGCAGGTCCAGCGCGACGATCTGGTCGGCGGTCTGCACCTTCGGCAGCATGATGCAGTCCAGGTTCGGACCAGCACCCTCGACGACCTCGATGACGTCGGCGTACGTCCACTGCGTCGTCCAGTCATTGACCCGCACCACGCGGGTCTTGCCGCCGTAGCCGCCCTCGTTCAGCGCCGCCACGATGTTCTTGCGCGCCTCCGGTTTCGCGGCGGGGGCGACGGCATCTTCGATGTCCATGAAGATCTCGTCGGCGGCGAGGCCCTTGGCCTTCTCCAGCATCCGGGGGTTGCTGCCTGGGACGGCCAGGGTCGACCGACGCGAACGGAGCACGACTGATTCCTTCCTGGAACGCATGTGCTCGGCGTTCCGGGTCGTTGAGCGGCTGGGGCGATCAGGAGTTGGCGATGCCCACTTCGCACCCCGCGCCAAGCGGGACGGAGACCACCAGGTCGCCCGTTGCCCGATCCCACTCGACGGCGCCCTGCGTGACACCGTTCACGGTCAGCTGCACCGGCCGTGTCGAGTCGAGGCCTGAGACCATGAAGGTGGCGTGAGCGGGCGGGGTATCGCCGGGGACAAGGTGCACCCGGAGGTGCCTGCGTTCCCGGTCGAAGCGGGCGGTGGTCACGAGGACATCGGGGAAGGCCACGCCAGTGATCTGCTGGTCCGTCAGTTCTTGCTCGCCCCACGGATTCGTGTACAGGTCGTGGATGCCGTCGCGCGGGTTGATGCGCGCCGCTGCCAGCAGCCCGTTGCCCATCACGCAGGTGACGTACCGCTCGGTGTCGAGCTCATCGCATCGGGGGTAGAACAGGCCCCCGTTCTTCCACGTGGGGCTCATGACCGCATCTGCGTGGGCGAGCAGCCCGTCGCGAGTCACCGAGTCGCCCATCTCCGCCGCGAGCAGGGCCAGCATCCCGTGGTTGTGCACTCCGAGCATCATCGGATCGACCAGGTCCGCGCTGGGGTGGGCCTGGTACTCGAGGTGGGTGCGGTGGAACTGCTCCAGGCTCACACCGAAGCCCC
>CAMDKQ010000270.1 GCA_945901095.1 Bifidobacterium breve
GAAAGACTACAGAAGGCGAGACTGCACATGCCCATGAAGCAAGTCACTTCACCCGCGATATCAGCACCTGTCGACCGAATGTCCCTCTCAGTGGGTTCCGTCCGAGACCTCGTTCCCGGTAGCCTCGATTCGGCGCGGCCCACATGGCACGATCCTTTCCTCGGCCATCTTTTTTGTTTCGAAGGTACTGTTTCTGACTAGCCCGACCTTACGCATTCCCGGGCGCTTCCTGCGCCAGCTGTGGCCCTTGACCTGCTTTAGGTCGGGGGCCACAGTCACGCCGACTCATCCCTCATCGCAGTTTTGTCCCGAGCTTGGCCTGTGATCCGTCCGAAGTGGAGGCACCTGCTGATCTTACGTAGATTCAACAATGGCCCTATCCATTGCGAGGCGCTAGGTCCAACGTCGCATGAGGGAGTCGACGGTCACAACCCCAATGGTGAATTCAAGTGAAGCTAGGCATCAGGCATCTGCAGAACCAGGCGCTCGTCGAGCATGTCACCATGTCGGCGGCTGCAGCATGAAGATTCGATGTCGTTGCATCGATGCCTTCGCCGACTTCCGCATTATCAATGTGGTTCCGGGACACCGGACCGCTCTGTTGCGGTGTCGGTGGGCGGCGAGCGGTCGGTGGCCCGCATTCGTCAGCGGCAGTGGGACAAGGCCGCAAACACTTTGGGTCTACCCGTTGACCTGCTGACGGCACGTGTCAGTCACCTCGCTCGCGACTTTCCGAAGGGCTTCGACTCGGCGGTTCACTCGAGTATCGGCGTTCCTGGCGCGGAGGCGATCCTTGATCGGGCATCAAAGAACCTCACGCCTCACTGCGAGCGGATCGTGACTCAACTCGGCTGAGCACACCTTGCTATTCCTGAGCGACGACGCTATTCCTGAGCGACGACGCTATTCCTGAGCGACGACCGCAAGGAATTGACTGCCGTACCGCTCCGCCTTGACCGGACCGATCCCGTTGACCTCGAGCAGTTGCTTGAGGTCGCGCGGCCTCGTCGCCGCTATCTCGCGCAGGGCCTTGTCTGCCAGCACGACGAAGGCGGGCACCCCGTCGGCCGCCGCGAGCTCCTTGCGCACTGCGCGGAGCGCCTCGAAGAGTGCCTCGTCGGCGCTGGAAGCAGTGACAGCCCGGCCCGTCGTTTCCGCTGGGCGCCTCTGCCGCCCGGCCGGTGCCTTGGCTGACGCTCGGCGCATTTCAACCGTGGTTGTGCCCTGCAGGATTGGGGTCGCCGCTTCGGTGAGCTGAAGGGCGCCCATGGCGCTCGGATCCGGGTGCAGGACGCCCCTGGCGACGAGCTGCCGGATCACCCCGCGCCACTCATCGGCGCTGAGGTCGGCGCCCACGCCGAAGGTTGGCAGCTGGTCATGGCCGAGGCTTTCCATCCGTGGGGTGCGCTCGCCGCGCAGCACGCTGATGATGTGGCCCGCGCCGAAGCGCTGACCGGTACGGATCACTGCGGAGAGTGCCTTTTGGCTTGCGATCGTTGCATCCCAGAGCTCAGGCGGGGTCAGGCAGGTGTCGCAGTTTCCGCAGGGGGTGGACGGCTCGCCGAAGTAGTTGAGGAGCACCTGACGGCGGCAGCCCGCTGCCTCGGCGTATCCAAGCAAGGCGTCAAGCTTGATCTGGTCGACCCGCTTGTGCTCGGCGGAGCCATCCGATCCGGCGATGAACGAACCCTGCTGCACGACATCGGCGAGGCCGTATGCCATCCAAGCCTCAGCGGGCTCGCCATCGCGCCCGGCTCGCCCGGTCTCCTGGTAGTAGGCCTCAAGGCTTTTCGGCAGGTCGAGGTGGGCGACGAACCTGACGTCGGGCTTGTCGATCCCCATGCCGAAGGCGATAGTCGCGACAACGATGACGCCGTCGTCGCGTCTGAACCGCTGCTGGACGCGTCGCCTCGTCTCCTGATCAAGCCCGGCGTGATACACCTCGGCGTCGAACCCGGCGGCTCGCAACCAATCGGCAGCCTGCTCAGTCTTCTTGCGCGAGAGGCAGTAGACGATGCCGGCCTCTCCGTCGCGTCCGTCAACCTCCCGAAGGAACGCGAGAAGTTGACGCTTCGGGTCGTCCTTGATCTCGACGGTGTAGCGGATATTCGGACGGTCGAAACTCGAGACGAACTCCTCTGCGCTCTCGAGGCCGAGCCGGTCATGGATCTCGCGCCGGGTGACGGCATCGGCGGTCGCGGTCAGTGCGATGCGGGGAGTGTGGGGGAACCGGCCGCGCAACTCGGAGAGACGCAGGTACTCGGGCCTGAAGTCGTGACCCCACTGCGAGACGCAGTGCGCCTCGTCGATCGCGAACAGCGAGACCCCGGGGCCGGCGGCCACCTGCTCGAGGGTGTCGAGGAAGTCCGGGAGCATGAGACGCTCGGGGGCGACATAGAGAAGGTCGAGGTCACCGCGCAGGAGATCGCGTCGGACGTTGGACGCCTCTGCCGCCGAGAGACTTGAGTTCCAGAATGCGGCGCTGACGCCGAGGAGTCGTAGGGCGTCGACCTGATCCTGCATGAGAGCGATGAGGGGGGAGACGATGATCCCGACCCCGCGCATGGCGATCGACGGGATCTGGTAGCACAGCGACTTTCCGCCGCCGGTCGGCATGAGCACGACGCTGTCGTGGCCAGCGACCGTCCGCTCGATGATCTCCCGCTGCCGTCCGCGGAACTCCCTGAAGCCGAAGGTGTCGCGCAGCACGGCACTGACATCGCTCACGTGACCGTCCATCCCCCCGGTCCTCTCCTCATCGGGCCCCAACCCAATCTAGTCGGTGGCGCTCGAGCCGCCACCGTCGCGCGGACGGGTGGGAGGCTGTCCGCACCTGGCAGTCCGCGGAGCCTCGGATACCCAAGGGGGTATTGTTTCGGGGTATTGTTTCGCAGTATGGGACGTGACTGGGCGGTGCTGGCCAACTGGTCGCGTCGGCGCTGGATCGTCGCCCTCGTCGGAGCGGTCCTCACCGCAGTGCTCATCGCCATCCCCACGGCGGTTATTCCCAGCCCGATATTCGGCAGGGCCATTGCAGTGACCTGGTTTGCGCCGGTGCAGCCGTTCATCGCGGTGATCTCGATCGGGCTCATGGCGGTGGCACTTCGGATCAGGCTTCGTGGAGCGGTGGCCTGTGCCATCCCGGCCGCGGCGAGCACGCGACCGGTCGACAGCGCCTCATGACACGCGCAGTGATTGAGGTCGCCGAGGGAGTGCTCGTCATGACCTCCCGCAGGTATGCCACGAATACGACCATTGTGGTGGCAGGAAACGAGGCCATCGTCATCGATCCGTCGTGGGATCCTGACGAGTTGGCTGACGTCGCCGAGGTCCTTCGAGCCGTTGCTGCAACCTGCGTTGCCGGGATCGCGACCCACCTTCACTACGACCACGTGATGTGGCATCCATCCCTGCCGGCAGTGCCGAGGTGGGCCACTCCATGGACGGCCTTTTCGTGGCAGGCGGATCGCGAGCGGCTCCTGCGGCCGCTCATCGGCGACCTGCCCGATGAGCTCCTCGAACTTGTGGGCCGGGTCGAACCAGTGCCACATGCGCCGCGTGGATCGAGCGAGGTGCCAGGCAGTCCCTATCCCGCTGCCACCCGATTGCCGGCTGGGTACAGCATTCCTTGGCAGGGAAGGGAAATGCTCCTGCATGAGCATGACGCACACGCCCGTGGTCACCTTGCGCTGGAGATCCCTGACGCGAGGGTGGTGATCGTCGGCGACATGCTCAGCGACGTCGAAGTTCCGTACCCGGACGAGGACGACGCTGATCTCGTCCCGTACCTCGTTGGCCTTGACCGTCTTACGGATGTGGTGCTCCGATCTGCGGTACTTGTGCCGGGCCACGGCACGCCGACTGACGACCCTTCGTCACGGTTTGCGACAGACCGTCGCTACCTCGATGGGATCCTCGCCGGTCATCAAGTCGACGATCCTCGACTTGATGACCCGGAGATGAAAGAACTGAATGAGCGGAACATGACCCAGGCCGCGCGAACATGATCGTGGGCGAGCAAGGAATTGTCTGCGATTGAGGCCCGCACGACCAAAGTCCCCAACAAGTGAACTATCGTCACGAGCAGCGTCATCAAGTGGAGGTCGAAAATGACGGAGAGTCATGCGGTTGTCATCGTCTCGGGCGGCGCTGCAGTAAGCCCGTTCACGACACCAACACAAGCGTGCGGTTCAGGACTGGCTGCGGGCAACA
>CAMDKQ010000271.1 GCA_945901095.1 Bifidobacterium breve
TGCGCCCCACCCGCCACCATGTGATGGTGGTTGGGAGTCCCGCCATCGATTGCATCCTGGTCGACGATGTGGATCCATGCCGCGCCCTGGTGCACCCACGAGGAGATCGATTGAGCGACGGAGCCGATCTCGTCGGACTGGCCGTAGCCCTGCGGCGCAATGCGCGCGCGCCCTCCAGAGATCGTGACAACCGGCAGCAGGGCAAGGGGATACGTGGCCATGGATGCAGACTATCCGCGATCCCCTCGCGTCCCAATCCCGACGTGGCTTGCGCCGCCAGCAGGGAAGGTCTGGAGGTCGAGGGACTTCAGGCTTAGCCACACGCTCGTGCCCTTCGCAAGCCGCATGTCAGCGGCAGCCTCTGGCGTGATGGCAGCGACAACACTCGGCTCACCGTCTACATGGACGCGGATCCTGTCGTGCGACGGCTGAAGCGACATCACGTTCCCCTGCCATACATTTCTCGCACTGCCCTCGGGCCGGTTCAGGTGCAAGGTGACCGACTCTGGTCGTACGACGGCCAATGCAGGGCCGGCGAGGTCGTGGTCGACAACGTTCAGCACTCCCCCACCCACGAGCGTGAGCGTGCCGCCAGATGCCTCGCCTCGCAGCAACGTGACCCCCATCAGGGTGGCGACGTAGTTGGTGAGCGGTCGCTGCGAGAGTTCCGCGGGGGCGCCGTCCTGGGAGACGATTCCGTTCTCGAGCACGATGACGCGGTCGGCGAGAAGGAGTGCATCAAGTGGGTCGTGGGTAATGAGGACGACGCAGCCGGCAAAGGACTCGAGTTGGGTCTGGAGTTCAGCGCGGACTGTCTCCTTCGTCTCGACATCGAGGGCGGCGAGCGGCTCGTCGAGGAGGAGGACGTCGGGCGAGGTTGCAAGCGCCCGCGCGAGGGCCACACGCTGGGCCTGGCCACCGGAGATCTCACCGGGCTTGCGCCCGGCGAGGTCGGCGACGCCGAGAAGGCCCAGTGTCTCCAAAGCTGTTGCGCTGGAGGCAGATCGTCCGGCGCCGCGCGAGCGTGGCCCGAAAGCGACGTTGTCTAGGACGCTGAGGTGCGGGAAGAGGGCATAGTCCTGGAAGACAACTCCGACCGATCTGCGCTGGGCCGAAGCGAGCGTCGCGCCCCCATCGTCGACCACCCGGCCGTTGATGCTGATCGATCCAGCATCGATGGGGTGCAGCCCAGCAATCGCCCGCACGAGTGTGGACTTGCCTGCTCCATTCGGCCCGAGGATCGCCACCACGGTGCCAGGTTGGATGTGGGCGGTGATGGACAGGGCGAAGTCACCTCGGGTGACCGTGCAGTCGAGGTGAAGGCTCATGGGCGAGCAGCCCCCCTCATGTAGTTGCCACGCAGGGCCACCAGCACGGCCACGCTCACGGCCAGCAGCAGGATGCTCAACGCAATCGCGATGTCACGATCGGACTCCAGGGCCGTGTAGACGGCAAGCGGCATCGTTTGGGTGACTCCGGGAAAGTTGCCTGCAAAGGTGATGGTCGCCCCGAACTCGCCGAGCGCGCGAGCCCAGCACAGGGCCGCCCCCGCGATGATCGAGGGCGCGACGAGCGGGAGTGTGATGCGCCGGAACACGGTCCATGGCGAGGCGCCTAGGGTGACAGCAGCGTCCTCGAATCGTCGGTCGAACGAGCGGAACGCCCCCTCGAGGGTGATGATGAGAAACGGCATCGCGACGAAGGTCTCGGCGAGGACCACCCCCGTCGTGGTGAACGGCAACTGGATGCCGAGGGTGTCGTAGAGAAATCCTCCGACTACTCCGCGGCGCCCGAATGCCGCCAGCAGCGCCACGCCCGAGACAACCGGCGGAAGCAGCAGAGGCACGATCACGAGCGCGCGGATCAGGCGAGTCCCGGGCAGGGTCTCGCGGGCGAGCAGCCAGGCGAGCGGGATGCCGATCACGCCGGCGATCGCCGTTGCGATAACGGAGGTGATGACCGAGAGTCGCAGCGCCTCCATCGCTGATGGGGTGGTGATGATGGACGCGAACGAACTCCAAGGCGCCTGCAGCAGCAAGGCGATGAGGGGAACAACAAGGAACGCAACCGCGATCACCCCCGGCCCGATGAGGAACCACGGGGGCGCTGCTGCGCGCCGGGCGGTCACCACGGCCGCGCGAATCCGTAGGCGCGCAGGATCCCCTGCGCTGAGGTCGTGAATCGCACGTAGGTGACGAAGGCCCGGGCCGCTGAGGCATTGGGGGCGCCGATGACGGTGGCGATCGGGTAGGTCGTGGTGACGTTGCTCGCTGGCGGGATGGCCACAGACGTGACCTTGCTTGCAGCGGCCTTTACGTCGGATGTGTAGACGATGCCTGCATCGACCTCGTCCGCCATCACCTTGCCCAGAACTGCGCGAACGTCAAGCTCCTGCGTCACCGGCTTGACCACCACGTTGTTTATCTTGAACAGGTCGCGTGCGGCCGCCCCGCATGGGACCGCCATTGCACACACCGCGACCAGCACGCCCGGGGTTGCCAGGTCAGATAGCCGCCTGATTCCGGCGGGATTGCCCGCAGGCATCACGATGGCCATTGTGTTCTTGGCGAAGAGGAAGGGCGCATTGACGCGACCTGCATTGACGGCCTTCCACATCGTGGGCTCCGAGGCGGTCGCGAGTACATCGACGGGTGCGCCGGCATTGAGTTGCTCGACGAGCGCAGGGCTGCCGCCGAAATTGAACCTCACCGTGGTGCCGGGGTACTTCTTCATGAACGCTGCTGCGATCACTGGGAAGACGTCGGTGAGTGACGCGGCTGCAGACACGGTGACCGTGCCGGTCACCTGCTCGGGTGCCGCAGGCTGGCGGGCTACCGCCGCAGACGCACCTGCGCCCGCCATGGTGGCAGCCACGAGAGCGGCTGCGATGGAGGAGGCGACTTGTCGCAGGGCGATGCTCACTGGCCCTCCTCGAGTTCAACGATGACGTTCGTTGACTTAATGACGGCTGCGACAAGTGAGCCGGGGGCAAGGCCCAGTTCGTCGGCAGACTCCCGACTCATGAGCGAGGTAACGCGATGCGGGCCGGCCTGAATCTCGACCAGTGCCATGACGCCGTCCTTCTCGACCCGGGTGACGATGCCAGGGAAGCGGTTGCGTGCCGACTGCTGGACTGCCCGCGCCTGAAGCTGGGACTGCTCCGCCATGAGGAGCGCGACACTAGCGGCGTCAACGGTCTTCGGGCCCGATGAATGAGACCCCTCCACCAGCCGACCCGCATCCAGCCAGCGGCGCACAGTGTCGTCACTCACTCCGAGCAAGTTTGCTGCTTCAGAAACCCGCAGATCTGCCATAATCAATCAATCTAAACCGTATTTGCGGATCTAACAAGCGTGAGCGCTCTCGCGTCAGGCGACATTGGCCGGTGCCACGACCGGCATCCCGTTCATCGCGGCAGCCGCAGCGAGCCTGAGGTCGTAGGTCACGACGGCGACGAGGTCATCGCCCAGCGCGAGGGCCGACGCAAGGTGGATTGCGTCAACTGTTCGCAGGTCCGAGGGTCCAAGCCGACCGGCCGCTTCGAACAGCGAAGTAGTGATGGCAAGAAGAGTGATCGAATCAAGCACGACCCGAGCCCGTAGAACTCGGTCGGGGGCGGCCCGCTGAACCGCGCGGAACAACTCGGTTCGGGCCAGATCACCTGCAACCAGCAATGGTTTTTTATCAGCTATCCAAGCACGGAGTGCATCGGTCTCAGCCTCAGCGACGACGAGTTTCACGAGCGCCGACGTGTCGATGTAGTGGGCCACGGTCAGTAGCGCTCGGTATCCCTCATCAGCGCCAGTTCCGCCGACAGGCTCGGCCCTGCTTCAGGCGCCGGGAGGTCTCCAATGTCGCGACGAGGTGGGCGCGCTGAGCCCGAGTCGATCATCAATTGAAGGCTCGAGGCTAGGAGCGGGATTATCTGCGCGACGGGACGGCCTCGATCCGTGATCGTCACGATCTCACCGCCAGCCACACCCGCGACCACTGCGGACGCGTTCTGCTTCAGTGCACGGATACCAACCTCGGCCATGTTCTTCAAGGTAGCACAACGAGACACGTGTCAGTCCGGGGACCCTTGGTACTCGAACACCAACTCAGTCTTACCGCGTGATGAATTCCGTGTAAGGGATCTCTCACCCAACCGACCAATCCGTGAGGGATTCGGCCCGGCCCCGCCGACTGCCGGCTTTGGGTG
>CAMDKQ010000272.1 GCA_945901095.1 Bifidobacterium breve
CCGGCCGGCGGGATGATGACCCGCATTGCCTGCGGCAGGATGATGCGGCGCATCGTGAGAAGCCGCCGCATGCCGAGCGCATGTGCTGCCTCGACCTGGCCGTCGTTGACCGATTGGATCCCCGCTCGCGAGATCTCAGCCATGTACGCAGCCTCGTTCAGGCCTAAGCCCAAGATGGCGGCGACGAAGGGCGTGATGGCTGCATTCGTCTCCACCGAAAAGAAGGTGGGCCCAAAGGGGATCCCGATCGACAGCTCAGGGAAAAGCGCAGCTAGGTTAAACCAGAAGATCAGCTGCACGAGCACTGGCGTACCCCTGAAGAACCAGATGTAGACCCAGCTGATGGTCGACAGGACGGGGCTGGGCGACAGCCGCATCACCGCAAGGATCCCGCCAAGCACGATGCCCACAACCATCGCGACGAGCGTGAGATAAAGCGTCTGGGCAACGCCCTTGAGGATCGTCTCGGCGGTGAAGTACTGCGCGACGACATCCCACTGGAACAACGGGTTGCTCATGAGCGCATTCGCGAACATGGCAGCGAGCACCAAAATGAAGGCGATCGCCAGCCAGCGCCCCGGGTGTCGCAGTGGGACCGCCTTGATTGGCTTCACATCACTGAAACTCAACTCATCTCCTCTGCCGCACTCGTCGCTCCCGTTGCCTTGCTGGCAGCAGTCTGGCTCACCCGAGTCCGGGGGAAGTACAGAACTGGAAAGCCGAGCTCGGCCAACGACGTCCGGTAGGCAACGGCGATCCGGTCGAACGTCATCTGGAGTTCGGCGCCGAGATCAAGGGGCAGCCACTCCGGCCGTTGCCACTCCACGACGCGCTGGTCTTCCTCAAAGAACGGGATGAATCCCGCATCAAGCTCTGGCCCGGTGTAGACCAGCGTGTTTGGAAAGGACGTCACCCAGAAGATTTTCGTCTCCTGGGCCGAAACCGGGCACACCGCGATGTAGGTGTAATAGGCAATATCGTCTTTGCCAGCGCCCTTGATCCAGCAGGCGAAGGGGAGCTCAGCTCGATACTCGTAGTCGACGAACCTGGTCGCGGGCTTCCCATCAATCGGCGGCGACCAGCGGTCCCTCGTGAGGTACGGGAAATTGAAGGTGATCGAGAGATCGTCCATATTCGTGATCGGACGATAGGGCTCGACGATCTCAATATCGGGGTTGCCGAAGTTTCCCGCATGGAGCACGCCGAAGTGTGAGATGTCCAAGAAGTTCTCGACCATCCGCGGTGCCTGGCACTGCCATGTTGGCGGCGCTCCCGCGTACAGCCACCAGTCGGGATTCGTGGCTTCCGGCACAACAGGGATACCTCGGCGCTCCTCGCCCTCCTGCGCAAGGCAGGTCCAGACCAGGCCCGCGTAGTCGACGACCCGATAGGCGGCAATCCGGACCTTCTCGGCGAGCGCCTGGTTAGAAACCTGTGGGATGCGTAGGCACTGGCCATCGGCGTCGTACTCCCACGCGTGGTACGGGCACCTGATGCATCCCTCGTCGGTGACCGTGCCGCCAGCGGAGAGCATCGTGCCGCGGTGGGCGCACAGGTCGTCGGTAAGCCCCAAGGTGCCGTCCGCTGAGCGCCAGAGTGCGAGGTCCTCATCGAGGAGTCTCACGCCAATGACCTCACCGGACCCAACGTCGGCCGAGCGCGCGATCGGATGCCAGTAGGGGCGAGCGGCATCGAGAAACAGTGCCTCGTCCTGTGGCGATCGGGCTGGTGTTCGCACTGCTACCTCACAATGTCGATGGGTCGAGTTCCTGGCCAATACTCATGAGGTAATTCCCGCGCACAACGAGCGGAGGCACTCGACGAGTTACGACCGTGCCTCCCATCTCGACGCGAACGGGCCGGGACCCCATATCCGGGTCGTCGACAGCGTGTAGCCAACCAACGACATCCCCCGCTCCGACTCGGTCACCGAGCCCCACGGCAGGCTCGAAAAGCCCAGGACCGGGCGCCATCACTGACGAGCGCGAGTCATTGACATCGATGAATTTAGTGCCGGCCGTAGGCGGCGCGTCCGCCTCCCGAAGCACTCCCCAGTGATGGAGGAGCCGATTGAGCCCATCGCGGGCGGCCCTCAACGTGTGCAGGTTGATCGTCCCTCCACCGGAGAGTTCAGTCGACACCATGACGACCCCGGCCTGATCGCAGGCAGTGTCCATCGCACGGTTCTCGGTGCACTCGTCGTAGACAAGTGTGTAGGGCAAACCCATGGCGACCATTGCAGCAGCCTGCGCTGCCGAATCTCGACCGTGGGGCATGCGGGTCATGAACCCGCACGGCACGTATTCCGAGGCCTTTCCTCCGGAATGTAGGTCAGCGGCGAATGTGCAATGCGGCAGCACGTACCGAGTCAGGTAGTCGGCGAGCGCATAGGTCGGCGTCCCGTCGGGATCTCCCGGGTAGGCCCGATTGAGGTTTCCGCCATCGAGCGGTGAGATCCGACTGCCATCGAGCACCGCCGGCATGTTGAGCGCGGGCATGATGACGATGCGCCCGCTCACCTCACTCGGGGTGAGCGTCCTGGCGAGATTCTGCAGGAGGATCTGCCCCTCGTACTCGTCGCCATGCGTGCCAGCCGTGAGGAGCACGGTCGGGCCAGGGCTCCCGTTGATGATCACAACGGGCACGGGGATGACGCCATATTCAATCCCGGGCGTTGTCGAGTGGACGAGGCCAATGTGGCCAACCGTGCGCCCGGGTGCATCGAGGTCGAGGGTGGTACTCGTGCGAGTCGGCGGGCCGAAATCTCTCGCTGTCATATCGGGTGCCTGCCTCGTCGGTGGGTGTTGGTTCTCTCGTGAGCAGGTGGTGGGAAGGCCACTCGGCCCTCCCACCACCTCCAGCTCATCCGTTCGATCTAGCCCTTTGCCGCGTTGATCGTCGCGGTCGTCACCTTGCCGGAGGACAGGCCCCACTTGTCGGCGATGGCCCCATACGTGCCGTCGTCCATCAGCCCTTGCAGGGCTGCGGATGCAGCTTCCGCCATGCCGCCACCCTTCTTGAACACCATGCCGCCGGGGCCCGCGTTGATGAGCGGCCCCACTGCGATCTCAAAGGCCCCTGCCGAATTCTGGGCGATGTAGGCGGCATTCCCGCTGTCGGCGAGTGCCACGTCGGCGCGGCCACTCTGAAGTGCGAGCGGAAGTTCCTCGGATCCTCCGAGCGAGAGCACCTCGATTGGAGCCATGCCGGCGGCCTTGCAGTCAGCATCGATGGCCGGGATCGTGACGACCTCCTGTGTACTGCCCTTGAGTACCGCGGTCTTGACACCGCACAGCCTGGTGTCCAAGGAGAGGCCCTTTGGGTTGCCGGCAAGGACGAGTGCCGAATCGCCGGACTCGAAGTAGGTGACAAAGTCAACCTCCTTCTGACGCTCGGGAGTGATGGAGAATGCGGATACGCCCGCCTCATAGCGGTTGCTCGCGAGTGACGGGATGATCGAGTCAAATCCCGCGTCGACGATCACGAGCTTGAGTCCAAGACGGTTTGCCATCTCGGTTGCCAGGTCAACATCGAATCCGATCGGCGTGACGTTGTCGGTGTCCATGTAGCCGAACGGTGGGTAGGCGACCTCCATGCCGACGGTCAGTGCCCCATCATCGGCAATACCCGCCGGAATGAGCGCGACTGCCGCCGCATCAACACCGGCTGCGGCAGACGCGGCCGGCGCCGATGCTGCCGGCGCGGACGCTGCTGCCGATTCAGCCGGAGCAACTGCGGATGACTCCGCCGTAGTGCTGCCACCGCAGGCGGCTAGCCCCAGTACCAACGCTGCGGCCGAGACCGTGATGCAGGCGGCTCGCGCCCGCGTTGTGGAAGTTTTGCTCATTGTGCTGCCTCCTTGAAATGGCCGGGCGCGGTGCCCGGACCTGATATTTGCCCTGCGCGAGTGCGCTCTTGTCTTAAATGACGTGGGTTTAGTGAACTGCCTGCTTGACTTCGGAGATGCGCGCCTCAAGCTCGGCGGCAAGTCGCTGGGCGGATATCCGTCTCGCCTTGGCCACGCCGGCATCTTGGGCGATCAGCACATCGTGCTCGTTGGCTGGCCTGCCTCGAAGGCCAATCTCCTGCCACTCGAGGGCGTCGGCATCCTCCTGCAGGACCGTCTTCAGGCCCTCGACCAGCTCGTCGGTAGCCCACTGCTGGTCCACCCCGAAATTGCGTGAGAATG
>CAMDKQ010000273.1 GCA_945901095.1 Bifidobacterium breve
TGACCGTGGCGAATACTGCGACTTGGTCTTGTTGGTGACCAGCGCCTTGTCAGTGTGGCCGATGGAAAGGAAGCACCAGACGTGCCGCGCCCCGGATCGAGTTTGTGCCCGGTACGGACGCTCCCAGACAGTTCATCCATTGACAACTCGAGAACGGCGCATGGGTTGCCAGACCAACGACGGACATGGTCCTTGAGTTTCGAAAGCTGGGTGCGCCACATCTGTTCATCCTCATCGAGGTTGTCGAAGCGCACGACGAGGATGTCCATGTCGCTATCAGCGGAACCCTTTCCTCGGGCAGCCGACCCGCAGTGCCACACGGCGGCAGCAGGACGCGACCATGCTTCCGCCTCGGCCCGAATCCGGTCCAGCAGGATTGGCGGGTGTAGCTCTCGCAAGACCAGACCGCTGGCGGCCAACTCACCAGGGACCGAGTGCACGCGGGACCGACCGACCTGCCCATCTACGAGCGAAGCCATTTGGCGCCCGCTTAGCGGGATCCCTGCACACCCCTCGGCAGGGCGTAGTTAGAGCAGCATCGCGAGTTCGAAGGCCTGCCTTGTCGCGAACGTCATCCGTCGTGGAGCGAAGGCGTCACCGAGCAGGTGCACCCGTGGGTGGTGCGGCAGCACCGCGCGATACAGCGCGTCATTGCCGACGCCCCCGGTCACGAGGACGACCGAGTCGATGCCTTCGAGGGCGAACCGGCGCCCGCTGTATGAGTGTGCGAAGTCCACTCGATCCACATGAATCTCGACTGCACGGGCGTTTTGCAGGATCTGCACACCCGCGTTGTCGAGGCTGGCGAGCATTGCCCCGATCGAGTACTTGCCGACCAGGGGTGATGGCCCGGGGGTTCGGAAGGTCAGGGTGACCTCGTGACCGAGTGAGGCGAGGTGATCGGATACAGAAAGGGGCGCTGGCCCGTCGTCCTCGGCGATGACGAGCACGCGGGCTCCGAGTGGACGGGTGATGCCGAGGATGACCGCATCTGCGCCAGCAACGTGAGGCAGGTACTCGCCGGGTATCCCCGGACGGCGTCCCAGACAGCCGGTGGCGAACGCCACGACGTCGGCGCCGGAGTTGAGGACGCTGCGTACCTCGGCCCGTCGACCGAGGTAGGTCGGCACGTCGAGTGCCTCGAGTCGCCGAGCGGACCAGTCGATCCAGTCCTGATAGGGGGCATTCGACCGAAGTTGCGCTGCGATCGCCAATCGGCCACCGAGTGTGGAGCCCGCTTCCCACAGGGTCACCCGGTGTCCGCGCTCAGCCGCTGTGGCGGCGAGTTCCATGCCGGCGGGCCCGCCGCCTACGACGAGCAGGCTCACCGGCCTATCAGATGTGCCGATGGGCGGCTTGCTCTCCCGCCCGGCCCGTGGGTTTGTCCCGCACCCGAATCCGAGTCCCTCCAGGGTGTAGCGGTGAATGCAGTCGTTCAACGCGATACACGGGCGTACCGCTGGGGCATCGCCGGCGAGGTTCTTGGTGAGCCAGGTCGGGTCGGCGATGAGCGCCCGGACCAGCCCTACCATGTCGGCCTGCCCACTCGCGATGATCCGTTCGGCGGTCTCGGCGTGGACGACCCTGCCGACATAGAGCACGGGAAGGCTGGTGGCCTCCTTGGCTTCGCCGCACATCTGAGCCCAGTGCCCCTCGGGGTACATGCCGTGCTGGATGTACGACACCGGCCCCCAGTTACCGCCGACATCGAGGTTGAAGAAGTCGATGGTGCCGTCAGCTTCGAAGGACTGCATAAATCGCATGCACTCATCGATCTCGTAGCCACCGTCCATGTACTGGTCCATGGCCAACCGCAGTCCGAGGGTGATGGGCCTGGCGACACGCTTGCGAATGCCGTCAATGATCCGGCGCAGGAAGCGCAACCGGTTGTCGTAGGAGCCACCGAACTCATCATTTCGCTTGTTCGTGAGGGGTGACAGGAACCACTCGACCATATCGTCGTGATTGGCATGGATTTCGATCGAATCGATACCGGCGTCGGCTGCGATCGCCGCGGACTCGATGTACTCACTGATGATCCATTCGATCTCAAGATGGCTCAGGATGTGGACGCCGCGGTGATCGAGGTTGCCAGAGAAGGTCGATGACGGAGCGCTCGGCATGCCTCCCTGCTGCACGAGTTGGATACCGAGATAGCTTGCCTTGGCGTGGACGCGGTCGGCGAAGACGCCCATGCGCTCATGGAACTTTGGATGCCTGAAGATTCCGGCCTCCTTGCCCAGCGCGCCCACGCCAGTGGGCTCGAAGCCTGGGATGTGGACATGCTTCACGTGCCCGGTCGGGCCGCCTATCCAGGCGAAGCCATCGTTGACCCGAGCCATCCAGTAGTTGACGAGGTCGTCGAACCGCGAGTCATCGGCCGTGAGCGAACCGGCGCCGCCGCCGTGGGTCGGCACGAAGAGCCGATGCGGCAGGCGCATCGCGCCGACCGTGATGGGCTCAAGAGCTCGCTGGAGGATGCTGCCGGGCTGAATCGAGGTCGTGGTCACGGGGGAGTATCGCACCGAGATCATGACTCTTTCAGCAGTTCAAGAAAAGTAACTCAACCCCGGGGTCCAGCTAGGGAACAATGACGGCGCGGCCCTTCACCTGACCGGCCTCGAGATCGTGGTACGCCTGCAGGGCGTTCTCAAGCTGGTACTCGGTGTACGTGACGGTGATATCGCCTCGGGCTGCGAGGGCGAGGACCTCGGCGAGCTCAGAGCGACTGCCCCAGTACATTGATCGCATGTTCATCTCGTAGGGAACGGTGTACAAGCCCATCGGGTAGGTGCCACCGGCGCCGCCGACGACCGTGAGGTCGCCGAGTTGGCGTCCGCTTGCAACGCCAAGGGCCATGGTCGCGTCGACGCCGACGAAGTCAAGGACCACCTCGCAGCCCCGTCCGCCGGTGGCCTCCTTCACCTGGGCCGCGGCGTCATCGCTTGACGTGAGCACGGTCGCCGTGGCGCCGCATCCGACGGCCAGATCGAGGGCCTCTTGACGGGTGTCGGCGGCGATGATGTCTGCGCCGGTGAGCGCCCGCAGGAATTGGACAGCCATGTGTCCGAGTCCGCCGACCCCGATGACGAGGGCGGTGGATCCGGGAACGAGCTTGGCGAGCGACAACTTCACCGCGTGATAGGGGGTCAGACCGGCGTCGGTAAGCGGCGCTGCAGCGACCGGATCGAGGGTGCCGGGAATCCGAACGAGGTGCCGAGCATCGTGGACGAGCATGTACTGCGCCATTCCGCCATCGAGGCCGAGCCCGCCGCCGAAAGCGCCGTTACCCGCCGCTGCGAGTTGGTCGGTGCAGTATTGGTCGATACCGGACTTGCATCGGGTGCACGAACCGCAGCCCCATGGGCCGTGCACGGCCACCGGCTCGCCCGTGTTGAAGCCCTCGACTCCCGCCCCGATCTCATGCACCCAGCCGGCGTTCTCGTGGCCGAGGGTGAAGGGCGGCCCCCACGGAAACATGCCGTCGGACATCATGTGCATGATGTGCAGGTCGGAGTGGCAGGCGCCTGCTCCGGCCACCTTGATCACCACCTGTCCGGGTCCCGCCGTGGGTACCGGGACATCGACGATCTGAGCCTCGGTTTGCCAGGCGAGAAGTTGGACTGCGCGCATGTTGGGGCCCTTCATGGAGAGGTGTCTTGCAGGAGAGGCTGAAGTATTCGTTCGGATCGTAGACTCATCACGCCAGAGATGGCGGCGAATCGCAGGATCTCCGACTATTGGATGCCGGCTGAAGGCTTTCTTTAGTCGTGCTCTATAAATAGGCTCCTATCCGCACGGCGAGGAGTGTGCTCGATGGCGTATGCGACTGGAGGCTCGAATGTCTGACGTGGTGCTAAGCGATGCCGAGCGCGATGCGCTCATTTCAATGGTCGTGCGAGGGATGGCCCGCGGCGAGGCATCGACGGAGCAGCAGTCCCTCGCCGAGGCGTCGCTGATCCTCGTCAAGGGGCCGATAATGATGCCACTTCCGGCCGGAACCACGCTGGTAGCGGACACCCTGAGGATGGCTCCTGATGCGACTGAGCGGGAGCGGGTCATGTCGACCTTCCACCGATTCCTTCCGATCAACCGTCAACTCAGAGACCTCTGCACCGCGTGGCAGTGCCGCCCCGATGGAAGCGTGAA
>CAMDKQ010000274.1 GCA_945901095.1 Bifidobacterium breve
CGGTACTTTGCAGGGAGCGGGTTCGGTCTCTTCGACCCCAAGGTAGAGCCGGCGTGGACGACAGCAACCGGGATACCACTGGCAGTCATCGCGGTGGTCACCATTGTCGCGACAGCAGTGTTCATCAGCGGGATCTTCCAAGTGGCCGCGGAAACTCCGATTGACGAAGGCCCTGGACAGCTTCAGCGACCTGGGAGCCGCTAAGCGGACCGTGGCCGAGCGGTTAAGTGCTCACTCGGTTCACAATGTGTGGGTGCTGCCGTGGATAGGCCATCCACGACGCGAACCGAGACGACCAACTCGCAGCCAATAGCCTCCAAGTACTCGGCCAACTTCTCGACGCGCAGGTTTCCATCGCCGGTCAGTACTTGACTGACAGCGCTGCGTGACCGGCGCAAGCGCCGTGCCAATTCAGCCTGGCTGATTCCCGCGGCTTCCATCCCCTCATCTAGGGCATGAAGCACGTTTCGACGATCGTGCGAAGGTTCATCTGACGGCGTCCTCTCATTTACGACTAAGAGGTGGGCGCCAAATGTCGCACGGAGATGCCTCGCTCCTCAAGGTCGAGGCGCAGCAGGAAGCCTGGGGTGTCCTCAGCCAGCCAAGTCTCGATTGCCGCGCGCTGCGTGGCCGTTGGAGTTCCCTGGGGGTCCGTCGCCCCGTCCAAGACGCCAAGTGCGGACAGCAATTCGACGTAGGACGTGATTTGGTAAGTCTCGCCGGGGCGGACGAACTCGCACGGCTCGTCGAATTCGAAGACGACCGCCATCAGAACGTCACCTCCCCTTGCACTATCGGGACCCGCCCGCTCAGGTCCACACCCGAAACGACAATACTGCAGTTCGGCGGAAGAAGGAACTCTGCCTGCCAGCGCCACTTCTCAGGTCCGAAGGCAGGCAGCCACGCACCGGGAGTGCCTGCCGGAACGCTCAGGCGGTACAGAACGCCCTTGGGTCCGTCGCCTAGGAACGAGCGAGCGATACTCTCCTCAACCGAGGTTGAGATGAAACCCTTGAGTCTGGGCAGCTGGTCACCCGGCGTCAGGCGATTCACGGCCAGGCCCCTGCTGGTGGGGATGCCACGCCACACGGTTATCCCGGGAGACCCAAACTCGCGACTGAGCCATTGCAGGCCATTGAGCATCGACCGGAACCTGCCGAGGTCCGCGTCGCCAAGTCTCTGCAAGGATTCAGGAGCTTGCCAAAGCACCCTGTTGAGCAGCGTATGGCCGCCATCTTGATACCTCTCGACCGCTCGCAGCGTGCTTGCCACCGGAGAAAGAGCCAAGTCTCGCACTCGATTGTCGAGGACGGACGAAATGCGAGCTTCCTCAATCGACATCGCAAACCGATCCCTCCGAGAGGATGAAGTCCACACGATAGGTGCACGTGGACGCTGTCGTGACAGCCCGGGCGCGTCCGGCAGCCCGGCTAGCTCCGCCCGCAGTTCAGCGGCTTTAGCCTCCTGCCAGTCCAGCGCCTTGCGCTGTGCCTCGTCTCCGTCGGCGACGTCCTTGCGCAGGCCCGGGATGGCGGTGACCGCCGAGGTGCGCCCGGTTGCACGGGCGGCTTCGAGGCCGGGGGCGATCGAGCGGAAGGTGCCGCCGACATCCTCTGCCGTCAGCGTGCCGAGCATCGCACTCGTCGAGGCGAGCAGCTTGCGGCGTGCCTGATTCAGCGGGTCGTCGCTCATCTCCGGCGAGTAGCCCATCTCGGCCCAGATTGTCGCTAGGGGAACGCCGAGGGAGCGCGGCTTCGTCAGCGCGTCCATGAGCTCCGACTCGCTGCGCGGTTCGTTGTCCTCCCACACGACCTCGAGGGCGTCGTCCACAGGGACGCCGGCCAGGTCGCCGGCGAGGTTGAGCACCGCCTCCCAGTCCTCGCTGAATGTCCGGGCCAGGTCCTTCTTCTTCTCAAAGCCGTGCGTGGCGCGCGCGCATTGCGCTCCTGGTCGTGGCGCGGTCACTGATGCGACAAGCTGTGGGAGTTGCAGGGCGAACATGACGCGTATTCGAGCATCAGGGGCTGACATGCCCGTCCTGCGACTCGCGTGGACTACCGTGACCCCTTGTGAGAAGCAAGGGCGTGCTCGTCGCAATCCCCGCCTGGAATGAGGAGGGGTCGATCGCAGGTGTCATTGCCAAGGTCCGCGAGCACCGCCCCGATGCCGACATCCTCGTCGTGAATGACGGCTCCACCGACGAGACGGCACTCCTTGCCACTCAGGCTGGGGCTGTCGTCGTGTCGCTTCCCTTCAACGTGGGCGTCGGTGGCGCCATGCGGACAGCCTTCCTGTTCGCGAGGCGCGAGGGGTACCAGGCGCTCGTCCAGGTGGATGCCGATGGTCAGCATGACCCGGCTGATCTCGACCGAGTGCTTGGCGGCCTGGATGTAGCCGATGTGGTGGTCGGCACCCGTTTTCATCCCGACTCCATGTACTTCGTCGGCGGGCCGCGACGATGGGCAATGAGGCTTCTGTCCTTCAGCCTGAGCAGGATGAACAAGGGCGCCATTACCGACCCAACATCGGGGTTTCGATCAGCGGGGCCCCGAGCGATCGAGCTCTTTGCGGTGGACTACCCCGCCGAGTACCTCGGCGATACGGTGGGCTCGCTCGCGATTGCGATCCGCAGGGGTCTGGTGATCCACGAGACACCCGTGACGATGTACTTTCGGCAGACCGGGCGGCCGAGCAAAAACGCGATCTGGTCAGCTCTCTACCTCGGCCGCGCGACCCTCGCTCTTCTCGCGACCGGCCTCCAGGGCGGCCGTAAGTCGAGGGGCGACCAGTCATGATCCCGAACATCCTCGCGGGGCTGGCGTCCCTTGTGACGTTCATCTTCGTCTTCAGTCTGCTTCGTCGCGGGGTGCTGCGTGAGCAGTACGCAGTGTTATGGCTCATCGTCTCCGCGATCGCCCTCGTCTTCGCTGTTGTGCCGCGAGCCCTGTACTGGGTGAGCGAGACCGTCGGGGTGGCCACCCCCGCGAACCTGCTCTTCTTCATGACCGTTGTCCTCCTCGTTCTCGTGAGCGTCCAACTGAGTTACGAGCTCAGCCGCCACGAGGCAAGGATCCGGCGACTGGCGGAGGATGTCGCCCTGCTCGACCAGCAGATCAGAGAGTTGCGCAGTCAGCGCGATGGCAGTTGACGACGCCTGCCTCATCCTCGCCTTCAATCGCCCAGATCACCTGCTGCGACTCATCACCCGCCTTCGCGAGGTGCGCCCATCGCGGATCTACCTCGCCGTCGATGGACCCCGGCCTGATCGAGTCGGCGAGCAGGATGCCGTCATGGCTTGCCGCCAAGCCGTCGAGGAGATCGACTGGCCTTGCAACGTCGAAACGCTGTTTCAAGAGGCGAATCTCGGCTGCGGCCTGGGAGTCGCCACCGCAGTGAGCTGGTTCTTCTCACACGAGGAGCGCGGCATCATCCTCGAGGACGACATCATTCCGGACGTCTCATTCTTCCCGTTCTGCAGCGAACTGCTGGAGCGCTACGCGAACGATCCGAGGGTCTTCGCGATCTCAGGCTGCAACTACGTGCCCCCGGAGGCGATGAGCAGCACCGGTGCCTACCGGTTCTCGCGCGTCCCGCATATCTGGGGCTGGGCGACTTGGCGTCGATCATGGGAGTCCCATGATCTTGACATCCGGGACTGGCGCCGTCGACTGCCGGCGAAGGAGTTGTGGCGGGCGGGCGGCCGTTCCCTTGGCGGGTTCGCCTACTGGACGAGCACCTTTGAACTCCTCGCCCGCAAGCAGGTCGACACCTGGGACGGTCAACTCGTCCTTGCGAGCATGGCGGCGGACCAGTGGACCGCCACCTCGAACGTCAACCTCGTCGAGAATCTGGGCTTCGGCAGCGAGGCAACCCACACCGTGAGGCGGCCCGACTACCTCCGGCCGGTCGAGGCGATCAAGGTTCCGACCGAGGCCGTCCCTGTCGTCGTCGACGAGCGTGCCGATGCATGGACGAGGAGATATCACTTCGGTGCCACGGTGCCGGGATTCGCTGCTCAGGCGACGCGCTACCTTAGGCGTC
>CAMDKQ010000275.1 GCA_945901095.1 Bifidobacterium breve
CAGGGTCGAGGTTGTCAACCGATTGGTAGGTCCAATTATCTGAATTAGCGGCTATTTTTTATGCCTAACCACTGATTAATCTCTATTGGTCAGACCGTTCTGGTCAACGGACGTCCAGACAGCACGCCGGTGAGTTCCCCTCTGCGCAGCACCGGCGAGCCGGCCACGAGAACGTCGGAAACCCCGGTGGCCGTCAGTCGCCCCGATCCGTAGCTCGCATTGTCCTGAACCGAGGCGGGGTCGACGATCGCGAGATCTGCAACGGCACCTACGGCGACATGACCTCGGTCAGTCAGCCCGAATCGATGCGCGGCATGCCCCGACAGCTTCCAGGCAGCCGCGCCCCAGGTCATGGTCTCGTCCCTGCGGCAGTACCTGCTCAGCACTCGGGCGAACGATCCCCATCCACGAGGATGGGGCGAGCTCCCGAAGTAGATGCCGTCCGAACCGCACATGAAGGACGGGTGGTTGGCCAATTCCTGGGCCTCTGCCTCCGTGGAGTTGGAGAACGGGACAGTCGCGCCGACTTCTAACCGCGAGGCCTGCAGCATGAGTGCGGTCAGCTCGCCCACAGTTCGGCCCGCACGCTCTGCGGCCACAGACATCGAGAGCCCTTCTGCCCATGCGTATGCCGGCGCAGCGACGTACGTGAATTCAACTCGAGTGGCCCAATCCGGACCCAGGCCCGTGATGTCACCGCGCTGCGGGAGCCAGTCAATGTCCAGGTATGCGTGGGTGTCGATCTCACCTAGCCGCTCGATGCATTCGTCAGGATCCATCTCCAGCAGCCAGGGCGGGAGGGTGAGCAGTGTCAGATTCGTGCACCCGCGGTCATACGGGTAGGCATCGAAGGTGAGATCAGCTCCTGCGCGCTGCCCGTCCTCCAGCCAATCGACCATGTCCGCTGTAGGCCCGTGGTAGTGCGAAATGTGGCCGGGGACCCCGGCCCGCCGTGAGATTTCCGCGGCCTCGGCAACACCAGGCTCGCCGTACCCACGCAGATGCGACACATACACACCGCCGCGACGGGCGACCGGTTCGCACAAGGCGATCAGTTCATCGGTCGCCGCGAAGTAGCCGGGCACATAGTCGAGGCCGGTCGAGAGTCCGAGAGCCCCCTCCTCTAGACCGTGCTCGACTTGCTCCACCATCTCGGCGAGTTCGCGCGGCGTCGGCGGATCCTGCCGCAGTCCCATGACGTTGTGCCGAACGATGCCTTGCGGGACGAGATAGCCCACGTTGATTCGCGTCGTTCCCCGGTAAGTCTCTAACAAGTCTGCGACTGATCCTCCAGAGAAGGTGGGGTGTGATCCGTTGATCGAGGCGAAGTAACGAGTCGCGTAGACCCCGCGGCCCGGCGCGTACGAGACACCGTCCTGACCGGCAATAACCGAGGTAACGCCCTGCCGAAGGAGAGCCAGCTGGGCATCAGAGCGGAAGACACCCGCGTCCAGGTGGCTATGCGTATCAATGAATCCGGGGAAAATCAGTCGACCACTGCACTGAATGGTGTCGGAGCTATCGACGTCGGTGTAGTCGCCGATGCCGGTGATGACTCCGCCCGAAATCACGACATCTGCACAATAGGGCTCGTTTCCCGTGCCATCAACAACGCTTCCGCCCCTGAGGATGATGTCGGTCATGTGGCGCAGTCTCCTCGCAGTTCCGGCACCTGGACCATGGATCCATCGCCTTTGCCAAGTTGGTAGAGCCAATATAGCGATGATTGGGCTTGATCCCGTCAATATGTCAGTATTGGTAGGACCAATAATTGCTATTCCCGTCGGGTCTCGCTAAGGTGCATGAGACCCCGCGATCACTGGGACGAAGCGGGGCGACGCTGATAGCTGAGACCAGAGGAGCCGAGTTGGCGGGCATTCGGGAAATACTCGAAATGGAGTCTCGGCGACCCGTACCGACACCATCTAAGTCTCTGCCCGGCTGGTTCAACGGATCGCTGGCGGACGTGCGCACTCATGGATGGTCGATCCTGTCTGACGTGCCCCTGCCAGCCATGACGCTGGATCGTGCTGCCCTTCTCCACAACATCGCCCTCTTTCATGGGTACCTTGCCGCTCGTGGAGCGCTTCTTGCCCCGCATGCGAAGACGACGATGTGCCCGCGAATCTGGGCGGCGCAACTAGAAGCAGGCGCGTGGGCGCTCACGGTCGCGAACGTGTCTCAGCTTGAAGTGTGCGTGCACTATCGAGTTCCACGGGTGCTGATCGCCAATGAGGTGTCATCGTTCTACGACGTGCGTCGGCTGGCTTCGATCGCCTCAGAGAACTCATGGATGGAGATCATGTGCCTCGTCGACAGTGTCGAGGTTGTCGAACTACTCGCTGAAGCCATTGGTGAAGTCGGCTCCGGACGGCGACTGGACGTGCTCGTCGAGTTGGGAATGCCGGGAGGCAGAGCCGGGGCCAGGACCATCGACGACCTCACGGCCGTGGCCCACGCCGTCTCAGATGCGTCGGCGACTCTGCGACTTGTTGGGTTGGAGGGATACGAGGGAATCATCAGCCCCCGGCGCGGCAGCGGACCACAGGAGGCTGTCGATGCATACCTCGCGCTCTGGGTCGAGGCCGCGGACCAGGTACTCAGGCTGGTGGAGCCGGGAGCGCCGCGCATCGTGTCGTCAGGAGGCAGCATCTGGTTCGATCGCGTCCTAGATGCCTTCGCCCGCATCGAAACAGACTGTGACCTTGTCATCCGAAGCGGTGGTTACGTCACGCACGATTCTCTGCTCTTCGACGCCGGATCTCCCCTTGGTTCGACGACAGGCAACGACGAGAGCAGCACGCTCACGGCTGCCCTTTCGGTGCATGCCGCTGTCCTGTCCCGGCCCGAGCCAGGCGTCGCAATCGTCGGCGCCGGCGGGCGAGACCTGCCCACAGACGCCGGCTACCCGGTCGTCCTCGGGATCACTGACAATCTGGGCAACGAACGGCACGTTCCTGCTGCCACCGTCACGAAGGTCAATGATCAGCACCTGTATCTGGAGGTGCCAGCGGACGCCCATCTGGTGCCGGGAGACATCGTGCGTCTGGGCATCTCACACCCGTGCACGGCATTCGACAGGTGGCGCATCATTCTGGAGACGGATTCCCACGGCACCGTCCTAGACGCCGTAACAACATATTTCTAGCGAGTCGGCAAGGCACAACCCGCGGACAACTGCATGCGAGCGCCCCCCGTCACAATGAATAATTCGCTGCCGCCCGAGAGGCTAACAGCGTTGGCTCACCACAGACATCATGGGCGACGTGGCCATCGCCGGGATGGACTCACGACTCACCATGAAACTGCTCAAGAACTAGGAAAGCGCTGACGACCCATTCCGGTCATGGCATTGGCAGCCGTCCAGACGCCAACCTGTTGCACCGCAACATTTTTCGCGATTGGTCGTCGGGGCTCGAACCCCGAACCTAAGGATGCGAAGGTTGCTGAGGCCCATTGCCGCCATGAGGCGAATCATGAGACACCAACAGTTTTGGTCTCACTGAGACCCACCCAGAACCACCGAGAACCACGTGGAAAGTGCTAGGAATCGGATCCGTGATGCGCTCGACGGTGCCTAGCCGGCATTGCTGACGAACTGCTCCAGTGCCTCGCGAGCCAGTGCCGATACCGTGACGCCCCGCTCACGTGCGATCGCCTCGGCCTCGTCACGCAGCTCCGGCGATACCCGGAAGCCCACATGAGGTGACGCAGCCGCACGACCCGTCAGCGAGGGGCGTCCCTTGCGGGGAAAGGACGAACTCCCGCGACCAGCGAGCACCGCTTCCTCCACCTCCGCGACGATGCGATCGGCGGCCTCGTCATCGAGCACCGTCCCATCCATCAACGTCACCGTCTCCTTAACCTGAATGCACCGATGAGATAGGCGTCGCGGCTCTGATTGTCGTTTCGGGCTCGGGTTCGGTCGGAGGCGTAGCGGTGTTCCGGATGACGGTTCTTCCGGGATGTTCCACTTGGTGTCGGGTCGGGCCGGGGTTTCGGCGGCG
>CAMDKQ010000276.1 GCA_945901095.1 Bifidobacterium breve
CTTTCGCTCATCTCCCAGATCGACCGACTGCTAGCGCAACTGGGAACGACGTCATCAATACATCCGCACCACTCCATCAGCGACATGGCGTGCTCAAGCGAGTGGCGCTTGCCCGTGACGCGTCCCACTTCCTCATGGTTCCCGAGGAAGTAATGAATGCAGCCTCCGCTGAGGACGTTGGGGCGATGATGGCAGAGGCTGCCGTACGAGGCAGGTCGATCACCTTTAGATCAGGTGGAACGAGCTTGAGCGGGCAGGCGCAATCGCGCTCGCTGCTGGTGGATACACGCCGAGGCTTCCGGGCAATCGAGGTACTTGACGACGGTGCACGAGTGCGCGTCGGACCGGGCGCCACCGTGAGGCAAGTCAATGCACAATTGTCTGCCCTCGGATTCAAGTTGGGCCCGGATCCCGCGAGTGAGTCCGCCGCAACGGTTGGCGGGGTGCTCGCTAACAATTCTTCGGGGATGGTGTGCGGAACTGAGTTCAATTCGTATCGGACACTTGACTCTCTCGTGGTCGTGCTGCCGAGCGGCACGGTTGTCGATACCGGCGCGGGTGATGCGGACTACCGGCTGCGGGTGGCGGAGCCCGCCATCTATGAAGGTCTGATCCGGTTGCGTGATCGCGTACGGAGTAATCCGGATTCGGTGCGACGGATCGAGCATCTGTTCGCGATGAAGAACACGATGGGTTATTCGGTGAATGCCTTCCTCGACTTCAACTCTCCGGTTGAGGTCCTGGAGCATCTGATGATCGGGTCAGAGGGGACGCTGGGCTTCATTGCGGAGGCGACGTTTCGCACGGTGCCTGTGCTCCCGCATGTTGCGACGGGCTTCTTGGTATTCGACTCGATCGAGCGGGCCACCGGCGTTCTGCCTGAGCTGGTGGCGTCGGGGCTCGCAGCGATCGAGGTGCTTGACTCCACGGCGCTGCGCGTCGCCCAGCTCGATCCGATCGGCGGCCGCGCGCTGCCCGGGATCGCGGTGGACCGCAGGGCCGGCCTGCTGGTGGAGTTCCAGGAAGTCACTGAGCAGGCGCTTGCGCAGCGACTCGAATCCGCACGGGATCTGCTGGCTGGACTGCCGCTCGAGCTTCCGGCTGAACTGACTCAGGTGGCGCGCACGCGGGCGGATCTGTGGCACGTGCGCAAGGGCCTGTACGCGGCGGTTGCGGGTGCGCGCCCGTCGGGGACGACTGCTCTTCTTGAAGACGTGGCAGTTCCTGTGTCGGAACTGGCGGGCACCTGTGTGGCACTGACGGGCCTGTTCGACCGGCACGGGTATGAGGAGTCGGTGATCTTCGGTCATGCGAAGGACGGGAACATTCACTTCCTGCTCAACGAGCGCTTTGATCAACCTGAATTGCTCGCCCGCTTCAGGGCGTTCACTGAAGACATGGTCGAGTTGGTACTTGGTGCGGGGGGAACGCTGAAGGCCGAGCACGGCACCGGTCGGATGATGGCGCCGTTCGTGCGCCGCCAGTACGGCGATGAGCTGCATGACGTAATGCGCGAGATCAAGGCCCTATTCGACCCGGCAGGGGTGCTGAATCCAGGCGTGATCATCAGTGACGACCCGCTGATCCACCTCCAGCACTTGAAGACCACTCCGACGGTCGAGCCGGAAGTGGATCGGTGCGTGGACTGTGGATTTTGCGAACCGGTGTGCCCGAGCAAGGATCTGACGCTCACGCCCAGGCAGCGGATTGCCGTTCGTCGCGAACGCGCTCGCGCTGAGCAGGCCGGAGACCTCGTCCTACTGCGCGAACTCGATGCCACCTCCGAGTACGAGGTCGTGCAGACGTGCGCGGCAGACGGCATGTGCTTGACCGCGTGCCCGGTCGGGATCGACACAGGCTCGCTGGTCAAGCGACTTCGCGTCGAGACGGTCACGCCGGCACACGTGCTCGCGTGGTCGGCTGCTGCCCGTCTCTGGGGTCGCACGACGTCCACCGCTTCATGGGCGCTCACCATGGCGAAGCGACTGCCGCGTCTGAGTCACGCCGCTAGTCGCGCTGCTCGCCGGATCGTCGGCAACGACACATTTCCGCTGTGGGACTCAGGCCTTCCTGTCGGCGGCTGTCGACGGAAGCCCCGCCCAGCCGAAGATGCTGTGGCCGTCTTCATGCCCGCCTGCGTCGGGTCGATGTTCGGGCCCGAGCCCGGCTATCCGGGGGTGGAAGCGGCGCTGCTGGCCCTGTGCGAGAAGGCCAGGGTAGAGATCGCGGTACCGAACGGGATTGCGGATGCGTGCTGTGGCACGCCCTTCGCCTCCAAGGGCATGACCGATGCGTATGCGCACATGCGCGACCGGATGCAATCCTGGCTATGGCAGACCACCGACCGGGCCCGACTGCCTGTCATCGTCGATGCCGCCTCCTGCACGGAAGGCCTCACGAGCCTGCTGGACGAAGTTGAAGCAACCCACGGCCGAAGGATCACAGTGATCGATGCGATCACCTTTACCCGCGAAACGCTGCTTCCGCTCCTGCCGGAGCCGGCCCGGCTGCCCTCGCTCGTTGTGCACCCGACATGCTCCACAACTCGGCTCGGAATCACCCCCGACCTACTCGCCTTGGCCCGCACTGTCGCTGACCGCGTCGAAGTGCCCACGGGATGGGGGTGCTGCGGATTCGCCGGTGATCGCGGCCTGCTCCACCCCGAACTGACGGCAGCCGCGACCGCGACCCAGGCTGCACAGGTCCGCGTCCTCGATGCTGCCGCCCACGCGAGTGCCAATCGGACCTGCGAGATCGGCATGACTCGAGCCACCGACCGGCCCTACGCCCACGTCCTGGAGCACCTGGCCCGTGCCTACGCGCTCTTCCCCGCATCCCGAATGACCGAACCCGACAAGGAGCACACATGAGATTCGCCCGCGTCGGCCAGCCCGGCCGCGAGATCCCCGCCGTAATGGTGTCCGCCGACGCTTACGTCGACATAACCGAGACCACATCAGACATCGACGGTGATTTCCTTGCCCGAATCGACTTCGGTCAGGTGTCCGCCTTCGTGGCAGAGCAGGTCGCCGCCGGCCGGGCAGTGCCAATGGGCGACCAGCGCATCGGTTCACCGATAGCCCGCCCGCAGCAGGTGGTGTGCATCGGGCTGAACTACGCAGATCACGCAGCCGAGTCCGGTATGCCCATTCCCGAAGAGCCGATCGTTTTTACCAAGGCACCCAACACGGTCATCGGTCCGAACGACGACGTGATCATTCCGCGTGCCTCGTCCAAGACCGACTGGGAGATCGAGTTGGGGATCGTCATCGGTGCGCGCGCTCGATACCTGGCCTCTCCTGAGGACGCCGGAGCTCATATCGCCGGGTTCACGCTGGTCAACGACGTCTCGGAGCGGGAGTTCCAGCTCGAGCGCGGAGGTCAATGGAGCAAGGGGAAGTCCTGCGAGACGTTTAATCCGTGCGGTCCATGGCTCGTCACATCCGACGAAATTGCCGATGTTCACGACCTGGGTATGTGGCTCGATGTCAACGGCCACCGCCGTCAGACAGGTTCTACGAAGACCATGGTCTTCAATGTCCCGTATCTGGTCTGGTACCTCAGCCAATTCATGGTCCTCGAGCCCGGTGACCTCATCAACACCGGCACCCCGCCCGGTGTCGGCCTGGGCATGAAGCCGCCGACCTACCTGTCGGTCGGCGACGTCATGGAACTCGGCATCGACGGACTCGGTGCTCAACGCCAGCGCCTGATTGCTTGCGACTGATCGCACCATTGGCTCTGCACGCTTGCTGATTACCGCTCGCCCTTCTGCTGCTATCTCGAGGAGTTCTGTCGTGCGCAAGGTACTGATCGCCAATCGTGGAGAGATCGCGATCCGAGCTGCACGCGCTGCGCGGGAGCTGGCCGTGAGTTCCGTGGCGGTCTTCAGCCACGAGGACAGATCGGCATTGCACCGGCAGGTGGCGGATGAGGCGTACCAGATAGGCGAGTCGGG
>CAMDKQ010000277.1 GCA_945901095.1 Bifidobacterium breve
GTTCTTGAGCGCGAACACCAGACCAGCGCGGATCGATTCGATGATCGCAGGCGTGCCGCCCTCCTCCCGGTGAATGGGATCCTCGAGATAGCGGTGCTCCTGCGGATTGACGTAGGCGACGGTGCCTCCACCGACGATGTCGGGCACGGTGTTGCGCAGGTGCTCGCGCCGGATGATGAGGATCCCGGGCGTGCCGGGACCGCCGACGAACTTGTGCGGGCTCAGGACGATGGCGTCCTTGTAGGCGAGTGGGTGGTCCGAACAGCGCGGGTTCATCTCGATGTCGATGTAGGGAGCGGCTGCGGCGAAGTCCCAGAAGGCAAGGGCGCCGTGCTCGTGGAGGAGTTGGGTGATGGCGTGGGTGTCGGAGACGATGCCGGTGACGTTGCTCGCAGCGCTGAATGAGGCGATCTTCGTCGGCCGGGAGGCGTAGCGCTCGAGTTCCTCGCGCAGGTGTTGGACATCGATATGTCCGTCAGGATCCTCGTGGATGGTGACGACATCGGCGATCGACTCACGCCAGGGGAGCTCATTGCTGTGGTGCTCGAACGGGCCGATGAATACGACCGGGCGCTCGTTCGCAGGAATGCAAGAGGAGAGTTGGTAGCGGGCGTCGAGGTCCGCGGGGATCCGCAGGTTCAGAACCCCGACGAGCTTGTTGATCGCCCCGGTGGAGCCCGACCCGGTGAAGATGACGCAGGTCGTTTCGTCGCCATTGACCACGGTTCGAATGATTTCGCGGGCATCCTCGCGAAGCCGGGTGGTCTGCAGGCCGGTCCCACTGGACTCGGTATGGGTATTCGCGTAGCGGGGGAGGACCTCCCCTCGGATGAAGTCCTCGATGAAGCTGAGGGCTCGTCCGCTGGCGGTGTAATCGGCGTAGGTGACGCGCCTGGGCCCGAATGGCCCGTGCATGATCTGGTCGTCGCCAATCACGGATTCGCGGATCTTGGTAAGGATCGTTGGATTCGGCAGATCCGAACGCTTTGCTGGGATTGCGGACGTCATGCGGAGCAGCGTACGAGACAATGGTGGAATGTCGATAGCGCCGTCCGAGCGCACCGCTCTTTCCGAGGAGACGGTGACGGAACACCCGTGGGTAACGATCGTCTGGAACGACCCCATCAACCTCATGTCCTACGTCACGTACGTCTTCATGACTTACTTCAAGTTTGACCGCGCCAAGGCTGAACTTCTCATGCTCGACGTCCATGAGAAGGGCCGTGCGACAGTGTCAAGCGGCACCCGTGAGGCGATGGAGATCGACGTTGCAGCAATGCACTCCTACGGCCTGTGGGCGACGCTCCAGAAGGACGACTGATGCCCGACGCCTTCTATCGCACAGGCTCGGGCCGCACCGTCATCAGACTTGACGATGTCGAGAAGAGCCTGTTGCGCTCGCTTTCGGCGCAGGTGATCGAGTTCGTTGCCCCGGACGACACTGGCGACGCACGTGACCCGCTCGCGATAATGGTCGGCATCGATGACGAGGCGAGGACCCCGGTGGATCCGGCGCTCGCGCGACTGCTTCCTGACGCGTACCAAGACGATGACGATGCTGCGATGGATTTCCGTCGCTTCACCGAGCGATCGCTACGCGAGACGAAGACCGCACACGCCCGCACTGTCGCAGGGGCCCTCGAGCGGTCGGGTGAGAAGGTCACTCTCTCGGATCAGGAGCAGGCGAGCTGGCTCGGTTTCCTCAATGACGGCCGTCTGGCGATCGGCACCCGTATCGGGCTGACCGACGATAACCACGCTGAGATCGCCGCCCTCCCTGATGAGGATCCCAGAGCGGGGCTCTTGGACTTCTACGACTGGCTTACCTACCTACAGGAGTCCCTCGTCCAGCTTCACCTCGACGACCTGTCGTGACCTTGAGCGGGGTTCTACTCTTGCCGAGGTCGTGTCGCCCGAAGCGCTTCAAGCTTGTGAATGTCGAGCAGATCCTGTTCGCGACCTGAGGCGTCCTTCATGCGGATGAGGTCCTCAAGACCAACGACCCACACGGCGACGCCACCGGCATTGGCCAAGTGACCTCTGCTGCGCATGAGATCGAAGTCTGTGGCTCCGGGAACGTCGTTGAGGAAATCCAGAGGGCCAGCATCGGTGTCCATTGTGAACGACGCTCCATTCCCGAGCGTTTCGGGTTTGGTCGGATCAATGTCGAGCTTGTCGGCATCGACTCCCCGCAGCCGAGCATTGAGTTCGCTCAGTGCCGCCGCGAGTCTTTCAATATTCTCTTTGTCGAGGCGGGCCACGAAATCGATGTCTGCTGTTGCACGGACGTAGCCATGGGCGATGACGGCCCACGCCCCGATGGTTAGGTAGATCACCCCGTGACGATCAAGTGTCTCGAAGATGCGCGCTGGATCGAAGCGAGTCACTCAGTCGCCTGACCGACGAGGAGTGAGGCGAATGAGCACAGGACGAAGGCCTGCTCTAAACGTTGACCTGCATCGCGAGCGAAGTCTGTATCCTCAGCCCATTGGATCATGGGCCGAGAATAGTCGGTGGTAGGCGGCGAAGGCCTAATTTGGAGCGGCGATGGCTCGATCGTGGTGACCGTCACGCGAAGGAGCGGTGGCCCCATGTGAGGGACCACCGCTCCAATGTGTGGTGCAGGCGCCGGGGCGCCGTTGATCAGGCTCCGCTGGACGGAGCCGCCTTGATCTCCTGATCGGCGAAAGCCGGATCGTCTGCGAAGCTCTTCTCGCGGGCGATCTTGTAGATGAGAAGGCCGAAGAGGCACTTCGCGAGGACGTCAGCAAGCGAGTAGCCGACCTGACGCCACACGAAGGAATCTGCACCGGCGATCCCGAGCATCGGGAGCAGGTACGAGATCGGGTAAACGCCCCAGGTTGCGAGGAGCAGCCAGCGAAGACCGTTCAGGTCCTTGCCAACCTGCGTGGGCTGGTTCTTCGCAGCCTTGCTGAGCTCGACGAAGAGCACGTAGAGGATGTAGATGAACGGAAGGGTCGAAAGGACGCCCCAGACCGTCTTGGTGGCCGTGTCGACTGCGATTTCGCCGGGGTAGCCGAGGATGATCATCAGCGCGGAAGCGGGGATGAGCTTGAGCAGGAGGCTTTTGCGGATCTGCGGGGCGAGTGCGAGCACTGCAACGGCTTCGAAGAGCAGTAGCGGAACCGTGAGCAACCAGTCGACGTAGCGGTAGCCCTCGTTGAAGCCATCGCCATTGACGAGCACGTAGGACATCGCGTTCATTGCGGTGGCCGGGGTGCCGTCACCAACGGCGACATATGCCTCGGTGAAGGAGTTGAAGATCCGGATGTAGTGGTAGCCCGCGATGAAGGTCACCATTGCAGAGACGATGAGCGCCTGGCGGTAGCGCGGCAGAACCCTGCCCTGCACCACGAGGAAGAACACTGTGGCAGCGAGCATTGAGGCCACAGCGAACGAAAGCACGTTATAGACCGTTTGGAACTGTGAATAATCGAGCTGAAGTACGGATTCCATTTAAGCCTCCGAATAGTGATGACAAATGACTTCCATGTTCGGCGTGAGGCGTTCAGGTGGAGCGCTTCCCGTCAACCGCACATTCTGCGACGACTTTCTGAGGGTCGCAACCGGAACGGGCGGCTTAGGGTTAGGTCGTGCTAAAGATTTCTCGTCACCTCGTTGATGACATGGTTGCCCACGCTCGCGCGGATCATCCGGACGAAGCGTGCGGGGTCATCGCCGGTCCGATCAACTCAGACCTTCCAACACGGTTTGTCCCGATGCTCAATGCGGCGAGATCCCCGACGTTCTACGAGTTCGATTCGACGGACCTGTTGCGGCTCTACCGTGACATGGATGACCGCGATGAGGTTCCGGTCATCATCTACCACTCGCACACCGCCACGGAGGCCTACCCGTCCCGAACTGACATAGCGCTCGCAGCTGAACCGGATGCGCACTACGTCCTAGTTTCCACAAGGGAGACGGGCTCGC
>CAMDKQ010000278.1 GCA_945901095.1 Bifidobacterium breve
GGACATGGCCCAGCACTCCCGAGGCCTGCAGGCATCATTCACCGCTATCGCCGCGATCCCCAAGCCCACCATCGCGGCGATTACCGGTTACGCGCTCGGCGGGGGTTGCGAGCTCGCACTGTGCTGCGACTTGCGGGTCGCCGCTGACAACGCTCGTCTCGGTCAGCCGGAGATTCTCTTGGGTATCATCCCCGGCGCTGGCGGCACCCAGCGACTCTCTCGCCTCGTCGGGCCCTCGCGGGCCAAAGACCTCATCTTCAGCGGTCGTTTCATCGATGCGCCGGAAGCCCTAGCGATCGGTCTCGTCGACCGGGTCGTTGCCCCCGAGGATGTGTACTCCAATGCGCATGCGTGGGCGGTCGAGTTGGCCCGAGGCCCGGGCCTCGCGCTTGCTGCAGCCAAGGGTGCCATCGATGCCGGCCTCGAGACCGATCTCGCCACCGGTCTTGAGATCGAGCGTCAGGCTTTCGCCAGCATGTTCGCGACCGAGGATCAAAGGATCGGGATGGCATCGTTCATCGAGCACGGTCCTGGAAAGGCCGAGTTCACCGGCCGCTAAGTCGATGGTTGCCGGTTGCCATCGTGCATTGCCGACGCGAGCTGGTTCAGGAGGATCTCCGGTGCCTGAACCATCGCTGGGCCGTACCAAGTGAGCGAGCGTCCATCGACGAGTGCGCAGGGAATCGGGTCGAACGACTCGGGGCCGTCGTGGGCGTGGAACGCGTATGGCTCGTCGGGCAGCACGACGAGGTCGTAGGGGGGCAAGTCCTCGAGCTTCAGGCGTGGGTACCGCTCGGGGGAGTTCGCGAGCACATTGTCGATACCGAGTCGGCGCAGGACATCGCCAGCGTAAGTGTCGCTTCCAACATGCATCCAGGGCCGTCGCCAGATGGTGATGACGGCTCGGCGGCGCTCGGCTGTAGGGCGATCAGGCAGGCTTTCCCACCGGGAGCGAGCGTCGTCAAGCCAGGAGCAGGATGGAGCGTTGATTGCCTCGAGTAGTCGCGCCAGAGAGTTCAGGGCCTGCCCGACGGTGCGAATGTCGGTGACCCAGACCTGCTGGCCTGCTGAGCGCAGGGCGTCTACGTCGTCGGCCCGGTTCTCCTCGGCATTGGCGATGACGAGGTCTGGGGCGAGGCGAATAATCGCTCCTACATCAGGGTTCTTCGTTCCCCCGATGCGCACGGCATCAAGATCGGTCGGATGGCTGCACCAGTTGGTCGCGCCGACGAGGGTCTCAGGTGCGCTGGCGGCGAGGGCCTCGGTGAGTGAGGGCACCAGGCTCACGATCCGCCGTGGTGGCTCATCAAGTCGGACGTCGGCTCCCGTATCGTCTCGGTGGATCGTCATGCCGAGAGAATGTCACAGTCAGTCCGCGCCGCCACACAGTTGAGTACGACCTACGCGAAGGGGCATCATGAACGACGAGGCAGTGCTATTTGACGTCCGCGATTCGATCGCGCGCGTCACCCTCAACAGGCCGGGCCAATCCAATGCATTCGACCTCGATGCAGCTCGCGAGTTCTCGTCGGTGGTCGAGCGCATTGCGGCCAGCGAGGCGCGAGCGGTACTCCTCACCGGTAACGGGCCGCGGTTCTGCGCCGGTGGGGATGTTGCGTCGATGGTCGTCGCCGGCGACAGGGCCGCCTACCTGCGCGAGTTAGCCAAAACCCTGGAGGCGGGGCTTCGTGCTATGTCGGAACTGCCGATCCCGGTCATCGCGGCAGTCCAGGGGGCGGTTGCCGGAGCTGGCCTTGCCGTGGTGCTCAACGCAGATGTCGTCGTCGCCTCGCGCTCGACGAAGTTCCTGACCGCGTACGCCGGTATCGGGCTCACCCCCGACTGCGGGGTCTCCTACCTCCTCCCCAGAGCGGTTGGGCAGCAACGGGCGCTTGAACTCGCGCTGACCGGCCGGGTGCTCACCGCAGAGGAGGCGCTCGGTTGGGGTCTCGTCGCACAGGTTGTCGATGCCGATGACCTCAATGCGACCGCCGATGAACTTGTGGCGCGAGTTGCCTCGGGGGCGGTTGCAGCGCTCGGCGACGCCAAGCGACTCATTCGGTCATCCTTTGGGATGTCTCGACTTCAGAGTGCTGCGGCCGAGGTTGACTCCATCGCCCATGCGGTGACGAGAGACGAGGCGATCATGCTCATCGAAGCTTTCACCAAGCGCGGATGACCGCAAACCTGCTGCGCGATTGGCGAACTGCGGGTAGCCTCCCTCACACCCCCTTGACCCAGATGATCGGAGATCTCCCATGACACTGCAGGACAGGATCGACCCCGAGGTTCGTGTTCCCCTCGACGGACTGCTTGGCGCTTTTCCCGGAGGCTTCAATGCCATCCCTGACATCGTCGCTCGGCGCGAACTCGTCATCGCGATCCTGGCCGCCGGCGCCGAGGGCATCCCGCCGAATGACAGGGTGTCCTCGCAAGATCACGTGGCTCCCGGTCGTGACGGCCACCCCGAGGTGGGCGTCCGCGTGTACCGCCCCGTCGGCTCAACGGGCGCGCTCCCGGGCATCTTCTACATCCACGGCGGCGGCATGGTGCTCGGCAGCATCGAGATGGATGACGCCTCCGCAACGATGCTCTGTGAGATGACCGGTTGCGTCGTCGTGTCAGTGGAGTACCGCCTCGCGCCGGAGAACCCGGTCCCTGCCGCCCCCGAGGATTGCTACACCGGCCTGGTGTGGATGGCCCAGAATGCTGCGGAGATCGGTGTTGATCCCGAGCGCATTGCTCTGTTCGGCCAGAGCGCTGGTGGCGGGTTGGTTCTGGCTGTGGCGCTCATGTCGCGTGACCGTGGATTCCCGGCGATCCGCATGCAGATGCCGATCTACCCGATGATCGACGACCGTAACGAGACGCCATCGAGCCACGAGGTGACCGATATTGGCATCTGGGACCGTGCCGGCAACCTCGAGGCCTGGGGAATGTACCTCGGCGATGCCTACGGCACCGAGCACGTGTCCCACTACGCCGCTCCGGCCCGAGCGACCGATCTTTCGGGTCTGCCGCCTACCTTCATCGATGTTGGCGACCTCGATCTGTTCCGCGATGAGGACATCGACTTTGCAGCGCGCCTCATGCGGGCCGGTGTTCCCACCGAGTTCCATGTGAATCCGGGTGCCTACCATGCGGCCGAGGTTTTCGCGCCGACAGCCGCCCTGTCTCAGCGGATCTGGGCAATGCGGGTCGACGCACTTCGGCGTGCGCTCTTCAACTAGCACTCACGCTGGGAGCGGGACCTGGTGGCAAGTACTTGGAATGCCAGACAGGGGCCCGCTCCCCGTCATATTCTGGGGAACTGTTTCTTGAGTCGGTCTAGAGTTAGGCTGACTTTCGGGACGCATCCCGCCAATTTAGAGAATGAGGAGTTTCCATGGGTCTTCTTGACGGCAAGGTCGCGACAATCACCGCGAGTACCCGCAGTATCGGCCGCGGCATCGCCCAGGCCTTCCACGACGAGGGCGCAACGGTCGTCCTCAGCGGTCGCAATGAGGAGAAGGGCCGCACGGCAATCGAGGAGATGGGTGGCGGCGATCGCCTGCACTTCATCGCATGCGATGCCTCAAAGCAGGCGCAGGTTGAGGCCCTCGTTGACGGCACCGTCGCAAAGTGCGGCCGCATCGACATCATCGTCCCGAACGCCGGCGGTGTCGCGAACACCGCCCCGGTCGCGATGATGAGCGATGAGGAGTGGCAGTACGAACTCGACTTCAACCTCAACCAGACCTTCTGGATGACCCGTCGGGCCCTGAAGTACATGCTGCCGCAGCAGTCGGGCCGCATCATCGGCATGTCGTCGATGTACGGGAAGATCACCACGATGGCCGTCCCCGGCTACATTGCCAACAAGCACGCGATCATCGGGCTCATGAAGGCAGTCGCCAAGGAGGTCGGCACCCAGGGCATCACCGCGAATGCGCTGTGCCCGGGCTTCGTCGC
>CAMDKQ010000279.1 GCA_945901095.1 Bifidobacterium breve
CCTGGTAGCCGGCCCACTGCCTCGACCATGACTGCGACGTGCCGGCGGGTGATCTGACCCAACTCCCACGACCGCCACGTCGCAGCGAGGGGCCCCGTCAACAGTCGTGCCATATCGATCTCGTTTTGCATCGCCGACGCTGACACCCGCAGTGCGCAGGACAACTCCTCACGGATCACGTCACAGATCTTGATCAAGGACGCCTCATCGCGTTGCGGAATCACGACCCGGTATTCATCGATACGGGGCTTGATCGCTGCAGCGGCCACCATCGCTGGTACCTGCTGGGCCTCCCACCAACTCCGGCACCGCTCATGGATCTGCAGAAATGACACGGCATCGTCAGGCGACAACCCTTCAACATCCACCGACTGCAACAACGACATCACGAGCAAACCCGGCTCAAGGCACGACAGATCCGCAAGCAACGCACCCGCCGAGCAGGTAAGCGGATCAACCCTCGTGAACATGACCCCAACCTAACCCCAGGGTCTGACAATCAACCCACACGAAAACTGCTGCGTTCATGGTGAAGCGAGCGTGGGCTGAGAAGGCCCGCACGGGGGGCTTACCTCGTGTAGAAGGCTTGGGATTCGTCTCCCATGTGCCGTTGAGGAACTGCATCGTCCACGCGTTCTCGGAGGAGTACGCCGAACCCTTCCCGGCACCTTTTCCAGCCGATCCGAAGCCAGGGGTCGTGTCTCCGATCCCGTTGAAATCCGAGCCCCCGCAAGGGAACGCGGTCGAAGTGGCGTAGAAGACGATGCCCACACGGCTAGCGCCGGTCCCACCGCAGGCGTACTGCAACCCTGAGTTGAAGACGCGGATGCCCGCGGCTGCAGGCGCCAACCCGACCAAGAGCGTCGAGTAGCAACTAATTGTTGTGTTCTACTATTGAGGCATATGGGAAGGCGCTTCACCCGGATGTCGTACGCGTTTGTTACTGTGCCCATACGCGGCTCGGAGGCATGCGCACGGATGAACCGCTCACTCTTTTCCGTAAAAGATCGTCGGTACGGCTCTCCCACGGCGCGATGATCGACAGTCGTGTCGCCGCCTTTAGGAATGGGGACAAGCAATGAGAATGCGCGCGAATGTCTTGGCCATTGGATTGGTCTTGCTCGGTACGACTGCGGCCGGGTGCTCATCCACCACGGCGAGTTCATCAGGTGCGGCTCAGGATGACGTCGGCGTCTCTGGTTCAGCGCCAGCTTCGTCCCCAGCCTCGTCTCCAGCGTCGTCGGCACCTACTAGCGCTGAGCCTGCCCCCGCATCGTCGCCTGCCGATTTGCCGCTCCTTGGAAGTAACGACGCATGGGTGGTGTGCGACTCAGGGCTGGCATACGCGTGCGGCGACCCTGGCCCTGGTGGCGGGGTGGTGTTCTTCGCCAGCAGCAAGAGCTTCACCGAAGCTGGCTCGGTGTGTGACTCAGCCTGCCATTTCCTTGAAGCGCAAACGGTGTCCGCGGGTTCGGTCCCGTGGTGTGTTGGTTCCGGGGCTTCGGAGTATGTGCAGCCGAACGACACGACACTCGGTTCTGGATACAGCAACACGCAGGCGATGCTGCAGGAATGCACGTCAGGGGCCGCGAACTCAGCCGTTGCTCCGAGCGGTGGGCTATCGGATTGGTTCCTCCCTTCGCAGGTCGAACTCTGGGGATTCAATGACTGGAGCGGTCCGGGCGTACTGTGCGGCTTCGGTGCCGGCGGCGGTGAAGCCGCAGCTTGGACCTCCAGCGAAAATGGCAAGAGCGCGGCTGATTGGGTGGGGTCAGGAGACACGGGCGGCTCGTTGCCGAAGTCGTCAATTGACAATGTCTGCCCGATTCGGGCCTTCTCCTCATCATGATTACCTGCAGGATTCTGACCGTCGGATTGGTGCTCGTCATGTCTGGGCTCGCGGGGTGCTCGACTACCACGACAGGCACGACCGGTGCCGCCCAAGATGCAGTGGCAGCCTCGGGTTCCCCGGCACCAGCAACCACTGAGGAACTTGGCGGCCAATCAGCCCCGCCGCCCATCTATCCGCCCGCACAATCGTGCACGTCTGCGATAGCCGACAATGCCTGGACGGGATCCATCGGCCCGAACGGCTGGCCAACCTCGCAGTCGTACGTCACCTCTATCGATGTGGCGGTGGGCAGTAACTGCACACAGGTCACGTGGTTGAGTACGAGCGTCACTCCGGCGAGCGGCGGCGGGGTGCTGTCGTTTATCAGTTGCGTACCTAGTTGCCTCGCCAACCCGATGACGTCGCAAAAGATCCCTTCCGGGAAGAAGAATCAGGCGGTCCTCTTCTATTCCGGAGCGATCGGAACCACGGTATTTCAGGTGCAGGATTCCACCGGCACCCTCGGGGGCACCTACACGGTTAGTGTCATCGCCCAATAATCCAATGAGTGGAGTGTCATCATGAATCGTTCGTCTGCAGTTCGCATCCTCGCCACCGGTTCAGCCGTCGCGGCGGCCCTGTCCTTGGCGACAGGCCCAGCCCATGCCGCGTCGCCAACGACGACCATCACGCTGAAGGTCACCGGATGCGAGGGATGCATGGTTGGTGCCCAGCGCGCGATTACTGGCGGTAATCCAAGCAAGATCACGCCAGCTACGCCCACGTTTTGGGAGGGCACCCCGGTCAAGGTCAAGAGTGGCGTTGCCACGCTCAAGGTGCCGACCGCGAACACCTCTGGCATGTCGTTCACGATCACGGCTCCGTGGCAGACTGCGAACTTTGTCAGCAATATCGTGCTCGGTTCGGCACGGCCCGCCGGATCGACGGTGACGTCGAGCCAGCAGGCGGCAACAACGCAGGCAACGGCCTGCTGGGCGGGAACAGCGAAGACAGCCGTCACGATCAAGGTTCAGGTCGTCAAGGCCAGTGTGGGTGGAGGCGCCACTGCTGCATCTGCGTGGGCCACACCTACTGTGGCAACGGTTGGCGCCCTGGCAGATACGACCAAGGGAACCCTTGGAAATCAAGAGGCGTATTACTGCTGAGTGCACCAAGTTCGGGACTCGAGACGGACTGGGGTCCGTTCGGCGCAGTGGTTGCCGGCTGGCCATTCAGTTGGCCTTCTAGACGCAGCCGCTCTCGATCACCTCGTCAGCCTCTGTTGGTTGGCACGAACTCCACCGCGGCGACGGGCGGTCGGGGTTCGTGCCCAGCCATTGGCTACTGCGTGGACGAGGCAGCGCGCACAGCCGATACTCACGCTATCCCGCGGTGCCCTCCGTCGCACCGTTTAGTTCGCGCGTCGAAGTCCAGGCTGCTGGGCGTGTAGGCGGACTCGCTGGCGTAGACCTCCTCGAATGCGGGTTTCGCCGCCTGCTCCGCTAACACCTCATCGTCGGCGGTATTCTCTGGATTCGGCTCGGACGTTGTGTCAGTCATGCGGGCCTCGCCGGGTGCGGCGGATCATGACGGTCTCAACGATGATCATGAGGAGGACTCCAAGGGTCATGCAGCCTGTGTGGTTGCTGGCGCGCGGGTTCTGGGGTCCTGTCCGCGTTTCGCTGGACTATTTGGAACGTACGCCGATGACAAGCTGCTGTGAACCCCCATGCCGACGTGATCGGGACGATGACCCTCATCGCCCTCGGTCCCCGGCGACGGGATGGGTCAGAATTCGCAGAGGCGTCTGGACTGCGTCGTCCTTGACCCGGACACCGCGTTGCGGGCATGAACTGCGCAGGCGGACATTTTGTGGTGGCATTGTGTCGAAGTCATCGTCGCTGCGAGCGAGGGGTTGTCCAATGAACGTGCGCCAGCGAGCACGAGCGAGCATCACCGCGTCCGCAATCGTCATGCTTGCAACAGTCATGCCCGTGTCCCCCGCGGCGGCATCCACTCCGATGGCCCCCGGCGAAGATGCCACGGTTTCAGTGCTGCATGCCATCCCGGCTGGTCTCGGCGCTGATGTCGTCGATGT
>CAMDKQ010000280.1 GCA_945901095.1 Bifidobacterium breve
GAAGAACCGCAGTGAACAAGCGAATGGGGGATAGCGCCTGCCGTCCTCGGAGGTTGGGGTGACGATCGATCAAGTACGCTATCTAGGGGAACTGCAGCAGGCTCGGCCGGGCGACCCGTTCCTGACATGGCGGGTCGATCCACACGGTATCGAAACGGTTGCGACGGACGGTGACCATGGCGCGTGGACGAGGTTGACACGTAACCGAACCGAGCGCTGGGCGACAGTGCTCGGCGACGACGCAGAACGCGTGACCGCGCTGCTGCGTGCCTTGGATAGCCGCACTCCGATCGATGGAGTGACGGTGCACGCGAGTGCATATGCGGCTCTGCCGCAGGAGTTTCGAGCACCGGTGACTGGCCACTGGTGCATGTGGGTCCTCGATGCGAATCGGATCACTGAAGCGACGCGAGGTTGCGCCACTGGCACATCGATCCTCGACCCCAATGACTCAAGAATCGACGAATTGCTGAGGCACTCCGAGTCCGCCCACATCTTCGCAGGTGCCCCGGGCATCATCCGGTGGGCTGGTGTCGAGAGGAACGGACGACTCCTCGCGGTTGCTGGTCAGGAGGTTGAAGTGTCTGGAGCGGCACATCTCGTGAGCGTGTGCTGCGACCCAGAGTTCCGTGGAATGGGCTACGCGCGAGCGGTATGCTCTCGTCTCGTCGTCGAGGCCGATTCCGACGGCTCACCGGTGACGATCTTGGAAATGTACGCTGCAAATGCAGCAGGTCGAGCCCTGTACGCGGCAATCGGATTCACCGAGGTGCGTGAGTATCGAAGTGGCCTCTTGACGCCGAGGATCAGCGTCACGGAGGATGCAGCGTGACTCCGGCGAATCGACCGGCCAGCGCCGGAGCACCAAGGGGTGCGGCCGCCTTTGTCCTTGGTGTCGGCCTCGCCACTGTAGGAAGCACCGTGAGCCTCCTCAGTGCCACAGGGATCACAACGGCGGCGGGCGATTTCGATTCAGGCGCGATCTACACGGGTATTTACGTTGCGGTCGGCTTAGTAGCGGGGGCATTGACCATGCCCTACGCCCCTCATCTGTGTCGAGTCATGGGCACGCGCGTGGCATACGCCTGGGCCACGTCCCTGCTCTCTGTGTGCTGGATCCTCGTCGCGTTGCTGATCGTCCTCGGCGTTCCTGCGCTCCCGGTCTTGCTTTTGGCCGCCCCAGTCCTCGGAGGCTTTATCGGATTCACGGCTGTTGTGTCACCCGTGGTGTACAAGGCCTACCTCTCGTCAGGCGATATGTCGCAAGTCATGGCCCGCATGACCGTGGTCAAGGGCGTGGCAGCTGTGATCGGTGCCTTGGCCGGCGGAGTCTTCATCACGAGCGGCACTGAAGCGCTCGGCTTGCTCGTAGCAGGGCTGCTCAGGGTCCCACTCGTATTTTTGGCCGTGAGGCTCAGTCCAGCACTCTCAATTGCCGATCCACTCCAAACCCTCACACCGTGGGGTGACATCATCACCAGCCTGAAGCAGAGCCCGACGCTGCGCCGAACAACGTACCTTGCATGCGGTGTGGCGCTGTTCATCGCGCCCATGCCATCGCTCGTGGTTCCCTTGACTCAGGCCCTCCGGAGGGAACCACTCCTGCAAGGGGCTGGCCTACTCCTGGCAAGCATCGCGATCGGGGAACTGCTCTCACCCATTGTGGTGTCTCGACTTCGGTCGAAGCACACGCTGATCGCGTCCTCTGCACTGGCATCGGTGATGGCGGGTGGGATTCTGCTTGCCCTCGCCGTGACCTCGATAACTCTGTCGAACGAAATCGAGTTGGTTGCGTGGGGGATATTGGGGATTGGGTTCGGCGCCAGCCGATTCGCATCGCGGGCGCTTACGTTCGGGGCAGCATCCGGTGCGCAGGAGGTTCACGATGTGTCGAAGAGCCTTGCCGCGATGTTGCTTTCCGCATGTCTGGTGGCGCCCATTGGGATTCTGGTGTGGAGCGTATTGCTCGGACGAGGAATGGCGCCCGTTGCGCTGGCATTTGGGGCGGTTGGGATCACCTGCGTCGGGTTTGCCGTTTACCGTCCTAGGCTGCGGGCGTGACTCTCTTTGATGACGGGCTGTCGCCCCTGCGAGCGTCGGCGCCCCTTGCGGTGCGTATGCGGCCGGTGAGTGTTGATGAGGTCATCGGTCAAGAATCGGTGCTTGGCGAAGGATCGCCGCTGCGTAACCTGCTTCAGTCGGCGGGTGAGGGATCTACAATCTCGGTGATCCTGTGGGGACCACCTGGCACCGGGAAGACCACGCTGGCGTCACTTGTGTCTCAGGCATCGGGTCGAGTATTCGCCGAGCTGTCTGCGGTGACCGCAGGGGTTCGCGATGTGCGTGGCGTCATCGAGAGTGCACGCGACCAGCTCGCGATGCATGGACGGGGCACGGTGCTCTTCATCGATGAGGTGCACCGCTTCTCGAAGAGCCAGCAGGACGCACTGCTTCCGGCGGTGGAGAACGGTTGGGTCACGCTCATTGCGGCGACGACTGAGAATCCCAGTTTCTCGGTGATCTCCCCGCTGCTATCTCGCAGTGTCGTCGTGACGCTTACCTCGCTCGCTGATGCTGACATCGCAGCGCTCATCCGGAGAGCGGTTGTCGATCCACGGGGTCTCGGTGGTCGTCTCGCGATCTCTGATGACGCAGTCGCCGTCCTCGCCGAATTCGCGATGGGCGACGCCCGCCGGGCATTAACTGCCCTCGAGGCTGCTGCGGCAGGAATCCGGTCCCAGGCCGGAGACGCCCGGCCACTACTTGAGGTCGAGCACATTGAACGGGCTGTCCAGCATGCAGCGCTCCGCTATGACAAGGACGGCGACCAGCACTACGACGTTGTGAGCGCCTTCATCAAGAGCGTGCGGGGGAGTGACCCGGACGCCGCGATGCACTATCTCGCGCGCATGCTCGAGGCCGGGGAGGATCCGCGGTTCGTCGCGAGGAGGCTGATGATTCTGGCGAGCGAGGATATTGGGATGGCTGAGCCCTCGGTCCTTCAGACCGCTGTGGCGGCGGCGCAGGCCGTGGCGTTGATCGGCATGCCGGAGGCTCAGATCATCCTGGCCCACGCGACCCTGCATGCGACGCTCGCACCGAAGTCCAATGCCGTTGTCCTCGCGATCAGCGCCGCAGTGGCCGATGTGCGCCGCGGCAGAGTCGGAACCGTGCCCCCGCGGCTGCGCGATGCCCACTACCAGGGGGCGGCGTCACTCGGGCATGGCAAGGGCTACGTGTACCCACATGACGTGCCCGGTGGCGTGGCCACTCAGCAGTACCTCCCTGACGTGCTCGCCGGCGCTCAGTACTACCACCCAACCTCGCACGGGGCGGAGGCCTCATGGGGCCAGATTGCAGAACGACTCGGCGGGGCTCGCAGGGGTGAGCGGCTAGGCTTGTCAACACCGTCGGAATCGGCGGCAGACCCCTCAGCACAGGAGAATAAACCGTGAGCAGGTTGTTTTGGATGGCAGTCGGCGCCGCCGGAGGGATCTACGTCTACCGCAACGGAACCCGATTGGCAGCCGATGCCCGCGACAGGGGCGTCCTTGCTGTCGCGCAGGACATTGCCGGCTCGGCCAGCGCCACCGTGGCCACCGTGCGCGGGCTCCTCGGCCAGGCAGGTGCGTCGGCGCCGGCCAATTCGTCTCGCGATATGCCCACGTGGCCAAAAAACGGGAGCGCCCGCTGATGGAGTCCGTTGAGATTCGCAGTAGGTTCCTGCGCTACTTCGCTGATCGCGGACACCAGGTGGTGCCCTCGGCGTCACTTCTGCTTGACGATCCGACCCTGCTGTTCGTCAATGCCGGCATGGTCCCGTTCAAGCCGTACTTCCTCGGCGAGGCGCCTCCTCCTTACCCGCGTGCAACGAGCGTCCAAAAGGTGGTGCGCACCCTCGACATCGAGGAGGTCGGAAAGACAACCCG
>CAMDKQ010000281.1 GCA_945901095.1 Bifidobacterium breve
GCCTCGTCAAGAGCCCTGCCTGCCCGACCCACCTGCTGGTAGTAGTCAACAGGGGAACTCGGCGACCCGACGTGCAGACAGAACGCGAGATCCGGCTTGTCGTAGCCCATGCCGAGAGCACTGGTGGCGACCACCGCCTTCAACTCGTTGCGGCGCAACGCATCCTCGACGCGCCCCCGCTCATCGGCCTCAAGCTGCCCCGAATACTCGGCGACAGCAAAGCCTTGTGATGCGAGGAAGCCTGCAAGCCTTGTCGCCTCAGCGACAGTGAGGACGTAGACGATGCCCGAACCTTCAAGCAGGCCCAAGGCGTCAGCAACCCATGCATAACGCTCGATCGGCGAGAGCCCAGGGAGCACCGAGAGTTGAAGGGAGGTGCGGGCGAGTTCGCCGCGCTGCACGAACGTGTTGTCACCGAGTTGCGTAGCGATGTCGGCCGTGACCCTTGCATTGGCGGTCGCCGTGGTCGCGAGGACGGGCAACCGCGGATTCGCGAGCAGTAGTGCAGCAATCCGCTGGTAGTCCGGCCGAAAGTCGTGCCCCCACGACGAAATGCAGTGAGCCTCATCGATGACGAGCAGACCGAGGTTGTTGATGAGGTGAGTGAGAACCTCATCAACGAACCGAGGGCTCGCGAGCCGCTCGGGGCTAACGAGAACGACATCGACTGAGCCGGATGTCAGATCGCGTTCGAGTGACGACCAGTCGTCGAAATTTGAGGAGTTGAGGGTGATCGCCCGCAGGCCGGCGCGGGAGGCCGCGGCGACCTGATCGCGCATGAGGGCGAGCAGCGGTGAGACGACGAGAACCGGGCCAGACCCCGCGTCACGAACGGCCCGGGCGGCGATCCAGTAAACAGCAGACTTACCCCAGCCGGTGGCCTGAACGACAAGGGCGCGACGCCGCTCGCAGACAAGGACCCGTACCGCATCGAGTTGATCGGCGCGTACGGTCGCGCCCGGACCAGCGAGCGCGGTGATCACCTGATTGGCGGCCCGGATGAGATCAACCTCGTTGATGATCTCGGACTGGCCCACCTTGCGCCGGTCCGGCTCGGGTGCGCTACCCGACAGGTGACAGTCCCTTGGCGATCTGAACCAATTGCTGGGCACTCAGGTTCTTCTTGCCGAAGGTCTCGATCCAGATTTGTGTCGGGCTAAGGCTGCCCTTCCCCGGAAGGGTCACCTTGAGGTTGCCGCCGTACTTAGCAACGTCAGACGCCGTGCAGGCCTTTCCGCTCGACGGATCGCAGTAGGCCTCGACGGTCGCCTTCGCGCCGTTGATAGTCGTGGTGAGGACCACCTGCCCGTTGCCGATGTCGTAGCACATCGGATTGCCCTCGTTCATGGTGAATTGACGCCCCGAGTGCTTGCCGTAGACGGCCGTCAGTGATTCGTCGATGCCCGGCGGACACATCTGGTCGCCGCCGACATGCTGAATGCCGAGCCCGGCGACAAAACTCGGCTGGTAGACCAAGTATCCGACGCCGACCTGATGGTCTTGATACGGGTTGCCGGTGCCCATCGCAGAAGCGGCAGTTGTGCCCGCGACTGCCATCACCAGTGCGGCAGCCGTTGACGCGAGCAAAGTCCAAGGCTTCATCTGCCACTCCCCTGATCGCCACGACGCTCCTGCTCGACCGACATTCGGGCAGAGAGTGCTGCGGCTTGAGTGCGCCGCTCCATCCCTAACTTAGCAAGGAGGCTCGACACATAGTTCTTTACCGTCTTCTCCGCGAGGTGCATGGTCTCGCCGATTTTCCTATTCGTCATGCCCTCGCCAATGAGATCGAGAATCCGGCGTTCCTGGTCAGAGAGGCCATCGAGTCGTCCATCAGGCTCCTGCCCCTTGCGCAGGCGATCGAGCACCCGTTGGGTCGCAACGGGATCGAGGAGTGACTTGCCTGCAGAAACCTGACGGATCGCCTCGACGAGGTCATTTCCTCTTATGTCCTTGAGGACATACCCAGAGGCACCTGCCATGATCGCGTCGAAGAGCGCCTCGTCATCCGAGTACGAGGTGAGCATGAGGCACCGGACCTCCGGCATAAGGGACCGGATTTCTCGGCAGACCTCCACACCCGTGCCATCGGGGAGACGTACGTCAAGCACGGCGACATTGGGCCTCGAGGCCGGTATTCGGTGAAGGGCCTCCTGCTTTGAAGCGGCCTCGCCGACGACCGTCATGTCGACTTCGAGTGCGAGGAGGTCGGCTAGGCCACGACGTACGAGTTCGTGATCGTCCATAAGGAATACTCGGATCTGTTCAGCTTCTGCAGGCATTTCTGCATTGTGCCGGGCTAAAGAGCCGGATGCCTGCTCTCGCGCGGGTATGGCGTGGAAGTATTCGCTGGGAAGGTCGGGTGGATGGACGATTCAGGGTTTGGTGCGACAGGGGTTCAACTCCTCACGGAGCAGGGCGTGCGGGTGGAACATCCGGACTTCGCAATTTCCCTGACGAATGAAGGATTTCAGAGCCTTCTTCGTGACATGACCCTCGTTCGCCGGCTAGATGCCGAGGCAACAGCGCTCCAGCGCCAAGGTGAGCTCGGCCTGTGGGCTTCATGCCTAGGCCAGGAGGCTGCGCAGGTCGGCTCGGCGCACGCGATGGCTGCGTCCGACTACGCGTTCCCCACGTATCGGGAGCACGGTGTTGCCTGGGTGCGCGGTGTGCCGCCCCTCGAGATGCTCGCCATGCTCCGCGGAGTGACGAACGGCGGATGGGACCCGAATCGATACCGCTGCGCTCCGAGCACCATCGTCATCGGCAATCAGGTGCTCCACGCAGTCGGCTATGCGATGGGCATCCAGCTTGACGGGTCCCAGGATGCTGCCATCGCCTACTTCGGTGACGGGGCGACGGCACAGGGCGATGTCAATGAGGCGTTCGTTTTCGCCTCGGTCTTCAATGCTCCTGTCGTGTTCCTGTGCCAGAACAACCAGTGGGCGATCTCGCAGCCGACGAACCGCCAGACTCGCACCCCGATTTTCGAGCGTGCCGCCGGGTTCGGCTTTCCTGGGATCAGGGTCGACGGCAACGACGTCCTCGCAGTTATGGCCGTCACCCGATATGCCCTCGCGCGCGCTCGCGCAGGTGAGGGACCGACGCTCATCGAGGCCTATACGTACCGGATGGCCGCGCACACCACCTCTGATGATCCCACCCGCTACCGGGAGGCAGCCGAGCTTGATGCCTGGCGTCAACGCGACCCAATTGAGCGCCTGAGAAGCTACCTCACCTCTGAGGGCATCATCGATGATGACTTTCTTGAGGGACTTGAGCTGGAAGCCAATGACCTAGGTGAGCTCATCCGAGCCGGGGTTCGAGCGATGCCCGATCCGGAGCCTGGCGCAATGTTCGCTCATGTCTATGCAGAGTCTCACCCGGATATCGATGCGCAGCGCGATGAACTTGATGCCTATCTTTCGAGCTTCGTCGAGGAGGGGGTTCGCTGATATGGCTGGCATCGACGGAAACGATCCGCACCAGATGACCATGGCGCAAGCACTCAATCACGGACTTCGCCGCGCCCTTGAACGCGATTCGAAGACCGTGATCTTCGGTGAGGACATTGGCCGGCTCGGCGGCGTCTTTCGGGTGACCGATGGGCTGCAGAAGGACTTTGGTGAGCATCGCGTCATTGACGCCCCGCTGGCCGAGAGCGGCATCGTTGGGGCCGCGGTCGGTCTGGCCATGCGCGGATATCGCCCCGTACTCGAGATGCAATTCGACGGGTTCGTCTACCCAGCATTTGACCAGATCGTCTCCCAGGTCGCGAAACTCCGCCGTCGCACCGAGGGGGCCATCGGAATGCCGATCACGATCCGAATCCCCTACGGCGGGGGCATCGGTGCGGTCGAGCACCACAGTGAGTCACCAGAGGCCTACTTCGCCCATACGCCCGGGCTGCGTGTGCTCAGCCCGTC
>CAMDKQ010000282.1 GCA_945901095.1 Bifidobacterium breve
GGCAACGTATGGTCCCCAACCATGACGACCGATCCCACCGCCCGGTTCTCCCTCGCCGGAAAGTCCATCATCATCACCGGAGCATCGGGGTCGATGGGGCGCGAGGCAGCCAAGGGCCTAGGTGCGGCAGGCGCCAACATCACGCTCGCAGGCGGCAACCGCGCTGCCCTTGAGGAGCTCGCCGCACTGCCAGAACTCGCCGGCGCGGCGATTGCACCCCACCGCCCCGATACACCCGAGGATGCCAAGGCCATCGTCGATGCCGCCATCGCAGCTTTCGGACGCCTCGACGGCATGCTCGTCGCCTCAGGCATGAACAAGGTCGCGCTCATCACCGACATGGATGTCGCCGACTGGGAGTCGGTCATGGACGCAAACGTCAAGGGCTCGTGGCTCATGGCGCAGGCCGCCGGGCGCGTGTTCATCGCGCAGGGGGAGGGCGGCTCGCTCGTGCTCGTCTCGTCGACGCGCGGCAAGCTCGGCCACCCCGCCGGCTACACCGCCTACTGCCCTTCGAAGGCTGCGGTTGACCTGCTCGGCAAGACGCTGGCAGCCGAATGGGGCGGCTCGCAGATCCGGGTGAACGTCATCGCGCCGACCGTCTTTCGCTCTGAGCTCACCGAATGGATGTATGCCGACGATGACAAGGGCCGAGCGACCCGCGAGGCCATGTTCGCGCGTATCCCGCTCAAGCGGTTCGCTGAGCCCGAGGACTTCGTCGGCGCGCTCGTGTACCTACTCAGCGATGCCTCAACCTTCATGACCGGCCAGGTGCTCTACCTCGATGGCGGTTACACGGCGTGCTGACCGAGATCGAGCGCCCTGTCGCGTCCGTCGCCGTCGTCGGCGCCGGGCTCATGGGCCGTCGCATCGCAGGGCTCATGGCGCGCGCCGGGGTCAGGGCAACTCTGACCGACATGAATGCGGCCGTCCTCGATTCGGCCCTTGCCGACGCCCGGGCCATGTGCCCCGGCAACGAGGCGCTCGTTGAAATTGATGCCGAGGTTGCGCGGGCCATCGCGGATGTCGACCTCGTCATCGAGGCTGTCATCGAGAACCTCGAAATCAAGCGCACCCTCTTCGCCGAACTGCGTGCCGCAAATCCGACCGCCATTCTCGCGACGAACTCCTCGGTCATCCCGATCAGCGCGATCGCGGCTGATCTCGACGATGCATCGCTCACGGTCGGCATGCACTTTTGGAATCCGCCTGACCTCATCCCGATCGTCGAGGTCATCCGAGGTGCCGGAACATCGGACGAGGCGATGGACCGTTCGATGGAACTCCTCACCCGCGTGGGCAAACTGCCCGTCCGAGTGGAACGCGACGTTGCTGGATTCGTCGGCAACAGACTCCAGCATGCGCTCTGGCGCGAGGCGATTGATCTCGTCGCGACCGGTGTCTGCGATGCGGAGACCGTCGACCTCGTCGTGCGCAACACGATCGGCCTGCGCCTCGCCGAGATGGGTCCGATCGAGAACGCCGACTACGTCGGACTCGACCTCACCCTCGCGATCCACGAGCAGGTGCTCCCAAGCATCAATCGCGACCCGTTCCCGAGCCCACTCCTCGAACGGATGGTGGCAGAAGGCAACCTCGGCGCCAAGACCGGTGAGGGGTTCCTCGACTGGCCCGCAGGCTCGCGCGAGGCCGCCGCATCACGACTTTCAGCCCACATCTCCGCCCAACTGGCGGCGCGTTCACCGCAACCCGAATCGAAAGGACTGTCATGACCTACACCTGGCCGCTCGGCGAAGCAGAATCCCAGCTCGAGTTCGTCGAGCTTTCCCACTCCTGGGGCCTCGGCCAGCCATGCTGGCCCTACTTCGAGGATGTGAAGATCGAACGCCTGCACGGCATGGCGAAGAGCCGCGTGCTCACCCAGAAGATCACGACGGTCATGCACTCGGGCACCCACATCGATGCACCCGGCCACGTGATCGAGGGCACGCCGCTGCTCGACGAGATTCCGCTGAGCGCCTTCTTCGGCACCGGCGTCGTGCTCGACGTACCGATGGGCAAGTGGGAGAAGATCATGCCCGAGCATCTGGAGAAGGCCGCGGAAAAGACCCCCGTCCGTCCCGGCGACATCGTTATCGTGAATACCGGCTGGCACCACAAGTACGCCGACAGCGCCGAGTACTACGCCTACAGCCCCGGCTTCTACAAGGAGGCCGGCGAATGGTTCGTCTCCAAAGGAGTGAAGGCCGTTGGGACCGACACCCAAGCCCTTGACCACCCCCTCGCCACCGCGATCGGCCCGCACGGCCCCGCCGAAGCTGCCGGCGGCCTACTCCCGTGGGCCTGCAAGGAGTACGAGGAGGAGACCGGCAAGAAGGTCGCCGATGAGTTCGCCCTTTGGGAGCCGTGCCACCGCGAGATCCTCAGCCACGGCATCTACGGCTTCGAGAACGTTGGCGGCGATGTCGATCAGGTGACAGGCAAGCGCGTGACCTTCGCTGCCTTCCCCTGGCGCTGGCGCGGTGGCGACGGCTGCATCGTCCGCCTCGTCGCGATCACCGATCCGAAGGGCACGTACCGCATCGAGACGGGCAACAACTGACATGCACGTGACGAAGCACGCTGATGCCGTGCCATACAACGCTCCCTTCCATGAAGGCGTCGACACCCGGCGCCTTCAGGGAATGGAGATCGGCCCGACTGAGGGATTTTGGTTGGGCCTTTCGGTCTACCCGCCTGGCTCGTCCGCCGGCCCTTCAGAGGTGATGGGGGAGTCCATCTACCTGGTGGTCAGCGGAGAGTTCGTGCTTCGATGCAATGGTGAGACCACTGCACTTCGAATGTATGACTCGGTGCATCTGGCCAAGGGCGACCACCGCGAGCTCGTGAATGAGTCGGACTCCGATGCTGTGCTTGCGGTGTCGATTGCGAACCCGCCGAAGGTCGGCTGATGAGCGTCGTCCTCACCGTCGCGCCGACAGGCCCCATCGCGACCAAGGCTGACAATGAGTACCTCCCGACCTCGCCGGAGGAGATCGCAGACTCCGTGTATGCGGCGTATCTCGAAGGTGCCACGGTCGCGCACCTGCACCTGCGCGACGAGTTCGAGCGGCCAACCGCCGACCTGAATATCGCTCGGCGCACGATGGATCTCATCGAGGAGAAGTGCCCGATCCACATCCAGCTGTCAACCGGTGTCGGCCTCTCGGTCGATTTTGAAGACCGCGAGAAGATGGTCGAACTGCGTCCACGCATGGCCACCCTCAATCCATGCTCAATGAGCTTCGGTGCGGGCGAATTCCGCAACCCGCCCGACGGCGTGCGTCGCCTTGCGTCACGCATGCGCGACCTCGACATCAAGCCGGAGCTCGAGGTGTATGACACCGGTCACCTCGACGCGGTGATGCGCCTCTACGACGAGGGACTGCTCGCCGACCCGCTGCAGTTCTCGATCGTGCTCGGGGTCGTCGGTGGCGCATCAGCTACACCGCAGAACCTTGTCATGATGGTCGAACGACTGCCGAAGGGCTGCATCTGGCAGATCATCGCGATCGGCAAGGCGAACCTCCAGCTCACCGGCATCGGGCTCGCCCTCGGAGGCAATGCTCGGGCCGGCCTCGAGGACACCCTCTACCTGCGCAAGGGCGAGATCGCCCAGGGCAACACCCCGCTCGTCAAGCGAACCGCCGACCTCGCGCGTTCGCTTGATCTGTCCATCGCTTCGGTCGCCGAGACCGAGAAGATCCTGAGTCTGCCGCCGCGCCCCTAACGATGTAGGTGTGTTGATTGCGGTCAACGCCTCGGTCCGGGGATCGTGTGCTCAGGCCAGTGCGGCCTGCTGAGCTTTCTCGGGAACGGGCACAGTGCGATCCCAGTGGACGACCATGTGCGGACCAACGCTGGTGAGTTCGGTCCATGTCGTGCCAGACTGCCATTCGTCAACCGACA
>CAMDKQ010000283.1 GCA_945901095.1 Bifidobacterium breve
GCCGCGCGGGTCGCCTCGGCTCGCGCCCAGGTGATTGGCTTGCCGTTCTCGGCAGTGATGAGCGCCGCTGCCTCCTCGACCCGCTCCTCGAGTCGCCGTGAGACATGGGTCAGCGCCGCGGCCCGCTGGGCAGCCGTGGTCGCCTGCGCTGCCTTGCGCACCGCCCAGGCACCTGCGATGGCTGCTTCGACACTCGCCGCACTCGGCACCGTGTACGTCCCAACGACCGAACCGTCGCCGGGATGAGTGACCTCTGCCCTCGTTCCGTCATCGGACGAGACTCCGGCGATCCACGCAGGCCAGTGTCTGGGAGTGCCTGCGGAAACGACGACTGGACCTTGTGGATGATTGGCGTCTAGTGAGGACATAGTCGCCAATCTATGGCGAATGGGCCGCGGAGTGCTATCCGATGCGGAGTCCCGGCAGACCTCCCACCATCCAATCTGTTTCCTCAGGGCCGGCCAGCCCGCTCTCAATGTTCTCCAGGGCGAACCAAAGTTCAGCCCGAACGGACGCCGCATCCAGCGAGACACCGAGCAAGGATTCAGCCCGCCGCAGTCGGTGCCGGACGGTATGTCGGTGAACACCAAGGGCCACGCCGGTTGCGTCAATCTGACCGTGGTTGTCGAGCCAAGCCCGCAGGGTCGCGATTAGTTCGGTGGTCTCCCCAGAGGCGAGCACTCCCGCGAGCGCCACCTGGGCCCATGCTCGACCACTCACCGGGTCAATAAGGCCTGCAAGACCGGTCTGAGCCGGATCATCGAGCCGGGTAACGCCGGCGCTTCGCACGGCCGCCCGGCAGGCTCGTTCGATCGTCGCTTCGACCGCATGCGGATCTGCGAGGTCGACAGGCCCGGACACTGCCGCGGACCTAGCCGAATCGAAGACTCGTTCGGCTTCACGGCCCATTGCCACCGGGGTCGGGAGGAAGGCGAGCACCTGTTGGTCATCGAGCACCGAGGCAATGGCGCCAGGAAGGGCATTCGTCATGGACGCCAGCTCCCCGGTGTCGCCTCTCGGCATCATCACGACAATGTGCGCGCGATCACGCACGAGTCCTGCGAGCCCTAGATCCGTCATGGGAATCGCCCCGGAGCCGTCACGGCGAATAACGTCCATCGCGAGGCGATTCCAGGCCTGCCTTCGGTCGATTTCGCGGACCGTCCCCCATGAGAGGAGCGACGTCGCAAGATTCATGACGGCGATATCGCTTGCACGCAGGGCCCGGGTCGATCCGACGATGAGAAAGCCACGGGCACTCCCCCGCAACCCGAGGGGCACGATCGCGACGTGTTCCTGGGCTGTTGCGATCGCAGAGGAGGCAAGCACACCACGGGGCCGCAGCCGCTCAATCTCAGTGGTGAACTCATCGATCCTTCGGGCCGCAGATGCAGGGGTGGCGCAGAGGGTCACTCCGGCGGCGTCGACGAGCATCGCGAAGCCCCCCGTATGCCTCGCGAGCAGGGCGACCACCTTCGCATCACCCTGCTCCGTCAATGCCGCTCGAATGAGGGCGCGCTGTGCCTCGAAGGAGCGCTCGGCCTCCTCGTACTCCTCGGCTGCCAGAGCCCGCGACACCGCCTTGCTTACCGCGACGAATGGCGTAGGGGTCGGCACCTCGATAACCGGCAGCGCGGCGCGCTCAGCGGCGGCGAGGAGCGCACCCGGAATCGTCTCAAAGGACAGCCCCACGCCAAACCCGATCGCTGACACCCCGCCCGCCACGAGGGCGGCGACGTACGTCTCGCATATCACCGGGTCGTCGCTCAGACGCATGCCGGTGGTGAGGAGGAGTTCATCACCGTCCAACCAGGGCCCTGGATCAGTGAGTTCAGACGTTGCAACCCATCGAACTGGTCGCGAACGATCCCCCGAGTCGGTGCGTAGGGTGAGGCCAAGTCCGGGCAACGCAACGACCTGCGCAATCGTCAACGGCACGGCGACTCCGATCCACCCGGTATCGGTGGCGCTGAGCTAGTGATGGGCTTCACGCTCGCGGACACCTTCGATGGCCTTGAGTGTACGAACTGGACTAGTCGTTGGATGCACTTTCCGCCTACGATTCCATCAACGATGCATCCGCCGTCGAGAGATCAGATGCCCACTCACGTCGAAAGGCCCACCATGACCCTGACGCCAGAGCGAACTGCCAGCGACCTCATCCAGGAGCGCCGCCTCGTCACCTCGGTGCCCGGCCCCAAGTCGCAGGCGCTCCTCGCCCGCAAGACCGAGTCGGTATCGGCTGGCGTCGGCATCAGTTGGCCAGTGTTCATCACCCAAGCCGGTGGTGGCGTCCTCATCGACGTCGACGGAAACTCCATGATTGACCTTGGCTCCGGCATCGCCGTCACGACGGTTGGAAACGCGAACCCGTACGTCGTCGAAGGGGTCCAACAGCAGGTCGCCGCGTTCACGCACACCTGCTTCATGGTGACCCCGTACTCCGGCTACGTCGAGGTCTGCGAGGCACTCAACCGCGTCACCCCCGGCGACCACGAAAAGCGCTCGGCCCTGTTCAACTCAGGGGCCGAGGCGGTCGAGAACGCCGTGAAAATCGCCCGCGTGTTCACGCAGCGTTCCGCGGTCGTCGTCGTCGAGCACGGCTACCACGGCCGCACGAATCTCACGATGGGTATGACCGCGAAGAACATGCCGTACAAGAACGGTTTCGGTCCTTTTGCCCCGGAGATCTACCGTGTGCCCACCTCCTACCCGTTCCGCGACGGCCCGCACGATGGCCCCGAGGTCGCCAAATGGGCGATCAGTCGCATCGAGAAGGAGATCGGCGCCACGAACGTCGCGGCAATCATCATCGAGCCCGTTCAGGGCGAGGGCGGTTTCATCGTGCCCGCACCCGGCTACTTCGCGGCGATGGCAGCGTTCGCCAAGGAGAATGGCATCGTATTCGTCGCCGACGAGATCCAGTCCGGCTTCTGCCGCACGGGTGACTGGTTCGCGAGCGAGCATGAGGGTGTCGTTCCAGACCTCATCACGACGGCCAAGGGTATCGCCGGTGGTATGCCGCTGGCTGCCGTCACGGGCCGCGCCGAGATCATGGACTCCGTGCACGCCGGCGGCCTTGGTGGCACCTACGGCGGCAACCCAGTTGCGTGCGCCGCGGCGCTCGGCGCGATCCGCTGGATGGAAGAGGAGGACGCCCCTGGCCGAGCGCGCGCCATCGAGGCAGCGATGATGCCGCGACTGCGCTCAATGCAGGAGAATCACGCTGCCATCGGCGATGTTCGCGGACGCGGCGCCATGCTCGCCATCGAGCTCATCAAGCCCGGCACAATGGATCCCGATCCGGAGCGTACGGCGGCACTCGCGCGATTCTGCGTCGGCGAGGGTGTCATCGTCCTCACGACCGGAACCTATGGCAACGTCTTCCGGTTCCTGCCGCCACTTACGATGCCCGTGCACCTGCTTGATGAGGCAATGGCGATCATCGAGCGAGGCCTCGACGCCACCGCCTGACCGCTACTCCCCCGGGATTCGGCCCGCCAGTAATGGTTGCCGGGGATCCCACGTGGTCCCGTCGCGCTCGTCCTTGCGCCTGCGGGCAATCGCCGAGAGCGCCTCAAGTACCACGCGGTTCCCGAGGAGCACGGTGATGTCGGCGTGGTCGTACGGCGGTGACACCTCAACAACATCCATGCCGAGGACCGGCAGTTCGTAGCAGATGCGGCGCACGGCATCAAGGAGTTCGCGGGCGCTCAGACCCCCCGGCTCAGGCGTGCCGGTGCCCGGAGCATGGCCCGGATCACACACGTCGATGTCGACGCTGAGGAAGACACCGTCACAGTCATCCATGGCAATCGCGAAGGACTCAGTGAGGACCTCGTCGAGCCCACGGGCGACGATTTCAGTCATCTCATAGGAGCGCATGCCCTGCTCGGCCATCCA
>CAMDKQ010000284.1 GCA_945901095.1 Bifidobacterium breve
GCTTGCCCCGGTGCGGTACCGGAGTCAAATACGGGGAGTCGGTCTCGACGAGGACGAGGTGATCGGGGACGACCGCGAGCGCCTCGCGCAGCGAGTCGTTGTTCTTAAAGGTGACGACACCAGCGAAGGACATGTACCAGCCCTGCTCCGCGCACAGTCGGGCCATCGCGGCATCCCCGCTGAAGCAATGGAAGACAACGGTGTTCGGCGCCCCCTGCTCGACAAGCACGGCGATGACATCCTCGTGCGCATCACGATCGTGGATGACGAGGGTCTTGCCCACGGACTTCGCGAGCTCGATATGCCACCGAAAGGAGGCCTGCTGAACCCCGCGAAGCTCACCGCCGGTTCTGAAGTAGTCGAGCCCCGTCTCGCCAATCGCACGAACGACCGGGTCGGCGGCCAGCTCAGCAATGGCCTCATACGCAGCATCAAGTTCCTGCTGGCCGCCGGATTCGAACAGCCTCGGTGCCTCATTCGGATGCAGGGCAACGCCGACAATGACGTCCGGCCTCGTGCTTGCCATCTCAACCGACCAACGCGACGACGCGACGTCGCAACCGATTTGGACGAGCTTCGTGACGCCGACAGACGCCGCGAGCGCGATGAGCTCATCGGGGGGCTGCGGCTCACTGCCGTCGCGGCCCCGCTCCTGCATGTCGATGTGGCAGTGCGTGTCGATGACCGGCCGGACGAGGGCCGGCGGCGGTTGGACGATCGACAGGTTGGGCATCGACAGGTTGGGCATCGACAGGTTGGGCATCTTCAGGCCTCTTTCTCAGGCCACGTCGTCGAGGCGCGGGAAAAGCGACTCGCCCTTCGTCACCACTGACCCTGCCGGCAGCTGCGCCCAAGTGCCCACGGAGTCGATGCGCTGATCGACTATCGCGCCGATCGCTGCGTCAGCCCCGAGCTGGGACCACAGCGACTCCATCGCCTTCGGCATGAGCGGGTAGTAGAGCACCGCGATGCCGCGCAGGGACTCGCAGATCGTGTTGAGGACAGTGTGCAGGCGCACCTCGTTGGCGGGGTCCTTCGCGAGCACCCAGGGTGCCTGCTCGGTGACATACAGGTTCACGGCGTCGATGAACTGCTTGACGGCCACAATCCCGGTCGCGAAGTCCAAGGCCACGATGGCGGTGTCAGCCTGTTCGGTGACCTCCGCGAGATGCGTGCGAAGCATTTCTTCGGCTGCGGTGAGCGCGCCAGCGGCCGGAAGCCTTCCCTCGCAATACTTATTCACCATGGCGGTCGCCCGCGAGGCGAGGTTGCCCAGCCCGTTGGCGAGTTCGGCGGTGTACCGGGCCGACATGTCCTCCCACGAGAAGGAGCCATCCTGGCCGAAGGCGATGGCCCGCAGGAAGTAGTACCGGAAGGCATCGGAGCCGAAGTGGTCGATGATCTCGCTTGGCGCGATGCCGGTGAGCTTGGTCTTCGACATCTTCTCGCCGCCGACAAGGAGCCAGCCGTGGGCGAACACCTTGCGCGGTAGCTCAAGGCCCGCAGCCATGAGCATCGCCGGCCAGTAGACGGCGTGGAAGCGCAGGATGTCCTTACCCACGAGATGCACATCGGCCGGCCACGTGCGCGCGAACTGACGTCCGGCCTCCGACTCTGGATCAGCGCCGTACCCAACCGCTGTCGCGTAGTTGAGGAGGGCGTCGAACCATACGTACACAACCTGCTTCTCATCCCACGGGAGCGGAATTCCCCAGCCAACGCTGGAACGCGACATCGAGATGTCGACGAGGCCCTGGCGTAGGAAGGACATCACCTCGTTATAAGCGCTCACCGGCTCGATGCGATCGGGGTTCGCTTCGTAGTATGCGATGAGTTGTTCGGCGAAGGCCGACAACTTGAAGAACCAGTTGTCCTCCTCGACCTGCTCGACCGGGCGGCCGTGGACGGGGCACAGTTGCTGGCCCTCGTATTCGCCGGTGCCCGGGGTGAGATCCCCGGCGAGCTTGAACTCCTCGCACCCCACGCAATAAGGGCCGACATACGGCGCGGCGTAAACATAGCCGTTCTCGCGGACGACCTCCCAGAACCGCTGCACGGCAATCGCGTGACGCGGGTCGGTCGTTCGGATGAAGTCGTCATTTCGCGCATCGACGGTCTCAAGGACGGGAAGCCACTCGTCTGCGACGAGCCGGTCGACCCACTCCTGCGGGGTCACCCCGCCCTGCTCGGCTGCCCGCTCGACCTTCGTGCCGTGCTCGTCGACGCCGGTGAGGAACCAGACCTCCTCGCCCCGCTGGCGGTGCCAGCGGGTAAGAACATCGCCCGCAGTCGTCGTGTAGGCGTGGCCGATGTGCGGCGCATCGTTGACGTAGTAGATCGGCGTCGTCAGATAGAACTTCTTCGAAGCCGCTTCACCCATGGGTCGATTCTACGGTCGGGGCGCCTTCGCTTGGACGACCGAGTCGTAGACCAACCGGCGCTGCACACCCGCAAGTTTCGCGACCTCGGCGATCGCGGAGCGTCGGTCCACCCCCTCTGCCTCGCGATCCCGGACGGCCGCGACCCACGCCGGCGCATCAACAAGGCCCGACACCTGCCGCTGCTCGTCTGGGCTCGCCCCTGCAACAACAACCGTGATCTCGCCCCTGATCTCCGATTCGGACCAGAGCGCCAACTCACCGAGGGTGCCGCGTTTGACCTCCTCATAGGTTTTCGTGAGCTCCCGGCAGACGGCGGCGAGTCTGCTATCGCCCAGTCCGGTAGCCAATGCCTCGAGCATCGCGTGGAGACGGTGCGGGGCCTCGAAAAAGACCATCGTGCGTGGCTCGGCTGCGAGCGATGCAATGCGCGACGACCGCTCGCCCGCCTTACGCGGAAGGAATCCCTCGAAGCAGAATCGATCGACGGCGAGCCCGGAGAGCGCAAGTGCAGTGAGCACTGCGCTCGGGCCCGGCAGCGCCGTTACTGACACGCCCCTTGCTGCAGCCTCGGCGACGATCCGGTAGCCGGGGTCGCTCACCGATGGCATACCTGCGTCGGTAACGACCGCGATACACGCTCCACCCAATGCCTCGTCGATGAGCTCTCGCGCTCGGTCTCGCTCATTGCCCTCGAAGTACGAGACGACCCGACCGGTGATCTGGATTTCGAGCGACGCAGCCAGCCGCCGGAGGCGCCTAGTGTCCTCGGCCGCAACGATGTCTGCTGTTCGAAGGAGTTCCACCAGGCGCGGGGATGCATCGCCGATGTTGCCGAGGGGTGTCGCCGCAAGGACGACTTTCCCGGCCACGTCCGGCGCCGGTAACTCCTCGCTTGGTCCCCGCTCCACCCCTGCATCGTCGCAGGTCCTCACCCTGAGCGGCCAGCGCCTACGATTACGTCGTGACCGCCGCGACCGTGATAGCGCCACAATCCGCACCTGCGCGCGACCTCGCAGGCCTCCCCGATCGACTCTCGCCTCCCATGCCCTCCCGCGGCATGAGGGGCTGGATCGGGCCCCTCGCCGTCATGGCGATCGGTGCCGTGCTGCGCATCTGGAACCTCGGCCAACCCCACGCCATCGCCTTCGACGAGACCTACTACGTGAAGGATGCCCTCTCGCTGCTCCGCTTCGGCGTCGAGCGCGACATGGTCGAAGGTGCGGCCGAAAAGCTCCTCGCATCGGACGGCAACTGGCGCACGGTCGACATCTTCAAGGACGGGCCCGAGTACGTTGTCCACCCGCCGCTGGGCAAGTGGACGATCGCGGCCGGCGAATACGTCTTCGGAGCGACACCATTCGGCTGGCGCATCGCCGTTGCCGTGCTCGGGGTCATCGCCATCCTCATGACCGCGCGGATCATGCGCCGCATGACCCGCTCCGACCTCATCGGGACCCTCGCCGGGCTGATCCTCGCCCTCGAGGGGATCCACCTCGTCATGAGCCGTACCGGCCTGCTCG
>CAMDKQ010000285.1 GCA_945901095.1 Bifidobacterium breve
GTCGGCAAGATCGGCGTCTACATCTGCTACGACCGTCACTTCCCCGAGGGGTGGCGTGCACTTGGGCTCAACGGCGCCCAGATTGTGTTCAACCCCTCGGCAACGAGCCGCGGCTTGTCGCAGTACTTGTGGAGCATCGAGCAGCCCGCGGCTGCGGTCGCCAACGAGTACTACGTCGGCGCCATCAATCGCGTTGGCATTGAGCCTCTTGGAGACGACGACTTCTACGGCCAGTCGTACTTCGTCGACCCCGAGGGAAACTATGTTGGCGAGAAGGGCGACGCCTACAACCCGGAGCTCATCATCCGCGACCTCGACATGGATCTGCTGACCGAGGTGCGCAACCGTTGGGCGTTCTACCGCGATCGCCGTCCGGATGCGTACCAGGACCTCACCCGTCCATAATCAACAACCACCGGAATCATTGACCAACACGAGCACGAAGGAGTTGACATGACCGTCCTCATCAAAAACGGCATTGTGGTGTCTCCCACGGGAATCATCAACGCCGACGTGCTCGTCGATGGCGAGCGAATCGCGGCCGTTCTCAGCCCGGGTGACACCTCACTCGGTGCCAGCCTCGAGTCAACCGCAGACCGGGTGATCGATGCCGCCGGAAAGTACGTGATTCCCGGCGGCGTTGACTGCCACACTCACATGGAGTTGCCCTTCGGCGGCACCTTCGCGTCCGATACCTTTGAAACGGGCACGAGGGCTGCCGCCTGGGGCGGCACCACAACCATCATCGACTTCGCTGTACAGAAGCAGGGTGAGCGCGTACAGGACGGTCTCGCAGCCTGGCACGAGCGCGCCCGTGGCGAATGCCACATCGACTACGGGTTCCATCAGGTCATCGGCGGCGTCGACGACGACTCCCTGAAAGCCATGGACGAACTCGTCGACGAGGGAGTGACGAGTTTCAAGCTCTTCATGGCCTACCCGGGGGTGTTCTACAGCGACGACGGCCAGATCCTGCGGGCCATGCAAACGGCATCGAACAACGGTTCGATGATCATGATGCACGCCGAGAACGGCATCGCAATCGATGTCCTCATTGCGCAGGCGCTCGCCGAGGGCAAGACCGATCCCAAGTACCACTCCCTCACCCGGCCCTGGGAGACCGAGGCCGAGGCGACGAATCGCGCGATCATGCTCGCCCGCATGACAGGCGCGCCGCTCTACATCGTGCACATGTCGGCGAAGCAAGCGGTGAAGATCCTCCAGGAGACCCGCGACCAGGGCTGGAATGTCTTCGGAGAGACCTGCCCGCAGTATCTGTACCTCTCACTCGAGGACCAGCTTTCGCAGCCGGGATTCGAGGGAGCAAAGTGGGTCTGCTCGACCCCGCTCCGCAGCAAGGCGGAGCACCATCAGGACGAGCTCTGGAAGTACCTGCGGACGAATGACCTATCGGTCGTGAGCACCGACCATTGCCCATTTTGCTTCAAGGAGCAAAAGGAGCTTGGGCTCGGCGACTTCTCCAAGATTCCCAACGGGATCGGTACCGTCGAGCACCGCATGGACCTCATCTACCAGGGCGTCGTCGACGGCCAGATCACCCTCGAGCGCTGGGTCGAGCTCTGCGCGACGACCCCCGCCCGCATGTTCGGCCTCTATGGCCGCAAGGGCGCTGTCCAGCCCGGCTTCGACGCCGACATCGTCATCTATGACCCAGCAGGACGCACCGAGATCGGATTCCACAAGACCCACCACATGAACATGGATCACTCGGCCTGGGAGGGCGTGGTCATCGACGGCCATGTCGATACCGTCATCTCCCGCGGCCGCGTCGTCGTCGAGAACAATGAGTACCACGGGGCCAAGGGCCACGGACAGTACCTCAAGCGAGGACTCTCGCAGTATCTCCTTTAGAAGTGCACTATCTCCTTTAGGCACGAACGCCCGCAGCACGAACCAACGAATGAAGAGTGGAGAACTCCTTGCGCACGATCGATCACTGGATCAACGGGGCCCCCGTTCCGTCTGCTTCCGGCCGTACCAGCCCGGTCTACAACCCAGCCACCGGGGAGGTTCAGGCCGAGGTCGGTCTCGCTTCCATCGCAGAGGTCGATCTGGCCGTCGCCAACGCGAAGGAAACCTTCGCGACCTGGCGCCTCACCTCGCTGTCGAAGCGCTCAGAGATCATGTTCGCCTTCCGCCAGCTCATCGTCGAAAACCGGGCGAAGATCGCCGACCTAGTGTCGATTGAGCACGGCAAGGTGCCGAGCGATGCCGCCGGCGAGCTCGCCCGTGGCCTCGAGAACATCGAGTTCGCCTGCGGAATCCCCTCCCTTCTCAAAGGCGGCTACAGCGAGCAGGTGTCGGGTGGCGTCGACGTCTACTCCATCAAACAGCCCCTCGGGGTCGTTGCGGGAATCACGCCCTTCAACTTCCCGGCCATGGTTCCAATGTGGATGTTCGCGAACGCGATTGCCACCGGCAACTGCTTCATTCTCAAGCCCAGCGAGAAGGACCCGTCCGTCACGCTCTTCATGGCCGAGCTCCTCGCCCAGGCCGGCCTTCCCGCCGGCGTGTTCAATGTGGTTCAGGGCGACAAAGTCTCCGTCGACCGCATTCTCGAGCATCCCGACATCGCTGCAGTCAGTTTCGTCGGGTCGACTCCGATCGCCAAGTACATCTACTCGACCGGCACGGCGAACGGCAAGCGAGTTCAGGCCCTCGGCGGCGCCAAGAACCACATGGTCGTGCTCCCAGATGCCGACATCGACATGGCCGCCGACGCAGCCGTGAGCGCTGCCTACGGGTCAGCCGGCGAGCGCTGCATGGCGATATCCGTCGTTGTCGCCGTTGGCGACGTTGCAGACCCGCTGATCCAAGCGATCTCTGCGCGCCTGCCCAAGATCAAGGTCGGTGCGGGCACCGACCCCACCGCCGAGATGGGGCCGCTTATCACCGGCGAGCACCGCGACAAGGTTGCCTCATATCTCGCCGGTGCAGCTGGCGAGGGTGCGAGCGTTGTGGTCGACGGCCGCGAAGCCGACGTGCCCGCTCAGGGATTCTTCCTCGGCGTATCACTCATCGACAACGCCAAGCCCGGCATGAAGGTCTACGACGAGGAGATCTTTGGTCCGGTGCTCGTCGTAACCCGAGTCGACACCTATGAAGAGGCTGTCGCACTCGTGAACAAGCATCAATACGGAAACGGCACCGCGATCTTCACCCGCGATGGCGGGGCAGCGCGCCAGTTCCAGTTCGAGATCAATGTCGGCATGGTTGGCATCAACGTCCCGATCCCTGTTCCCGTCGCCTACTACAGTTTCGGTGGCTGGAAGGCCTCGCTCTTCGGCGACAGCAACATGTACGGACCGGCAGGGATTGAGTTCTATACCCGGACGAAGACCGTCACCTCGCGCTGGCCAGACCCGTCCACATCGGCCGTTGACCTCGGCTTCCCCCGAACCCGCTAATCGAGAGGCTCCCCATGGATATCGGCGTCGTCCTCCAAACCACACCACCGGCAGCACGCGTTATCGATCTTGCGCGCCGTGCCGAGAGCTACGGCTTCTCACACGTATGGACCTTCGACTCCCACATCCTGTGGGAGGAGCCCTACGTGATCTACAGCAAGATCCTCGACGAAACGCGCAACGTCATCGTCGGCCCGATGGTCACCAACCCTGCGACACGCGATATCACCGTCACCGCGTCAGTCTTCGCCACATTGAACGAGATGTATGGCAACCGCACGGTCATCGGCATTGGCCGCGGCGACTCAGCTGTTCGGGTGACCAATGGCAAGCCGGTCTCGGTTGGAGAGTTGCGCCAGGCAGTCGTCGATCTCAAGGGCCTCGTCAACGGCGAGTCAATCGAGTACAACGGCAACACGCT
>CAMDKQ010000286.1 GCA_945901095.1 Bifidobacterium breve
TATCTGCTCGGCGCCGACCATCACGGCTACGTGAATCGGCTGCGGGCTGTCGCGGCGTGTGCTGGTGATGACATGGACGACAACGTCGAGGTGCTCATCGGTCAACTCGTGAAGATCACGCGGGGCGGTGAGGAGGTCAAACTCTCCAAGCGGGCAGGCACGATCGTCACCCTCGAGGAGCTTGTCGAAGAGGTGGGGGTCGATGCTGCCCGCTACTCGCTCATTAGGTACCCGGTCGACTCCCCGCTGACCGTCGACCTCGAGGTCATCAAACTGCGCACGAACGACAATCCGGTGTTTACCGTGCAGTATGCGCACGCCCGGGTGTCGTCCGTCCTGAGAAATGCTGTAGACATCGGCATCGACTGGCGCGAGCAGGGATTCGACCCCAGCCTGCTCGTGCATGAACGGGAAAATGAGTTGCTTGGAGCCCTTGCTGAGTTTCCGCGCGTGGTCGCGGGTGCGGCGGAACTGCGTGAGCCGCACCGGATCGCGCGCTATCTCGAGGCACTCGCATCGACGTATCACCGGTTCTACGACGCCTGCCGGGTGCTGCCGCGCGGCGACGAGGACCTGAGTGGCGAGCACCTTGCGCGGCTGTGGCTGTGCGCCGCGACTCGCCAGGTGATCGCAAACGGACTCGGCCTGCTCGGAGTCGGCGCACCCGAACGCATGTGAAGGGTCGAGCGCACGTAGTCTCGTTGTGTCATAACCTGTCGGCATGCGTGCTCACCCTGCAGGCCCTCGCCACGGCGACGCGGCCCCTTCGTCATCTGGCATCGGCCCGGTCCCGACCATTGATGACCTAGGACTCTTGGTACCGACCGTCTGGCCGATGAGCAGTGAGCGGGTCGGATACGGAGCGCTTGCGGTGGGCGGGGTTGACTGCCGCGATGCGGTCGCGGAATTCGGTTCGCCGCTGTTCGTTCTGGACGAGGTCGATGTACGCGAGCGGGCACGCCGCTACCGCAATGCTTACCACGAGGCCGGTGCCCGGATGGTCTACTACGCGGCCAAGGCGTTCATTTCGACGGCGGTTGCCCGCTGGGTGAGCGAGGAGGGCCTCGGGATCGATGTGGCGTCGGGGGGAGAGCTCGCCGTGGCGCTGCGGGCCGGCATACCGGGCGAGCTGATCCTCATGCACGGCAACAATAAATCGATGGCCGAGATCGAGGCGGCGATCGCGGGCGGCGTCGGACGCATCGTCATCGACTCCTTCGACGAGATCGTGCGTGTCGCTGATGCTGCGAGCCGGGCCGGGGTCGTCCAGCCGGTGCTCGTCCGCGTGACGGTTGGGGTCGAGGCGCACACCCACGAGTTCATCGCGACCGCGCACGAGGACCAAAAGTTCGGTCTGTCGATCTCGTCAGAGGTGGCCGATGAAGCCGTCCGTCGCATCGTGAAATTGCCGTCGCTCGAATTCGCTGGGATCCATTCGCACATCGGCTCGCAGATCTTCGACGCGGCTGGCTTCGAGGTGGCGGCCTCGCGCGTGGTCGGCCTTGCGCGACGACTCATGGCCGAGCAAGCGGTCGAGGTGTCGGAGCTCAATCTCGGTGGCGGGATGGGGATCGCCTACACCGAGGCAGATGACCCGCTCGACGTCGCTGAGATGGCCCGACAGATCGGGGCCGTCGTGACGAGGGAGTGCACCGCCGCGGGGATCAGCAGGCCAGCGCTGGCCTTCGAGCCCGGCCGCGCCATCATCGGGCCGGCGGGCATCACTCTTTATGAGGTGGGCACCGTCAAGCCGGTCGAACTCGACGGCGGGGTCGTCCGCGCCTATGTCTCAGTTGACGGCGGGATGAGCGACAACATCCGCACCTCCCTGTATGACGCCGACTACACCGTTGTTCTCGCCTCGCGGGTCTCGACCGCAGAGCCGATGCTTTCGCGAGTGGTGGGCAAGCACTGCGAGTCCGGCGACATCGTCGTGCGCGATGCCTGGCTGCCGGCCGATGTCGTCCCCGGTGATCTCCTTGCGGTTGCCGCGACCGGTGCCTACTGCAGATCGATGGCCTCGAACTACAACTACCTGCCGCGTCCGGCGGTGATCTCGGTGAAGGACGGCGCCTGCTCAACGGTCCTTCGGCGTGAGACACTTGATGACCTCCTCGCCCTCGATCCGGGAGCCTGAGACCCGCCAGTTGCACCCACTCGTCATCCGGTTGGCCCGCGTACCCACGCACCTGAGAGGCTTGCACTCGTGTCCTTGACCCCCGTGAACCCAGACCGCGTCATCACCGTTGCTCTCATCGGTGGTGGCACCGTCGGCACGCAGGTCGCGCGACTCCTGACCGAAACGGCCACTGACCTTCGGGCGAGGGTGGGCGCTCCCGTTCAACTCACGGGTGTTGCTGTTCGCGACCTCGGGAAGACCAGACCCGGCATAGATCCCGCGCTCCTCACCGACGACTCGATGACCCTCGCGAAGAGCGGGGCCGACATCGTGGTCGAGGTGATGGGCGGCATCGAGGACGCCCGGGCATTGATCCTCGCTGCGATGGAGGCTGGTTCGAGCGTCGTCACCGCGAACAAGGCCCTCCTCGCCGCTGACGGCGCAACCCTCTATGCGGCGGCTTCGCGCAACGGCGTCGACCTGTACTTCGAGGCGTCGGTCGCCGGGGCGATCCCACTGATCCGCCCGCTGCGCGAGTCGCTCGCCGGCGACCGGGTCACGAAGGTGCTCGGCATCGTCAATGGCACCACCAACTACATGCTCACCAAGATGGACGAGCAGGACGCCGATTATGCGGCGGTGTTCGCTGAGGCTGACGCGCTCGGCTACCTCGAGGCTGACCCCACGCTTGATGTCGACGGCCACGATGCCGCCGCGAAAATCGCGATCCTTGCGGAGTTGGCCTTTCATACTCGCGTCACGCTCGACGACGTCTATTGCGAGGGGATCTCCAAGGTCACCCTCGACGATGTCCACGCGGCGCAGAAGATGGGGTTCGTCATCAAGTTGCTTGCGGTCGCTGAGCTAAGTGCCGATGGCAGCGGAGTCATCGTGCGTGTGCATCCGGCGATGATCCCGCGCGACCATCCACTCGCCAGCGTGAGGCTCGCGTTCAATGCGGTGTTCGTCGAGGCTGAGGCCGCAGGCGAGATGATGTTCTACGGCCGTGGCGCGGGCGGGGCCCCGACCGCGAGTGCCGTGCTGGGTGACGTCGTGGCCGCAGCACGCAACCGTGTCACGGGTTCGGTCGGCCCGGGGGAGAGCACCTACTCTGGCCTTCCGGTCCTTCCGATTGGCGAGGCACTTACTCGCTACTACGTGAACCTCGATGTTGCTGACCGGCCTGGTGTTCTCGCATCAATTGCCGCAGCCTTCGCCGACAATGGGGTGAGTATCCAGGTGGTCCGTCAAGACGGCCACGGAGACGAGGCCGGGCTCATCGTCCGCACCCATCGCGCGACCGACGATGCCCTCCACCGAACAGTGGAGAGACTGCGCGAGCTCGATACCGTGAAACGTGTCGTAGGTGTTATGCGCGTCGAGGGCGAGGTGGGGGAGTAGTCATGGCACACCAGTGGAGAGGGCTCATCGAGGAGTACCGCGATCGACTGCCAGTCAGCAGCGCCACCCCGGTTGTCACGCTCCGAGAGGGGGGCACCCCGCTCGTCTATGCCTGCACCCTGAGCGAGATGACCGGCTGCGAGGTGTGGCTGAAATTCGAGGGCGCAAACCCGACCGGATCCTTTAAGGACCGCGGGATGACGATGGCGATCTCGAAGGCCGCCGAGGAGGGCGCGAAGGCGGTCATCTGCGCATCGACGGGCAACACGTCGGCAAGCGCCGCGGCCTATGCAGTCAAGGCCGGGATGGTCTGTGCCGTGCTCGTCCC
>CAMDKQ010000287.1 GCA_945901095.1 Bifidobacterium breve
CAACCGTTTGTTGCAGTTGCTCGTCGGTAATGCTGGCCCCTTCAGACACCGGCTTTGGCAGCAAGATCACCTGGGTGCCACCCTGGAGGTCAAGGCCGAGCCGAACAGTCGAGTCGGTGCCCGGCCAAAAGGCCCACGCGATAAGGCCCAGCATGATGACTGCGATTGCAACGAGCGCGCGCAGGGGTTTGGTTGTTGCGGGAGGCGCCACGAACGTTCCTTACTTCGCGGAGTCGTCAGATGATGGCTTGTCGAGATTGACGACCGCGCTATCCGGCGCAGGCTCCTCGAACGGGATCACCTTCGCGATGGCGGCTGGGAGCATCCGGATGACAACGCCGGGGGCGATCTCGATGCTCACCTCGTCTGCCGAGCTTGCCACCACGGTTGCGAACACTCCGGCGGTGGTCATGATCGACGATCCCGGGGCCACTGCGGCGATCATCGCAGCCTGCGCCTTCTGGCGGGCCTTCTGCGGCCGCAGCACGAGTAGGTAGAACACGACGCCGATGAGCAGAAGCGGCACGATGGTGACGAAGTCCACGATTCTCCCGAGGTTTGACGATAGACCGATAACTCTAGTCACCAAGGTCAAGCACAGATTGCGCAGGCAGCGCTTGGGCCACGCCAACGTGCTGCCATGCCGCGGGCGTGGCCACACGTCCACGCGGGGTCCGAATGATCATCCCGAGCCGTACGAGGAACGGCTCGGCCACTGTCTCGACCGTCTCTGGTTCCTCACCCACCGCGACCGCAAGAGTGGAGAGCCCGACCGGGCCCCCACCGAACCGGCGAACGAGCACGTCAAGGACGGCCCTGTCGATGCGATCCATGCCAAGGGCGTCGACCTCATAGAGCTCGAGAGCAGCGGACGCAGATGGTTTATCCACGACGCCATCGCCGTGTACCTGTGCCCAGTCACGGACTCGCCGCAGCAGGCGGTTCGCGATACGGGGAGTACCGCGGCACCGACCTGCGATCTCGATCGCACCCGCCTGCCGAAGGTCGACCCCCAGAAGCTTCGCCGATCGCTGGAGAATGATCTCGAGGTCCGCTGGGTCATAGAAATCCAGATGCGCAGTGAATCCGAAGCGGTCCCGTAGCGGGCTCGGCAACATGCCAGCGCGGGTCGTAGCGCCGACGAGAGTGAAGGGCGCGATCTCTAACGGTATGGCCGTAGCACCCGCTCCCTTTCCAACGACAACATCGACCCGGAAGTCCTCCATCGCTAGGTAGAGCATCTCCTCAGCAGGGCGTGAGGTGCGGTGAATCTCGTCAAGGAATAGGACCTCACCCGGTTGGAGGCTCGAGAGCACAGCGGCGATATCACCTGCATGCTGGAGGGCTGGCCCCGACGTGATGCGAAGGGGCGCCTCAAGTTCTGCGGCAATAATGAAGGCTAGGGTCGTCTTGCCAAGCCCAGGTGGACCGCTGATAAGGACGTGATCAGCCGTCCGCCCGCGACGACGAGCGGCTTCGAGCACGAGGCCAAGCTGTGACTTTACCCGCTCCTGCCCAACGAAGCCTTCGAGATGGGTCGGCCGTAGAGCGCCTTCGACGACGACGTCGTCTGGATCCGGGTCCCCGTCGATGAGACGGTCACTCATGAGCGATCCAGGCTGCGAAGCGCCGCCTTGAGGAGGACCGCGATATCGGGGCCGTTGGAATCGTCAGCATCAACCTCGGCCAGCGGAGTCACCGCGAGCACCGCCTGTTCAGCCTCCTTCACCGACCAGCCCAGCGATGTGAGTCCAGCGGTGACCGAGGTCTGCCAGCGACCGGCAGATACCCCACCCGAAACGGCTGCCGTGCCTAGGCCCTTCGCCGGCCCTAGCTTGTCCTTCAACTCTAGGACGAGCCGGCTCGCCCCCTTTCGCCCGACACCGGGCACCTTTGTGAGGGTGACGAGATCATCTCGCGCGACTGCGAGGCGCAATTCGTCGGGCGAGAGGGTCGCGAGGAGTCCCATAGCGAGCCGCGGGCCCACTCCGCTGACGGTCTGAACCTGCTCGAACACGGTCCGCTCATCAGCGTCAAGGAAGCCATAGATTGTCCAGCCGTCCTCGCGGATGACGAGCGATGTCATGAGTTCAACCCGCTCCCCCAGCCGAACGCTCGATGCCGCCGCAGGTGTGCAGATCGCGGTCAGCCCCATGGGGCCGATATCGACCACAACCCGATCGGGTCGAACCGATGTCACCGTCCCTCGGATGAAGTCCATCATCGGGCGATCGCCGCCATTGCGTCGTTGATTCGCCGTTGCGCGGTGCCACGCCAGATCTGGCAGATAGCAATCGCCGCTGCGTCGGCGGCGTCGGCTGGTCGGGGCGCAGACTCGAGTTTCAACAGGCGGACCACCATGGCAGCGACCTGGGCCTTCTCCGCCCGGCCGCTCCCAGTGACCGCGGCCTTGACCTCGGTCGGTGTGTGCATGGCGACCGGAAGGTTCAGCCTTCCGGCGATCACGAGTGCCATTGCCGCGGCCTGCGCCGTACCCATCGCGCTTCGAACGTTGTGCTGGCTGAACACCCGCTCGATAGCAATGACGTCGGGCTCGAATTCCATGACGAGTGCGAGGATGCCGCGCTCAAGACTCGCAAGTCGGCGAGAGATTTCAACGTCGGCGCCGGTGGTGAGCACGCCGATGTGTCGGGCGATAAGCGTGCGTCCGGGAGCGCCCTCCACCACTGCCACTCCGCACCGGGTCAGGCCTGGGTCCACTCCGAGCACGCGCATGATGCACCCTCCCTCACGACTCCTGCGGAACCGGAAGCCGAACGATTCACGCCCGAGCATACGAACGTATGTTCTAAGGGTAGCGGGTGGAGCGGTCAGTCGATGGCCGCCATGACTTCGTCGCTCACATCAAAATTCGCGTAGACATTCTGGACGTCGTCGATTTCGTCGAGTGCCTCGAGTAGTCGGAACACCTTGCGGGCTCCGTCCTCATCGAGCATCACGGTGACGCTCGGCAGCAGTGTGGCGTCAGCTGACTCGTAGTCCATGCCGGCGGCCTGGACCGCAGTGCGGACCTTGACCAAGTCCGTCGCTTCACATACGACTTCAAAACTCTCTCCGAGGTCATTGACCTCCTCGGCCCCTTCGTCGAGGACGACCCCGAGGAGCGTGTCCTCGGTTGTTCCCTCACCCTTGGGTACGATCACCACGCCTCTGCGGCTGAACAGGTAGGCGACTGACCCCGGATCGGCCATGGACCCGCCATTGCGGGTCATGCCCACGCGCACCTCGGAGGCCGCACGATTTCGATTGTCGGTGAGGCATTCGATGAGCACCGCCACACCATTGGGCCCGTAGCCCTCGTACATGATTGTTTGCCAGTCGGCCCCGCCCGCCTCGGCACCGCTGCCGCGCTTCACGGCCCGCTCGATGTTGTCGAGCGGCACCGAGGTCTTGCGTGCCTTCTGGATTGCGTCGTAGAGGGTCGGGTTTCCCGAAACGTCGCCGCCGCCCATTCGAGCAGCAACCTCGATGTTCTTAATCAAGCGAGCAAACACCTTGCTGCGGCGGGCATCGACCACGGCCTTTTTGTGTTTCGTGGTGGCCCATTTGGAGTGGCCGCTCATCGGCTGCGCCTCACAATCTCAACAAACATGCGGTGAATTCTATGATCGCCGGTCAATTCCGGATGGAATGACGTAGCGAGCAGCGGTCCCTGGCGGACAGCCACGATCGTACCCGCGTCGCCGCCAGTCTCGATAGTGGCGAGCACCTCAACCTCCGGACCGGCCGATTCGACCCAAGGAGCCCGGATGAAAACGGCGTGAACCGGCTCATCGCCAACCCCCACGAT
>CAMDKQ010000288.1 GCA_945901095.1 Bifidobacterium breve
TCCCCGCGCCAGTGGACCCTGCGCCCGCAGGTCCACCTCGAGAACTCCAAGCCCGACTTCGTCCTGCAATCCAACGACCCGGGCCTGCCCGCCGTCGCGATCTTCACCGACGGCCACGCCTTCCATGCCGTGCCGGCCCGCAACCGGCTCGCCGACGACGCCGAGAAGCGCGGGATCCTGCGCGACACCGGCAGGCTCGTCCTGGCGATCACCGCCAGGGACGTCGCCGAGGCCGAGATCGGCGCCTCGACGCCACCGCCCTGGTTCGACGAGGATGCCGTCGGCGGGGTCATCGCGCAGAAGCAGTTCATGGCCACGCCCGCCGCCTACGAGGGCCTGCGCGTCGGGCCCATCGACTTCATCATCGCGTGGGTCACCGGCGCATCGCCCGTGAACCGCGAGGCCGTGGCACGCGGCGTGCCGATGCTCATCGCCGCGCATGCCGCACGCACGATGCAGCCGGTCGAGGTTCCCGTTGCGCTGTCGCTCGAGGGGGTCGCCGACGCCCGGCTGCGCGGCGCGGCGATCAGCGAGCCGGGCTCCGGGCGGCGGGTGGTCATCTGGCAGTTCGGGGCGCTCGCCGTCGCGATCGAGGTGCGCGGCCCCGTTCTCGACATCGCCGTCGTCCTCGACGACCGCAGCGACCGGCTCGACGCCGCCCACGCCGACGCGTGGCGCGAGTGGCTGCGGCTGTCCAACGCCCTCGCACTGCGCGACTGGCCGACGATCATCACCACGACCACCGCGGTCGCCGACGACGCGGCGGCCGGCCGGCCGGCCAAGCCGCTGCCCGGCGCCGCGGAGCAGGCCTCGCCCGCCGACACCGCCTCCCCCGACTGGGCGCCGGAATGGATCGAGGTCCACGGGGTCGCCGCCTCGGGCCTGGAGCGGGAGCTCATCACCGCGCTCGCGACTCGGGCCGGCGTCTCGCCGCCCGCGATCGGGCTCGAGGGCCCGGAGGGCATCCCGATCGACATGTCCTGGCCCGACGACCGGCTGGCCGTCGACCTGCCCGGCATCCCCGACGAGGACCGCGCCGAGCTCGTCGCCGCGGGCTGGCGCTTCGTCGACCCGGACCCCGACACCATCGAGGCAGCCCTCGTCGGCGCTGCCTCCAGTCCCTCAAGGAGCGATGCCTGATGCCCACGATCATCCTCACGAAGTCCGTCGGCAGGCTCGACCCGGCGATCCGCGCGAAGACGATGAACTTCCTGCAGAAGCTCGCCGAGGACGACACCGTCCCCGGCCTCCACATCGAGCCGCTCGTGCGCGCCGTCGACTCCCGGGTGCGGACCGGCCGCGTCGACCAGGGCTACCGCGCGGTCATGTTCCGCATCGACGCCGACGGCGAGCGCCACTACGTCATCCAGGGCGTCTGGCCGCACGACAGGGCCATCGACATCGCGAACCGGCTGCGACTGACCGTGAACCCGGTCAACGGGCTGCCCGAGTTCGTCGACACGCCCGAGGCACCCGCCCCGGCGGTCCACGCAGCCGCGCCGGCAGCGGTCGTCGTCGAGCCGGCCGACGTGGTCGAGGACGCCGCGGACGAGGCCGACGTGGTCGAGGACGTCGCCAGCGAGCCGGCAGTCGTCCGCGTGCCCGTCCTCGTCGCGCTCGGGATCACTGCCGCGGACCTCACCGACCGGCTCGGCTTCTCCCCCGGCGACGCTGCGTCCGCCCTGGCGGCCGCGGACGAGGACGCGATCCTCGCGCTCGCCCAGGTGCACGAGGGGTCCTGGATCGGCATGGTGCTCATCGACCTGGCGTCCGGCGACTCCATCGACGACGTCGTCGAGCAGATGGAGCTCGCAGCCGCGAAGGCCACCGCCGATGCGGACGCCGACCTCCTCGCATCGCTCAAGCGCCCGGGGGCGCAGGCGGAGTTCGCGTTCATCGAGGGCCAGGACGAGCTGCGCCAGGTCATCGAGGCCGGCGACTTCGGCGCGTGGCGCATCTTCCTCCACCCCGAGCAGCGCCGGTACGTCGCCAAGACGTTCTCCGGGCCGTTCCGGCTCTCCGGCGGCGCGGGCACCGGCAAGACCGTCGTGCTCGTGCACCGGGCCCGCCACCTCGCCCGCACCGACCCGTCCGCGCGGATCGTCCTGACGACCTTCACCACGAACCTCGCCGAGCTCCTCAAGGAAAGCCTCGTCCAGCTCGATCCCGGGGTGCCCCTGGCCAATGCCCTGGGCCAGCCGGGCATCCATGTCACCGGCGTCGACTCGCTGGCAGCCGCAGTGCTCAAGAAGGCCGGCGGCGCACTCGGCCCGGCGATCAGCGCGGTGTTCGGACCGACGCGGACAGAGCTCGCCGGCCGCACCCCGAGCGGCCGGTGGCGTGCCGTCCTCGACAGCGTCACGACGACCCTGGGCCCCGACCTCGCGAACGAGGCCTTCCTCGCAGCCGAGTACGCGACCGTCGTCCTGCCGCGGAAGATCACGGTGGCCGACGAATACCTCAAGGTGCGGCGCCCCGGCCGCGGGGTGGCGCTCGACCGGGCCCGGCGCAGTGCCGTGTGGGAACTGTTCGAGGCCTACCGCGCCCACAACCGCATCGACGGCACCGTCGACTACGCAGAGGCAGCCGCGGTCGCGGCCGCCTACCTGGGGGACACGAGCAACGGGCCCAGGGCACTGGCCGACCACGTGCTCGTCGACGAGGGCCAGGACCTCTCCCCCACCCACTGGCAGCTGCTGCGCGGCCTCGTCGCGCCCGGGACCGACGACCTGTTCATCGCCGAGGACTCCCACCAGCGCATCTACGGCCCCCGCACGGTGCTCAGCCGGTACGGGATCAGCATCGTCGGACGGTCACGACGGCTCACGCTCAACTACCGCACCACCGCCCAGAACCTCCACTACGCAATGAGCGTCCTCGAAGGCGGCACCTACGTCGACCTCGAGGACGCCCCAGAGGAGGCCCGCTACCGGTCGGCACGCAGCGGACCGAAGCCAACGATCAGCCACGCACCGACCATCACCGAGGAGCTCGACGCCACCGCCGCAGCCCTCGACCGCTGGCTGAAGGAGGGCACCACCCCCGAGACCATCGCCGTCCTCGTCCACGACCGCTACCAGCGAGACCGGGTCGTCAACGGCCTCGGCGAGCGCGGCATCGCAGTGCGGGCCATCGACCGCGACCGGGTCCAACCCGGCAAGCCCGTCGTCATGACCATGCACCGGGCCAAGGGCACCGAATTCGCCAAGGTCGTGCTCGTCGGCGTCGGATCCCAGACCCCGGCCGAGATCGAACGCCTCGCCGCGATGGACGAGGCCGAGCGCACCGATGCCGAACTGCGGACCCGATCGCTCACCTACGTGGCGGCCAGCCGCGCACGCGACGAACTCGTCGTCCTCAAGCGGTAATCTGCGCAGGCGGCGCAGCCGGCGGCACTCAGGCACGTTCGGCACCAACGATCATCGGGGGATGTCATGGAGTCTTGCTACCTGTGCGGTGGGTCGGGCGCGGCACGCATCGAGTTGCGGGGCATCTCGTCCCGGATCATCTGGTTCAACATCCACACTGTTCAAGGCCCGGTCTGCGCCGGGTGCGCGGAGGCGGCCTACGCGATCCTGCAGCAGCGCACGCTCGTCCAGGGCTGGTGGGGGCCGCTGAGCCTCATCCTCACGCTGTGGAACTCGGTGGCGAATGTCGTGAACATCCGTGCGCATCGCGCGGCCGCGCCCTACGTTCTCGCGGGCCCGCAGTCGATCCCCCGGCCGCAGGTGCATGTCAGGGACTCAGCGTCGCCATGGGTCGCCTCGATCGCAGCGATGGCCGTGCTGGGCCTCATCATCGCGATCGT
>CAMDKQ010000289.1 GCA_945901095.1 Bifidobacterium breve
AAGGCCGCGAAGCGCCTCGCGCACGAGTGACCGCGAGACTCCCAGGGATTCGGACATGACCCGTTCGGACGGCATTGGGCTCTGCGATGCACGCGCTTTGGGCACCAACTCGAGTTCAAGGAACTCCGAGAGGGAGTCGCGGGTCCACATCCGCGAGGAGTCAACTGCCGTCATCACGGGGGAGCTCCTCCGGATCCAACGGGTAAAGGCTCGCGCCCCCGTCGACCACAAGGGTGGATCCGGTCATGTAGGCCGACATGGGCGAGCAGAGGAAAACCAAGGCGTCTGCAACCGACTGCGGATGCTGCAACTCGCCCAGCGGTACCGCGCGACGTGCTCGAAGCCGGTAGTCGGACTCCTCATCCCACTGTTTGCGGGCCATGCCCACCCCGACGATGCCGGGTGCGAGCACATTTGCACGGATTCCATCGAGTGCAAACTCGCGGGCGAATGACCGAGCCAGCGAGCGGAGAGCTGCTTTGCTCGCTGAATAGGGTGCGATACCGGGCCATGGCACGTCCTGGACCCACGAACTGACGAACACCAGATTGCCGACTGATGCGCTGTCCTTCCAGCCACGCACAGCCGCCTGCGCGGTCAGGGCTGCGGCGAGGACGTTGACTCGGAACATGGCGTCGAAGTTCGCTGCAGACTGCTCAAGCAGTCCACCGGTGCGGACGATGCCCGCCAACAAGATGACGTCGGTGAGAGGACCTGCAGCGACGGAAGCGGCGGCAAGCAGGTGGGCAGCGCCCGATTCATCGCTGCCATCGGCCTGCACATAATGAATGCGCTCATCCTCGAGCCTGGCTCGAGCCTCGTCTGGTTCGAGGACGTCGTTGACAACGACGACCGCACCGGCATCGGTGAGCGTGCGAGCCGCAATGAGCCCGATTGCCCCGCAGCCTCCTGTGAGCAGGATTCGGCGACCCATGGCAAGCACCAGAACCTCCTTGAGTGGACGTGTCAAACCAAGCCCAACAGACAAGCGTTAGGGTACACACATAGTACTGGTCTGACCAGTACTATGTAAGACTCTCAAGGAGGCGTTCCCGTGATACACACAACCCAGTCCTTCGCGCTCACATCCGAGTTCAGCGACCTTGTCTTGGACCTCGACCCGTCCACAGGTGCGCCCGTGCGTCTGTCCTCGGGCGGGCACAGCCTCGAACTTCGGTGCGAGGTGCGACTCATCACCGAGGGACTCGAGACTCGCGCTGCGGCGGGCGGGCTTGACTACGTCGATACGGTCGAGGTCCTCCTCGCGACCAACGGAGTGGGCTCCGTGAGCGACCGAGTGGGCCCGAGTTCGCGGCGATTTCATGTGCCGGTGACCACCACCGATCCCGACCGCTGGTCTGCACTGTGGCACGTTGAATTTCAGGCGGAATGGCCGCGATTGTCGGTGGGCCTTGAGGTGGTGTCGCACCGTGACGGCGCGATCCTGCGAAACGTAGTGCTCGACGTCATCCCCGTTCTGGCCGACGTTGCCCGCTGGCGTGTTCAGTCACCCGGAAGCAAGATGCGCACCAATCTTGAACTCGTCGACCTCACATCCGAGACAACCGTGCAGACTGCTGCCGGAGTCGAAGGGTCCACCGGCATTGTGGCGTTCGAATGTACGGACCCTGCTGTGTCCTTTCTCTTCTGGCCGTTATCCAAGACCAACTACGGCGAGACGGCTCTGGCTCCGCACAGCGACGGTGCACGGCTGTCTTGGCTCACCGATGTTGCCGGCGTGCCCGGCAGCGGTGGCTCCCTCACGGCTGGGCCGCTTCAGTTGGACCTCATCGCTCGCGACTTTCCGAGCATCCTGCGGGAGGTGCCCGCGATGCTGGCCCAGGTGGGAATCACCAGCCCGAACAACCCACCAGTTTGGGGATCATGCGCCAACCTGTACGAGGTGCAGATTGGCTTCGGTGTCTTCCGCGGGGGCTACCAGTACGCGCCATACCCGACGGCCGACGACCTTCTCCATGATCTCGGGCGGATCCAGTCCCTCGGCTACACGGCGCTGCAGATAATGCCGAGGCAGCCCTATCCAAGCTACAACGTGCACGACTACGACGACATCACGACGAACTGGGGTGATGAGGCGATTCTGCGGCAAATCGTGGATGAGTGCCATGCGCGCGGGATGCACGTCATCTTCGACATCCTTCTGCACGGAGTCATTGATGGCGAGGCCATGGATGCGGCGTTGGCTGCCATCGACGCGGGGCCGTACGTCGATAGGCTCGACGAAGCGACACCAGACGTGACCACGCTCGAGCGTGACGAGATGCACTTCTACCTCGTCGCGTGGACGCGTCACGTCAAGGACTTCGAGCCCTACTGGCGTGGTGGATCACCGCAACGGCACGCGCTCGTTGACGAGCACCCGGAATGGTTCTGCCGCGACTCCGCGGGGAACATCACCGGCGTTTACACCCAGGCCTTCGACGCATCACATCCCGGATGGCAGGACTACTTCATCGGCAAGTGCGTGGCGATCATGGAGCGGATGGGAATCGACGGCTTCCGGTTCGACGCACCCTCCTACAACTACTTCCTCAACTGGTCCGATCGCACTCGAACTGACGCCTCAGTCTCGATGCTTGGCTGCCTTCCACTGTTCGATCGGCTCCGCACGGCGATGCGCGAGCAGAACCCCGACTCGCTCTTGTACACCGAGCCGTCGGGAGTCCTGTACCGCATGGCCATGGATGTTGCCTACAACTACGACGAGCAGTGGCTTGTCCGCGCAGTGATGGAAAACGGTGCAGGCAAGTCCCACTGGATCAGAAATGCGCGCGAACTCGGGCAGTGGTTCGCTTGGCGCGATGCGACGTTAGCCCCCGGCTCGCTGACGGCGCACCATCTCGATAGTCACGACACCTTCTGGTGGCCCGAGCCCGGCCATAAGTGGCGAAGGGAGCAGTACGGCGAGCAGGCGACGGCTGCCCTCATGGCCGTGTTCGCGCTGAGCGGTGGTCCGTACATGACCTTCGTGGGGGGAGAGGTCGGCATCGAGGATGCTGTTCGCGCGGTGAACAGCCTGCGGCTATCCCATCCCTGGTTTGCGCGCGGGGAATCGAAGTACGACGTCGTCGCCGCAGACCATGATGACGTCTACGCGGTCCTTCGGGAGTCCGCCGATGGATCGGGCCTCCTGCTCGTCAACCTCTCCGATCAGCCCGTCACCGCCTCGGTGAATCTTCAGGTCGAGGGTGAGCCGACCGTTGAAGCGCACCATTGCGCGGACGTTCTTACCGGCGGCCCTGAGTCCCTGTGGCGACTTGATGAGGGACTGTGGACCACAGTCGTTGGTCTGGGTGCTTTCGAAGCGAAGGCGTTCAATGTTGGGCCGTTGCGCCGAACATGGCTCAACCTTTCAAGCTAATCGTCTCTATCCCTGCCGGGCGGATCTCGACGGTCCGTCCCTCGACCGAGGCGGAGCACGCGTCGGGAGACTCATTCCACAGCCGCACCTCCAACACGTCCCCAATGCGGCGTACTGCCGACAGATGCGCGCCTTCGACACGGAGGAGACAGCTCGGCGCGGCTTCACCGCCGCCTGCTGTGTTGATGTCGACGAGCGGAAGGGCGAATCGCTCCCACTCGTCGACGAGTTGGTCGGCGGTTGCGTCAGTGAGGACGGCGAGCTCGAGGTCGTAGGCGCCGATGCACTGGCCCTCAGGCGTCGGCGTCGACGGCCCAGCCCAGATAGGTCGAGTAGCGAGGATCGGCTTGGCCAGCGTGCCAACGGCGCGAAGGAGTGTGACCCCGAGCCGGTCCTCATCTACCTCGTACTCGACCA
>CAMDKQ010000290.1 GCA_945901095.1 Bifidobacterium breve
GTCAACGCGCTATGTGTCGGAGCGATGCGGCATGAAGATATTCACTTAGCAAGCGCGAAGGGGGTCGGTAATCTCGTCGTCCTGTACGGCGCACGCACCGGTGGCGATGGCATCGGTGGGGTATCGGTGCTGGCCTCTGAGACCTTCAGTGAGGGCGGCCCGACCAAGCGCCCCAGCGTGCAGGTCGGCGACCCCTTCATGGAGAAGCTGCTCATCGAGGCCACCCTCGAGGTACTGCACGCCGGTCTGGTCGAGGGCATCCAGGACCTCGGCGGCGCCGGCATTTCCTGCGCTACCAGCGAGCTGGCCTCGAACGGCGACGGTGGCATGCATGTGTGGCTCGACCGCGTGCTGCTGCGCGACCAGTCACTCTCGCCCGAGGAGATCCTCATGAGCGAGTCGCAGGAACGCATGTGTGCGATCGTGACACCGTCGAGACTCGACGAATTTCTGCTGCGCTGCAACAAGTGGGACGTCGAGGCGGTGGTGATCGGCGAGGTCAATGCCTCCGGCAGGCTCACGGTCGACTGGCACGGCGAGCGCATCGTCGACGTCCCGCCGCGCACCGTTGCCCACGAGGGCCCGGTCTACGAGCGCCCCTTCGCCCGGCCCGCGTGGCAAGACTCCGTGCAGGCCGATGCCCCGACCGCCGAGCGCCTACATCGTCCGTCCACGCCCGACGAGATCAAGGCGACCCTCCTGAACATGGTGGCCGCGCCGAACCTGGCCTCGAAGTCCTGGGTCACGAGCCAGTATGACCGTTATGTGCTCGGCAACACGGTGCTGGCTCAGCCACAGGACGCTGGCATGATCCGCATCGACGAGGAGACGGGCCTGGGCATCGCCCTCGCGACCGACTGCAACGGCCGCTTCGCAAAGCTTGACCCGTACGCGGGGGCACAACTGGCCCTCGCGGAGTCGTACCGAAATGTTGCGGCCTCGGGCGCGAGTCCGCTCGCCGTCACGAACTGCCTGAACTTCGGCTCTCCGGAGGACCCCGCGGTCATGTGGCAATTCGCCGAGGCCACCCGTGGCTTGGCCGATGGCTGCCTGCAACTCGGCATTCCGGTCACCGGCGGCAACGTCTCGTTCTACAACCAGACCGGTGACACTGCCATCAACCCGACCCCCGTGGTGGGTGTGCTCGGCGTCATTGACGATGTCGCCCGTCGCACGTCAATCAATTGGGGTCCGGTCGGCGATTTCATCTACGTCCTCGGCGACACCCGCGATGAGTTCGGTGGCAGCGAATGGGCGCACCACGTTCACGGCCACCTCGGCGGCCTCCCACCGGCTGTTGACCTCGAGCGCGAGCGCCTGCTCGGCGAGATCCTCGTGGCTGGCTCGCGAGATGGCGTGTTCACGGCCGCCCATGACGTCTCCGATGGCGGGATCGCGCAGGTCCTCGTCGAGATGGCGCTTGCCTCGAATGCTGGCGGACGTTGCACAGTGCCTGACGGCATCGACCCCTTCACGTACCTGTTCAGCGAGTCGGCGGGGCGGGCCGTGGCCGTAGTCCCTGCCGAGCACGAGACCCGTTTCGTTGCAATGTGCTTCGATCGCGGTCTACCGGCTGCTCACATAGGTGTCGTCAATGGGGGTGAGGAGTTGGAGTTCGCGGGCTTGTTCTCCGTTTCGCTGACCGAACTTCGCGAGGCGCACGAGGGCACGTTGCCGCGCCTGTTCGGGTGAGTGAAACCGTTCCGGTGACCATGGCCGCCCTCCACCTCCTTGACCGCATCGATGGCGGTCAGGAGCCGTCGCGGGAGGAGCTAAAGGCTGCGGTCAAGGCGTCACTCGCGCACCTCGTCGAGATCGCGCCGGGCAGGGCAGTAGAAGTCCGCATCCCGCCATTCGCCGCTGTTCAAGCGGTCGAGGGGCGCGCGCATCGCCGGGGCACGCCTTCGGCGGTCGTCGAGACGGATGCCGTCACCTGGCTGAGCCTCGTGGTCGGCCGCCTGTCGTGGCAGGACGCGGTGGCGAGCGGACGACTGCAGGCAAGCGGCGAACGCTCTGATCTCTCGACCCTGCTGCCGATGCTGACAGCCCCCGGCGACAAGCCGATTGAGTAATAGGTAAGGTAAGCCTTACCTAAATGAAAGGATCCACCACGTGTCCCGTTTCCGCATCTCGGCAACCCTCGCAGCCGCAGTCCTCGCACTCGCAGCCTGCTCCGGTGGGCAATCAGCCACCTCAGCATCCACCGGCGCCTCGGCAGGTGCCCCCCAGAGCCTGACCGTGTACTCCGGCCGAAGCGAGGAACTGATCGCCCCCCTGTTCGCGAAGTTCACTGAGGAGACCGGCATCGAGCTCGCCGCCCGATACGGCGACAGTGCCGAGCTCGCCGCCCAACTCGTCGAGGAGGGCAACGCCTCGCCCGCCGCCGTGTTCTTCTCCCAGGATGCCGGAGCCCTCGGTGCGGTCGACGCTGCCGGGCTTCTCGGGCCACTGCCCGCCGGCGCCGCCGATGTCGTCCCTCCCGCCTACCGCGCGCCCAATGGCCACTGGACGGGTGTCACGGGTCGAGGTCGCGTCATCGCCTATGACGGCGAGCAGCTCACCGCCGCCGAGGTGCCTACCTCGGTCTTCGACCTCACTGACCCAGCCTGGAAGGACCAGGTCGGCATCGCGCCCACCAATGCGTCATTCCAGTCATTCGTCACCGCGATGAGGCTGACCGCCGGTGACACCGCGACGAAGGCCTGGCTCGAGGGCCTCGTCGCCAATGGTGTGAAAAAGTACGAGAAGAACGGGTTGATCCTCGACGCCGTCGATGCCGGCCAGATCAAACTCGGACTCGTCAACCACTACTACTGGTACGAGAAGGCAGCCGAAGTGGGCGCGGAGAACATGCGAGCCCAGGTGGCATTCACCGCCCCCGCGGACCCAGGGACCCTCGTCAACGTCGCCGGCGTCGGCATCCTCTCCGGCGCGGCAGACAACCCCGCGGCTCAGCAGTTCGTCTCGTGGCTGCTCTCCGCCTCAGCGCAGCAGTGGTTCGTCGAGAACACCTACGAGTACGCGCTCGTCCCGGGCGTGGCGCAGGCAGAGGGGCTCCCGGCACTCGATTCTCTGCGCGGGCCCGACGTCCCACTGGCCGAACTCGCCGATCTCCCCGGCACGCTCATGATGCTGCAGGATGTCGGATTGCTGTGAGGAGGCCGGGCCAGGCACCGAGGCTCCTCGTTGCCCTCAGTGGAGTCACCGCGCTTGTCGCGGTGACTCCACTGGTCTATCTGCTCATACGGGTCCTCGATGCCGGACCGGAGAAGATCGCTTCGTCCCTGCTGCGGTCCCGCACGCTCACGACGACCGTGACGAGCATCGAACTGGTCGTGGTCGTCGTCGCCGCGTGCCTCATCATCGGGGTCCCAGTCGCCTGGCTGCTGGCCCGTGCCCGCCTGCCGCTCAAGGGACTGTGGATTGTCCTCGCGGCCCTGCCGCTCGCGATGCCCTCGTATGTCGCCGCCTACGCCTGGATCGCCGAGTTCCCGGCGATGTCGGGGTTCTGGGCCGCAGCCCTCATTCTCACGCTCGTCTCGATGCCGTACGTCATCATTCCGACGACCGCGGCCCTCCGCAGGATCGATCCGGCGATGGAGGAGGTCGCTCGGTCGCTCGGCCGCAAGCCCTGGTCCGCCTTCTGGTTCGCGGCGATGCCCCAGGCCTGGCCGGCGGCTGCCGCCGGATCCCTCCTCGTCGGGCTCTACGTCCTCTCGGACTTCGGCGCCGTAGCCCTCTTCCGCGTCGATGCCTTCACCAGGGT
>CAMDKQ010000291.1 GCA_945901095.1 Bifidobacterium breve
ATCCTTTCACTGTTGGCTTTAACCGATGGAGGCTCGAATGTGCAGTCCTGTGCGTTGCAATAGTTGCGGTCTGGTCACCTGGAGTGGTTGCGGTGATCATGTGCAAGAGGTGATGGCCAACGTGCCGGTCGAGCAGCAGTGCACCTGCACCTGATCAAAGGCTGGGAAACATCATCACGCCACATAGATCGCCGATCTGTGACCCACGTTGACCGCAATGATCCGTAACTCTGTGTCACGAAATTGAACAATCACTCGGTAGTCACCGATGCGATAACGCCAATAACCGGCCCAATTTCCTGAGAGAGACTGAGCCCGTGCACGAGGGTCGGTGAGGGCCGTGACCTCTTGCATGTAGTCGCGAATGCGTTCGAGTGAAGCCCTGTCGATCCTCCGAGCGGATTTATCAAATGACTTGGACGTGACAAGAGTCCAGTGACTCATAGCCCGAGTTCAGACCAGAGTTCCACCGCGGGCCGGGTCGACTGATCAGAGTTCTCCCACTCTTGGATGACTTGATCCTCCCAGTAGCGCTCTTCTAATTCACCTAGGTGCAATTGAATGGCCTCGCGCACGTAGAACGATCGGGAACGTCCAGTACGCGCGGAGAGTTCATCAAGTCGACGTTGCTCGTCGACCGTAATGCGAACTGCCACGGTGGCTCGGTGTGTCATAGGGCGCCCTCTCCGGTGGTTTACATGTAAACCATACCTGTTGAACGGAGGCTGAGGAAGCCACTCCCCATGGGCGCCGACGTTTGGCGAAATCGTGTCGTGAACCGGAGTGCGCAGGCGCATGTGGGCGCCTTACCGTTGCCTGCGTGTCGACCCCAATGCAGCGCGTCCTCGTCGCCTGCCGTGCCATGGAGGCGTCCGGTGGCCCGATCGACACGGCGACCCTTGCGAGACTCGCGGTTTGCAGCGCTCGTCAACTCCAGCGGGATTTCACCGGCTCGGTCGGGGTCACACCCCGTGAATACGGCAGGTCAGTGCGGACGACGCTGGCGCGCGTCGCCCTTCGCAGTGCATCGACAGTGACCGAGGCAATCAACGACGCGGGCTACGGATCTGTGCGTGCGTTCTACGAGGAGGCCGGCCGGCGCCTAGGTATGACACCCAGTGAGTTTGCCTCCGGAGCCCGCCGTGAACTCCTCATCTGGGCGATGGCGCCGTCGGCCGTCGGCATCCTCATCGCCGTGGCCTCCGCCCGCGGGCTCTGCGCCGTCCGCATCGGAACCAGCGAAGCGACCCTCGAACTCAAGATAGCCACAGAGTTCAGTAACGCGAACCTGATTCGCGACGAGGAGGCGATGACCGACGTCATGACCGCCCTGCGGGCCCTTGCGCTCACCGGGAGCAATGCGAATCTTCCCCTCGATATTCGCGGCACGGCTTTCCAGGCTCGCGTCTGGCAGGCGTTGCGCGAGATCCCGTCTGGCCAGACGCGCACTTACACCGAGGTCGCGGGAGAGATCGGCAGCCCAAGGGGAGCCCGCGCAGTCGCGTCCGCCTGCGCAAACAATCCGATTGCTCTCGCGATCCCGTGTCACCGGGTGATCCGCGGTGACGGCTCCCTCGCCGGCTATGCGTGGGGCCTCGAGGTGAAGGAGCAGTTGCTCGCGCTGGAAACACGCGGCAACGAAGTCCCTGTCACTGGTAAGAATGGGCGGTGACGCAACCCTCGGCGACGTCCAGATGGCTGCCGTCCTACCTACTGCTGGCGCTCATCTGGGGTGGATCGTTCGCCTTCATGAAGATCGGGCTCGAGTCGCTCACTCCAGTCGGTGTTTCCCTCGGACGGATCGTCCTCGGTGCCATCACCCTGCTGATCATCAGCGCGATCACGCGCACAGCCCTGCCACCGCGGAGAACCTGGAAGCGGCTCTTCATTTACGGCGCCCTCGTGAGCACGATTCCCTGGACCATGTTTGCCATCAGTGAGACCCACATCTCGTCGGCGCTTGCCGGCATCATCAATGGGGCAACGCCACTCATGACCCTCATTGCGATCCTTCTCGTGTTCCCCGAGGAGCGACCCAACCGGCAACGCATCATTGGCCTGACGATCGGGTTCGTTGGCGTGCTCGTCGTGGTCGGTGTCTGGCAGGGGCTGGGAGGCGGCACCCTCATCGGAATCGGCGCCTGCATCATCGCGATTACGTGTTACGGAATCTCCTACCCGTACGGTCGACGTCACCTCACGGGTGGCCCGCTGGCGAGCGACCTTGCGCCCCTGGCGCTCGCAACCGGGGTTCTTGTCATGGGAACGATCCAGACGGCGCCGATTGCGTTGGTGACCGGGGTGATGATCGCGCCGATTCAGACCTCCACCGTCATCGCAATGCTTGCACTCGGATGCCTTGGAAGCGGCATCGCCTACATTCTGAACTTCCAGGTCTTGGGCCGGGCCGACGCAACGACGGCGAGCACGGTCACCTACATCCCGCCGCTCATTGCGGTCATCATCGGGGCCCTCTTCCTCGACGAACACATCACCTGGAACCAGCCCATAGGCGGAGTACTCCTCATCGTTGGGGCGGCAACAGCGCAGGGAATCCTGCGCCTGCCGAAACGGTCGCGAGTGCGCTCGGGCCGTGACTCGGGGACAATAGAGTCATCATGACTGCTGCCCTCGAGACCGATGTCCTCGTCGTCGGAGCCGGCCCTGCCGGCTCAGCGACCGCCGCATGGAGCGCGCGCGCCGGTGTTGACGTCCTCCTCGCCGACGCCGAGGCCTTCCCCCGGGACAAGCCCTGCGGTGACGGCCTCACGCCCCGCGCAATCGCTGAGCTTGACCTTCTCGGGCTCTCACCCTTCCTCGAGGGCAAGGCTCGAAACCAGGGGCTTCGGGCTGCTGGCTTCGGCCGGACCCTCACCCTCCCGTGGCCGGGCGGCTCACTGCCGAGCCATGGCGGGGCAGCCCCCCGACTCGAACTCGACGACGCCATTCGCCAGGTGGCGATCGATGCCGGGGTCACGACCGTCGAGGGCCACCGCGCCATCGACGTCACGGTCGACGGGGGAAAGGTCACCTCGGTCACCTTCGCGACGGGTAAGGGCGAGACCCGCGAGATCCGCTGCAAGCGACTCGTTGTCGCTGACGGCGCCAAGTCCCAACTTGGACGCCGGCTCGGACGTGCCTGGCATCGCAGCACCGTCTACGGCGTCGCGGCGCGCGGCTACGTCAAAAGCCATCGAAGTGACGACCCGTGGATCTCCTCCCATCTTGAATTGCGGGGGCAGCAGGGCGAGCTCCTCTCCGGATACGGATGGGTGTTCCCGCTCGGCGACGGCGAGGTGAACATCGGCGTCGGGACCCTCGCGACGAGCAAGCATCCGGCCGAGGTGAACCTTCGGGCGCTCATGCAGCACTACGCCGATGACCAGCGCGAGGAATGGCAGCTCGAGGGAGACATTCGGGCTCCCTGGTCGGCGCTGCTCCCGATGGGCGGGGCGGTGAGCGGGGTTGCCGGCCCGAACTGGATGCTCGTCGGCGATGCAGCGGGCTGCGTCAACCCGCTCAATGGCGAGGGCATCGACTACGGGCTCGAGACCGGCCGCTTGGCCGCGCACGTTCTTTCCGGAACGGTCGCGAATGCCTCTACGGACTATGCGGCCCAGTGGGCTCCCATCCTGCGGCAGCACTACGGCACCGCGTTCTCCATTGCCCGCCGGCTCGCCGGGTTCCTTACCGTTCCAGGCTTCCTGCCGACCTTCGGCCCCGTCGGCATGCGCTCGCGCTCACTCATGAC
>CAMDKQ010000292.1 GCA_945901095.1 Bifidobacterium breve
CAACGTCCAGAATCAGTTCGTTCTGACTTGGGTAGATCCGAGGCTCAAGGCCGGCTGCCTTCAGATGATCCACAGTGACTGACCCCTGAAGCGCGCCAACGCACTTGTCCTTGAGATCAGCAAGCGAGGAGATCCCATCAACGTCCTTACGCACCATGAGGACCTCGCCGGAGCCCCAAGTTGGGTCCGTGAAATCCACTACCTCTTTACGCTCATCCGTGATGAAGAGGCCGTCAATGATGGCATCGCACTGCCCGCTTGTGAGTGAAGGAATCAGTCCGTCCCAAGTGCCAACCCAGACCGTCTCGTTGGTGACTCCCATGACCTTCGCCAAGGCACCTGCGAGCTCAACTTCTAGCCCTGGTTGTTTCGGATCCGAACTGGAGTAGGGAAGAAGTCCATCCACGGCGCACGACCGCAGGACTCCAGAAGACTGGACCGTGCCCCAGACGCCTTGGTCAATGGCCTCCGCTGAGGACGGCGCTGCAGCGGAAGGCACCGCTGCGGAGGTGGATTGCGTGTCAGATGAACTTCCGGACGAACCGCCACAGGCCGACAGGCCCATAGCGCTCACAGCAGCAACAACGACGAGCCGCAATGGCAGCGACCTACTCATGAGAGCCTCCAATGGTTTGTACTAACAGTAAATAATAAACATTTTCCAAAGTCAATAGAAAAAACGCTTCGACTATTTTGCGGACCAGTCAGGCGTGGGGCAGCGAAATGAGGCCGCCTGTCATTGAGAGCCTGCGCCGAACTCCGACCACTGCCTACTCACCCGGCGAACGCACGACGTACGGCCCGATTGACCTGCTTGAAGATCTGGAGTGGAGGGAACGGCACCTGGAGATACTCGCCTTGCCCCGCAAGCGACCTGGGCGCTCCGTCCACCCCGGCATCGAAGATGGCCTCGAGCGGCTCGCGTCATGCTTCGGCATCACCAAACGCTGCCCCGGATGCCCCACCGAGGACGACCTGCTGCGCGTGGACCTGCGCGGACCCTCGTCCTGGCCCCACCTCGTCCCCGTCCTGCGCGAATGGGGATGGAGCGATGACCTCATCAACTACGTGACGACGTCGCCCAGCAACATCGCCCACTGGCAGACCCTTGACCTGCGGCCCCCGCCCGCCAAGAACGACGCATGGTCGAGATCGTCCGCAAAATGCGCGTCGAACCGTGGCTCCTGCGCGACACCGACACCATCCGCGAGTCCGTTCGCACCACCCGTGGCGGCCCACCACGCCCACCGCTCGCCGAGCCCCGGGGATGGCGGGAATGCTCAATGGCGTCATAAACGCGAGGTACCGACGAGGTGGCGCCGTTGACAGGTCAACACCGCCTGCTCCCGCCGCCACCCGGAGGTACCCGTGAGGACCATCCACCCGGCCGACATCGTCCGCGCACTCAACGACTGCGACCCTGGTGTCCTCGCCCGGGCCCTCGCCGCGAGCGACGACCATTTCTTGGCACGTCCGGTAGCGGCGCTCATCTCCGCGGCCGATCACCGCGCGACCTACCCGCGCGAGGACGTCGTCGCCGAAGCCGACGCCCTGCTGTACGACGTCCTACGCTGGCCCGTCGCCGACACCAGCCCAGACTGGGAACACGCCATCACTGCGGCGTCGTTTGCCGCCCGCACGGGCGTGAGCCTCAACGAAGCGCAGGCGTTGCTCGCCTGTCTACGCGACACGGAAGCCGATGCCGCGCGGGCACTTCTCGCCGCCGGCCCGGTCACGAACTTCACCCTCGAGCAAGCCCAAGTCACCGACAGCATCGCCGCACTCATGCACGAGGGCTCCACCCCTACTCGCGTGCTCCTTCGCACCCGGGCACTCGAGAAGGCTCGGGCAGCGATGCGCCCGGGCGATGGTGCTTCGCCGATCATCTACTCCCGCGACGCGGATCTGCCCCCGCGCATCGTGAGTCCGTCACCGACCGTCCATGCCATTGTGTGGCTTGACCAAATGGACGCGACTCCCCCACCCACCGGCCTCATCGGTGACCGCATCACGTATCTCGAGCGCGCCGCTGCACTCATGGGCTCCGCCGGCCGCGAGCACGCACGCGTCGTGTCGATACGCGACCGATGGACGCCACCATTCCCTGCCACCTCCCCGACCACCCTCGCACCCGCACGACGAGCGATCGGGCTGGTCAGCTGACATGACCACGCCACCCATCGAGACACTCCTCACGATCGAGCAAGCCGCCGCGATGCTCGCCGTAAACGAACGCATGATCCGCCGGCTCATCGAGACCCGCCGCATCGCATTCGTCAAAGTCGGCCGCCATGTGCGATTCCGCGAACGCGACGTCACGGCAGCGATTCATGCGTGGACAATCGAACCCCGCAAACGGACCTTGGCAAAAGTCCGCTGACACGCCCCCGCGCGTGACAGGCGCTGACAGTCGTCGACGTGGGAGGGATCCCTCTATTCCCTTGGGTCTTCAATTGGCCGCCGTAGCCGCTCAGCCGTCGGAAAACAGAACATCGAATGTCACCTTGTAATGCGCACGTAGATCCCTAGTTTGTTGAAACTGGGCACTCAAGTTGAGTGCCGTTGGGACTGCGATCGACAGCGCCGCATCGACCGTACGTTGCGCTTCTCGACTCAGATCAATGGTCAATGACCACCGGGTCAACTGATTCCCCGAATGCGTCCTAGCCTCGATCAAGGTTCGAATCGCGGGGTCAGCTTCGAGGCCTGACGATTCAAGAAGCTCGCGGGCCCGAGGAAGATCCATCGGACCACCCGCGAATTCGACATTGAAGTCCATCTGCGCAGCGAACTTGTCGAGTTTCGCGGTCGCCACAGAACCCTTAGCTTTCACCAGACCCCGTCCGCCACCCGCAGTAAACTCGCACCTCGTCTTTGACTCCTCGTCTTCCAGCACTCGAATACTTACGGACCGGGCGCCCAGCCGCTGGCACAACAAATATGCTGAAGACCACTTCTCGAGACTGAACCTGTCCAGAGCCTCTCCCAAGACTGCGTAGTCTCCATCGCGGTACGGGCTAGCGACGAGCACCGTGCCCGCCTGCAGCAGGCCTTGTCGCTCCAATCTCGCTGTGATGGGATCCGCAAGGCCAACATCGCTACCTGCGTAGAGAACGGTTGCATCTTCCCGTTGCAGAATATTGCGGAAATCCGGATCGGACTCGAGAGACTCAATCTCCGCTTGGCTGAGGACGAACACGACCCGGCGTTGGCCGCGACGCTCAGGTAGGTTGCTGTATTTCATCGTGATCTCCTGGTTCTGATCCAGATCACCACGGACTGAATGATTCTCACTACGGACTGAATAATTCCGCGACAGGACATCCACGCCCGCGCGAGCAGCCCTTTTGGGCGCGAGGGTTGATGCCTCACAATCGCTGCTACCTGTTCCTCGTTAGCAAGGTAGCCAGCCAATTCGGCCGTCATCATTACTTGAGCGACAGCATCAGCTATGGCTTCTTCATCCGATGAAGTCATGAAGATCAAGAGGCTGGCACTGTCACCGGCTTGGTCTACGACCACGGGGATTTCCATGACCTGACCACTGAGGGCCACGCCCTTCCAACCGCCGAATGCCAGCGGAACATGCTTGACTCGGTCGGCAAACTCACTGATGCGAGACGCCGCTGTCAATCGGGCTGTCTCATCAGATACCTCGAGGACTTTCCCATTCACGACAACGACATCTGGGTCGTCGACATCACTGGGCTGCGCCCAAGTGATGCA
>CAMDKQ010000293.1 GCA_945901095.1 Bifidobacterium breve
CCTTCCCCGCGCCCGTGGTGCAGCCTTGCACGATGAGTTGAGTATTCGCGTAGCCAGTTCCGATAGCCGAACCAAAGGAGCCCGGAAGGAGGCTGGTTGCCGACGAACACCAGTACTCGCTCCCCTGATCCGCCGTGAGCGCCTCCAAGAAATAGCACGAGGATCCACACGCAGAACCGGCACTCGTGAACGGCGCCGTGGCGACATAGAACACTTTGCCGCCACCGGGACCGGTCGCCGCAAGGGAATACGCTGTCGTGCTGACCGACCCTGAAGCAGCAGACGGTGATGAAGTGCCGCTCGCGTTCGAGGCGGTCACAGTGAACGTATAGGCGGTACCCGGCGTCAGGTTCTCCATAACGATGGCAGGTTTGGCGGTCGGCGCGGTGTTGAGCGTCCCCTGCGATACGGATCCGACGATCCCGCCAGGGCTCGACGTCGCTGTGTAGCCCGTGATCGGCGAGCCCCCATCACTCACCGATGCGGTGAACTCGACCCTCATGCTCGTCGTGCCGGTCGCGCTCGCAGCCCCGATCACTGGGGCACTTGGTGCTCCGACAACCTGCACCAGCGCGGATCCTGCCGAAAAGTCCCCGGTCTTCTTGTCGCCCGTGAGGAGATTCTTCTTCACCGCGGCGACCCTGAAAGAATACGAGCCACCAGACAGCCCAGTAGCGGTGCACTGGGTCGACGTCGAGGACTTCGTGTCGGCAAGGGAACATCCGGTGCCAGCGACCGCCCACGGCCCGGTTACCGACGAAGCAATCTGCACCTCGTACCCGACGAGCCTCTTCAGCGGATTCACCACGACCGAGTCGACCCACGACACTCCGATCTGCCCCCCGCCATTGTCCGTCGCCGAGATTTTCGGCGCCGCCTCATCCGTTGATCCTGCTGACGCAGTCGCGCTCTCGCCAGTGTTGTCGGCGTCACCCCTGACAACAGGTCCGCTACCGTCAGCGGCACGCCCGCCGCACGCAGACAGGACCATCACAGCACCAACGAGCAACCCGGCCATACCAACGAGGAACACGACTCTGCCGCCTGTCCTGCCTAGTCCTGCCCTCTGACCCTGACCTGCTCCTGACTGCAACATACGAACGCCTCCCTCTGCAACGCGGATTTCAAATGCCTTCGTCAACAATGACGACGACAGAATAACGGCCCCTATTGCAGGACACCACCGTGTAAACACGGTCCTCTTCGCGGCCCTTGAGCCCACATCGCCCCGTGCGGCCGAACCACAAGTGTTGTATGGTGCAGAGGCAAGGGGAGCTCGCGAGTTCGGCGGGCTGAGAGGGTGGCCGCTGCCACCGACCCATAGAACCTGATCTGGGTAATGCCAGCGCGAGGGATGGATTCAAATGTCGTTGCGTCGTATTCGTCTTGTCCTCGCCTTGTTATGCGCGGGGGTCATCGGTCTCACCGCCTGCAGTTCCGCAGGGAGCGCGGGGCCATCGACCGTGCGTCTCCTCGCCCACGAGTCATTCGTCGTGAGCGAGCAGCTGATCGCAGATCTGAAAGCGCAGACCGGCATCACGCTCGAGGTTGTCACCGCAGGTGATGCTGGATCGATGGTGGCCGGGGCCATCCTCGCCGCTGGCGCACCCACCGCCGACGTCATCTTCGGCATCGACAACACGCTCATCTCCCGAGCCGTCGGTGCCGGCGTCCTCGAGCCCTACACCGCTGCCGACGCGTCGTCCCTCATCCCGGAGCTACAGGGCGACACCGCGGGGGGCATGGTCACCCCCATCGACTACGGCGACGTCTGCGTCAACATCGACGACACCTGGTTCGCTGACAAGGGCATCACCGCACCGGCCACCCTCGCCGACCTCGCGAAGCCGGAGTACCTGGATCTCCTCGTCGTCGAGGACCCGGCCACCTCCTCGCCCGGCCTCGCCTTCCTCCTCGCCACGATCGCCGAATACGGCGACGCCTGGCCCGACTACTGGTCTGCGCTGCAGACAAACGGCGTCAAGGTTGCCTCATCGTGGACCGACGCGTACACCGGCCAGTTCACTGCGGGCGGTGGTGGCGGGCCTCGCCCACTCGTCGTCTCGTACGCAACGAGCCCGCCAGCCGAGATCGTCTACGCAGCCGAGCCGAAGCCCTCGGCGCCGTCAACCTCCGTCATGACCAGCGGGTGCTACCGACAGGTCGAGTACGCCGGCGTGCTCAAGGGCGCCGCCAACGTGGCGGGCGCACAGCAGGTCGTCGACTGGCTCCTCTCCGAGCCAGTACAGGCCGACGTTCCACTGTCGATGTTTGTGTTCCCCGCCCGCGACGGCACACCGTTACCGGAGGTCTTCACAAAGTTCGCCGCCAAGGTGGCGCAACCATTGCAACTCGATCCGGTGCTCGTCGCGGCCAACCTGCCGGCCTGGCTCGCAACGTGGGGTGAGGTGATGGGACGCTGAGGACCGCGACGTGGCTGCGATGGATATGGCTGGGTCCAGCCGTATTCCTGCTCGTATTGCTCGTCGTTCCGCTCGCCACGCTTGGCTCGCACGTCTGGGATCCGCAGACTGCAGGCCGCCTGCTCGACGCACCCACTTGGCGTATTGCGGGCCTCGCATCGGTGCAAGCCACCCTGAGCACGATGCTCGCCTTGGCTATCGGGCTGCCGATCGCCGCCGTTGTGTCGAGGTACCGGTTTCGCGGACGCGCCTTCGCTCAGGCCCTCGTCACCGTGCCGTTCGTGCTGCCGACGGTCGTTGTCGCACTTGCGTTTCGCAGCATGTTTGGACCGGATGCACCGCAGGGGCTCGCGATCGTCGTCTGCGCCCACGCCTACATCAACCTCGCCGTGGTCGTCCGAATTGTCGGGGCCAGATGGTCGCAGCATGACGATCGCTACGAGACCGTGGCCCGAACACTCGGGGCCTCTCGAGTCAGGGCTTTCCTGACGGTGACGGTACCTATGCTCAGGGCGTCAATCGCATCAAGTGCCGCCGTAGTGTTCGTCTTCTCATTCACCTCCCTAGGTATCGTCCTGGTCCTCGGTGACCAGACAACCCGCACCCTCGAATCCCAGATACTCCGTCAGACCTCGGTGCTGCTCGACTTTCCCGGCGCCGCGGCGACCGCCGTCTTGCAACTCGTCCTCATCTGCGTGGTCCTCGGCATCGGTGCCACCATGACCCGTCGGGCCCCGACCGAGCGACCCCTGCCCGCAACCCTTCGACCGCTTCCACGCAGACCACTCGCCAGGCTGACGGTGATTGCCGTCGCGGCAACAGCATGCGCGCTCGTGCTCGCACCGGTGCTCGCCCTCGCGCTCGCCTCCGTGACGAGTAATGGCGGCCTGACCCTCGAATGGTGGCGATCCCTGGGCTCCATCGATGCCGGCACCACCAGAATCGGATCGCCGCTCGCGGCACTCGCAACATCGCTTGCCTTTGCCGTCATAGCCGGAACGATCGCCAGCCTCATCGGGGCGATGGCCGCGATCTCGCTCATCACCCATCGAGTCGGACGCTTCACCGCGCTCGCCGCCATCATCCCGCTCGGCGTCTCAGCAGCGACCCTCGGCCTCGGCATGCTTCTCGCCTTCGGCCGGCCGCCGCTCGACCTTCGTGCCACCGGCATGCTCGTCCCGCTCGCCCACAGCCTCGTCGCGGTGCCCCTCGTCGTGGCGGTCGTCGCCCCCGCCCTGCGCTCCGCCGATCGACGCACTCAAGTCGTCGCCGCCTC
>CAMDKQ010000294.1 GCA_945901095.1 Bifidobacterium breve
GGCGCTGCGCAGGTTCTCAGCCCCCGTGCCCCAGTAGGAGGTCGCGCGCAGAACCCCGGGCACGGACGCCACAGCCTCCGCCAGCTTGGTTCCCGTGCGCGTTGACTCATCCGAATCAACCGAATCCGGACCATTCGCTTCCGGGCCGATCAGCGCGATGACCATGTTCGACTCCGGGGAGTCAAACTGCTCCTCGAGGATCTGCGCCACCTGCTCGGAGTCGGACGCTGGGTCGTTGAAGCCCTCACTGCCAAGGCGCGGAAAGACACTCAAGCCGACGATCGCAGTCACGACGATCACAAGAGCCGAGCCGACAAGGATCATCGTGCGACGGCGATAGCTCCAGTGCCCTAGCCTGGTGAACACGCGGCTCCCTTTCATTCACCGTCAAGCCTTCCAGAATCAGACGGCGAAGGCCACCCGACGAGCGGCTGGCTTCTATCGGTGGTCATCGGCGATGATGGAGAAGCATGTCGCATCGATCGAGGACATCCAGACGACTCCCGCGTGAAGCTCCGCAGCCTTTACCCCCACGAACGACAGCGAGACGCGACTAGTCGGATCCGGACTCCATTGCGGCCCTGTCGAGCATCTCGTCGGTCTCAAGTGGGCCCTCCTCCTGCGCCGCCGAGATCGCGCGAGCACCACCCGGGGTGAGATCGCCGACAAGTTGCGCCTGCTTACCCCCGAACTGCCCCTGCGCCGCATAAAGCTCTAGCTTGGCGCGGGTATCCGCGATGTCGAGGTTGCGCATCGTCAACTGGCCGATGCGGTCGACCGGCCCGAATGCGGCGTCCTCTGTGCGTTCCATGGAGAGCTTGTCGGGGTGGTAGCTGAATGCGGGACCCTGCGTGTTGAGGATGGTGTAGTCGTCGCCGCGCCGAAGCCGAAGCGTGACCTCACCGGTCACCGCTGAGGCGACCCATCGCTGGAGCGACTCGCGAAGCATGAGCGACTGCGGGTCGAGCCAGCGGCCTTCGTACAGCAGTCGGCCGAGCCTGCGGCCCTCGGCGTGGTAGCTCGCGATCGTATCCTCGTTGTGAATGGCGCTCAGCAGTCGTTCGTAGGTGATGAACAGCAGCGCCATGCCGGGCGCTTCGTAAATCCCGCGGCTCTTCGCCTCGATGATGCGGTTCTCGATCTGGTCGGCCATGCCGAGCCCGTGTCGGCCGCCCACGGCGTTCGCCTCGTCGACGAGTTCGACGTCGCTGGCGAACTCGCGGCCGTTGATCGAGACCGGACGACCCTGGACAAAACGAACAGTGACGTCCTCAGTGGCGATCTGCACGGAGTCGTCCCAGAACCGTACGCCCATGATTGGCTCGACGATCTCCATGGAGGTATCGAGATGCTCGAGCAGTTTGGCCTCATGGGTGGCGCCCCAGATATTGGCGTCGGTCGAATAGGCCTTCTCGACGCTGTCCCGGTATGGCAGGCCATGCGATACGAGCCACTCGGACATCTCCTTGCGGCCACCGAGTTCATTGACGAAGTCGGCGTCGAGCCACGGCTTGTAGATGCGAAGTGCCGGGTTCGCAAGGAGTCCGTAGCGGTAGAAGCGCTCGATATCGTTGCCCTTGAACGTGGATCCGTCGCCCCAGATGGAGACGCCGTCCTCGAACATGGCGCGGACGAGCATGGTGCCGGTCACTGCTCGGCCGAGCGGTGTTGTATTGAAGTACTGCCGCGTTCCGGAGCGGATGTGGAAGGCGCCGCAGGTGAGGGCAACGAGACCCTCCTCCACCAGCGCAGCACGGCAATCGACAACGCGGGCGAGTTCTGCGCCGTAGGCCATCGCGCGTTCCGGGACTGAATCGATATCAGGCTCGTCGTACTGGCCGATGTTCGCGGTGTAGGTGCAGGGGATCGCCCCCTTGTCGCGCATCCAGGCCACGGCCACCGAGGTGTCGAGGCCGCCGGAAAAGGCTATGCCGACGCGTTCGCCGGCGGGCAGGGATGTGAGGACTTTGGACACGGCCCCAGCCTAGACGCGGAGCACCCGACCCTCCTCCCCCGTCCTTAGCGACAGTGACGCACCAAGATCACCCGCCTACCGTGACCTAGCATGACCTCATGGCCACCATTGAGGAGTGCCCTGAGGTACTCCACGTCCGCCTGTCTCCATGGGAGCGGATCGGGTCTTTGCACGGTGACATCCTCATCCCGCGTTCGTGCATCGTCTCATCCGAGATTGTCCCGGACCCCTGGCCGCTCCTCCGTGGCTGGCGAGCCCCGGGGACAGGTGTACCCCTCGTCGTCATGCTCGGCACCATGCGTTCCCGTGGCCTCAAGGACTTCTGCGCGATCTACCGTCGCAAGCCCGCTCGCATCATCACCTGCGAAGGATTCACCTTCGCACGGGTGATCGTCACTCTCCCAGATTCTCATTAGTTGCCGCTGCAGTTCGTTACCAATGGAGGAACGGTTGAAGCCACGCAGGCTTGGTCAGGGTCTCGAGGTTTCGTCCCTTGGGCTCGGCTGCATGGGCATGAGCGAGTTCTATGGGGCGTCGGACGACTCTACGGCGATCACCACGATTCATCGAGCGCTCGACCTCGGCGTGACGATGCTCGACACCGCCGACATGTACGGCCCGTTCACCAACGAGAAACTGGTCGGGAGGGCGATCACCAGCCGTCGCGATGGTGTCATCGTCGCAACCAAATTCGGGAACGAGCGTGCCGAGGACGGTAGCCGGCTCGGCATCAACGGCCGGCCCGAGTACGTCATCAGCGCCTGCGACGCCTCCCTGCATCGACTAGGAATCGACTGCATCGATCTCTATTACCAGCACCGCGTCGATCGCACCGTGCCCGTCGAGGAGACGTGGGGTGCGATGAAGCAGCTCGTCGACGCAGGAAAGGTGCGATACCTCGGTATCTCAGAGGCGTTGCCGGACACCATCAGGCGCGCGCATGCCGTGCACCCGGTCGCCGCGCTCCAATCCGAGTGGTCGCTGTGGTCACGCGACCCGGAGGACAACGGAGTACTCGAGACCCTGCGCGAACTTGGCATCGGCTTCGTCGCGTATTCGCCACTCGGCCGCGGGTTTTTGTCCGGCGAGATCCGTAGTGTCGACGACCTTGAGCCCAGTGACTTCCGACGCATGAACCCGCGTTTCCAAGGGGACAACTTCACCAAGAACATGCAACTCGTAGAGCGGGTGCGCCAGATCGCCGCGGAGAAGCACGTCACAGCCAGCCAACTTGCCCTCGCCTGGGTGCTGGCCCAGGGCGACGACGTCGTGCCGATCCCCGGCACTCGGCGCATCGCCTACCTTGAGGAGAACGTGGCATCCGCCGACATCGTTCTCACCCCCGAAGACTTGCGCCGCATCGACGAGGCTGCGCCCGTGGGCTCGGCTGCAGGCATGCGGTACCCCGACATGTCGAGCGTCGACGCCTGATTGAGTGCGGGCACGCAAACGGCCTGCACGGAAAAGAGCCCTCTGGCCAAGCATTTGAGCACTATTGTTCGGCCATGACCACTGAGGAGAACAACCCCGCGGCCGGCCCGCTCATCCCGATTCTCGCCACCGTCATCTGGCTCGTGCTCGCCGTTCTCGCTGCGGTCCCGGTGATGATGTCGCTCATGATGTTCGACTCCGGCAGCGACAACATGTCGGGTTGGGTCTGGATGGGCTTCTATGGCATGTGGCTGTTCCTTGCG
>CAMDKQ010000295.1 GCA_945901095.1 Bifidobacterium breve
GTTGCGCCCGATCGCGCCCACCTTGCCCTGCGATCCCTCGAAGTAGTCAACCTGCCCCTGCATCCATGCGTGGGCGCTCTCAGCCGGGTGGGATGCTGCCGCTGCGTCGGTATGGTCCAGCAGCCAGGCCGCTCGAAGTGCTCGCCGGATCCACCCGACGTCGGGCTGCCCCTGCAGGAACGAGTCGGATGGGCAGGCGCGGACGCCTGCTGAGAGCCAGACCGACTGCACCCGTGCACCCTCGGCCAGGGCCCTCGACTGCTGGAACCTGTCCTTCGCTGCGGCTCGGGACAGCGCGATCCACAGGAGCGCCGTGATCGTCAGTGAGACGACTGCGGGTGCGAAGACCCAGCGCTGGGCGAAGCTCTGCTCGCCGTGGACGAGCATCAGCGTGGCGATACCGGCGAGGAGCACCGCGGCGGCGCGCCGCCGGTATCGGATCTGATTGACGCTGGCATCGAGGTCAGCGGCGTTCATGAGCGTCTCGGTGATGTTTCTGGTGGGGTCTTCGTTCGACCCATCGGCCAGAATTCGCTCATTCAGGTATTCGATTCGCTCCGCCACGCTGTCCGGAGTTGCGCCAGCGAATGGCGTGCGCTTCCAGTCGTCGCTTACGAACCACGGGATGCTGGTGTCGTCGGTCGCGGGGCTTGGTGTTTCATCAGCCAGGCCATGGCTGGCCCGACCTGCCGGCACGTGGATGAGGATCCCTGACTCTGATGGCCAAAGCGATATGTCATCGCCAATATCGGGCATTGGTTCACCGGAAGTCAGGCGGTAGTGGACCGTGTCGGCCGTGCCGCCCCGTAGTTCGGGCGGACGCCCGTCCCACACTGCAATGAGGACGTGAGACTGATCGGAGAGGAAGTTGGCGCACCGCTGGTAAGCGGAATCGCGTGCAAGTTGCGTCCGGGGTGACCGATCTCCGGGAATGGGAGCCGCCCTATCCATGAGTTCGTCTGCGACCACGACGCGCGTGCACCGGCTAACCAGGTGCCGAAATACTGCGAGTTCCTCCGAGCCGGAGAAGTCCGACTCGTATTCGTCCGCACGGAAGGGAAGGACCGCGATAATCCCGACGTTGTCGACGCCATCGCAGGCGGCCACGGCGAGCTGGTCAGCACCCAATGCGAGGGAGGTGAGGACGAGGATTGGTGTGACGGGGTAGTGCTCCCGGTAGGAGACGATCACATCCCGGATCTGCTCGGTGATCCGAGCCACCTCCGCCGGCAGCAGGTCTCGGTGGCCGATCACCCCAAGGGTCAGCGGTACCAGGCCCGGCGCCGCGGTGCAGGATGCCCGGCCGTCCCTATGCACTCAGCGTCCTCTCGACCTTCTCCGCGAGGTCGTGCTCCGTGTGGAACAGGCTGCAGGAATGGCTCTTGAGAACGGTCGCGCGGAAGGAGTTGAGCTTCTCGAGACTGGTGGGATCCCTCTCGACCATTGATCCGGTGATCGGCGCGTCCTCGTCCATGACGAATACTCGTATGTCCTTGTCGCTGGCGACCGCCTGACGGTACTCAAGTTCGGTCATCGACAGTCCCGTCACGTCATCGACGTGGCCGTAGCGCATCCCGAGGATGCCGAGATAGACCTCGCTCTCGAGCACCTTGCGCTGGATCATCGTTGCGGGCGGCGTTCCTTCCGCAGCGAAGTCCTCCATCCCGATGAACTTCAACTGGAGTCGGTCGATGACCGATCGGACTGCCGCCCGGTGCTTCTCGAGGTCGCGGCTGGTCGAACTCACGAACACGGAGTTGCGGTCGCCGGCAGCAGTCGTGCCCTGACGAGCGAGTTCCTGCTCATAGACCGAGCGGAGCCGGTTGATCTCGTCGAGCGTCCGGTTCAATCGCTCGCTCACCCCTTCCTCGAGATCCCCGCTCCCCGTCACCGAGCCGAGAATCTCTGATTCGAGGGTGTTCCTCCGGTGATCGAGTTGACGAAGCATGGAGTAGATCTGCTCCTGTCGGCCGGAGGGGCTTTGCTCGCGGCCCTGACTGCTCGGAGCATGCTGACTCAGGTTACGGACGGTTGAACCGTCGCCCTCAGGGAAGGCATCGAGGCCGAACTTGGTCAGCGCCGCCGCCTCGAAGCGTTCGAGGAATGTCTCGACCCCCGACCCTCCGAAGCGATCGAGGAGATAGAGCTCGACTTCGAATGGCTCAGGGTTGTCAAGGAGGGAGTCGAGCAGTGCGAAGCCCATCTCGGTAGCGACGACCTCGTAGGGGATGCCGGCGGCCCCTGCGCCGATGGCAGGAAAAGCAACTGAGGAGCATCCGAGTTCCGGGAGCAAGCGCATTACCCGCTGCGTGGCCTGACGCACGACGGCTCCGGGCGGTAGTTGCTCGGCCTCGCCCCCAGGGCCGATCATAATGGCGTGGAGGACATACCGAGCGGGCAAGCTGCCCGCGCCCGTGACGACGATGTCGCCGGTCGCCCGCGGCGCCATCTTGCGTGCATCCGACCAGATTGCCTGACCCCCGGCATTCAGAATTGCCGCGGAGACGCCGCCGCCCATTGAGGAGACGCCGCCGCCCATTGAAAGGAGATAGCCGGCGGAGCTAACGAGCGCGTGCGAACGTGATCGCGTGAGATGGCCTACATGAATGCGGATTGTCGACGATCCGATCTGATACGTCATCGCGGCCGAGACATCATCCGCTGCCATGCGACCCCCGCAGAGTAACCGGACCTACATCCGTGCAGTCCTCGCACGATGAGGTCCCTGACTGATGTGGCTCACAATAGCCTCCGGCACTGGACGTCCGCAGCCGTGTTGCGAGCGTGCAGGGCCTGGCGTGCTCGAGGCACGCCGAGAGGCGACATCTGAAATCGGCCTCGCTCGCGGGAAATCCCAGTGTTCCTCGCCCAAAACCGCCGTACCATGCGGCAGAGCAACGCTGGAGACCATCCGGTGACAGCGGGCGTCGGGGGGAGATCCATGTTGCAACCAGTACTGCTCGTGGGCGTTGGCGGTTCGGGCGGAAAGACGCTACGCGCGATGCGCCAGACACTCCTTCGAAAGATCAAGCAGGTCGGGTGGACCGGTGATGGCCTCCCTGAGGCTTGGCAGATGCTCTGGATCGACTCAATCTCGGTTCAGAGTGCCGACGGATTCTCGGCTCCGTTGCTGGATGGCGAGGACTACTGCGGCCTGGTGCCACCTGGAGTGACATACCAAGCGTTGAGAGGTTCGCTTACGACGTCGATCCAGCCTTCGGAGCGAATGAGCGCGACAGCCGGCTGGGTGCCAGAGTCGCTTGCCATCAATATCGATAAGTGGGCGTTCATGAGGACTCAAAGCCGGGCAATGGGCAGGGTGATCGCGGCAGCGAAGTTGGCCCGTATCAAAACGGCGTTGAGCAGGCAGCATGCCAAATTGGTGGGCCCAACTGTTGAGGCGCAGTTAGCGGACCTTTCTGGAAAGTTTGGTCAACAGTCGGGCGGAATGAAGCCGCCGATCGCCTTCATTGTTTCGTCGCTCGCCGGTCGCACGGGCTCAGGAATGTTCTTGGACGTGGTGGAGGCGCTGCGGTCGGTGGATCCCGTCTACAACCATCCGGGCGGGATTGTCACGATCCTGTATACCCCCGACGTCTTCACATCGGTGAACCAGACCAAGGGGGTTCCCCCGAATACCTTGGGG
>CAMDKQ010000296.1 GCA_945901095.1 Bifidobacterium breve
CGGCGCTCACCCAGGGTGCCATGCAATTCGGGTTCGACGCCGAACACGTCGATGCGCACGCACTGCTGAGGGCACCGGGTCCGCTTAGGTCCCAACTGCCAGCGATCGCACTGTGGAAGGGGGGCCATTCGGTGGTGCTGGTCGCAACCTCAGGAGCGTCATGGGACCTCATCGATCCCGTTGTCGGACGTCGTACCATCGCGGCAGAGGAGCTGGCGGCAGCACTCGTCGGTCCCGCCATCGTGCTGAAGGCCCGCCCCGAGTTCATCCCGAGCCCCAGTCGCCCGGGGCTTTTTCAGTCAATGTTGGGCCGTCATCCCGGCAGCAATAGGGGGCTCACCTATGTGGTGCTCACCGGACTCGCCCTGATCGTCCCGGGAATCGTGACTCCTGGACTTCTTCGCGTCTTTATCGACGGGTACCTCGCGACCGGTAACCGCGACGGGGCGTCCACGATCATCGCTGGCCTCGCCCTCGCGCTCATCCTCACGGTGATCCTCATCGCGATGCAGCTCAGCGCCCTTCGCCAGTTGACAACAATCACCGTGACGTCGGCCAGTGCTCGATTTGTCTGGCACCTCCTTCGTATGCCGGCTTGGTTCATGAGTCAGCGCGACCCAGCCCTGCTTGCGAATCGTGTTGCCCTCACCGAGTCCATTGCGCTCGTGATGTCCGGCCCCCTCGCCAGCGCGATTCTCTCGCAGGTCACGAGCTTGTTCTTCCTCATCATCATGTTCTTTCTCTCCCCCGCCCTCGCCGGGGTGGCGCTCATCGGCTACCTGATCCTCATCGCCCTCATTGTTCGCATCATCCCCAAGCGGCTAGAGGTTCGACAGCGACAGTCTCGTGAGGCCTCCGTGACGTTATCTGAGATCAGCATGTCGATGCGAGTCCTTGAAACCCTTAAGGCCACCGGCAGTGAAAACGTCGCCTTCGATCGCATTTACGCTTCACTGGGTCGGCGCTTGAGTCTCGGCTACACGCATTTGTGGGGCTGGCTCGGAATGCTTCCGATCGTTGCTGTGCCGATGATCGGCACCATGGTCGTCACGATCGGTGGATGGCTTGCGATCCGGGGGTCGTTAACCTTGGGGACGTTCGCGGCCTTTTCCATCCTCCTCGCCGCCTTCGTCGCTCCCATCGCCGTGTTTGTCCCCAGCCTCGATGCCTTTCTCAGCCTCCGCGGCAAGCTTGAGCAGGCGAACGACGTCCTCGAGCAGCGGGTTGACCCTCGTTTGCGCGACCCATATCTCGATGTCGATGAGCCGGTGACCGTGCCGCCTGGCCCCACCGACACGGCATCAACGACCACTATTGATCGGGTTTCTCCTGCGATCATCCCCGCGTCCGGCGCCATGATCGAGGATGATGCCAACCCCTTCCTCGAGGTAGCCCGCCTCGGCCGGCGTAACCGCGGCGGACTGGCCATCGACCCCTGGGCCGCCACCCTGACACTCGACGACGTCACCTTTGGCTATTCCCCGACCGAGCCGCCCCTGTTCTCACACGTGAGCCTCACCATCGAACCGGGGCGAGTCGTGGCGATCGTCGGCAAAAGCGGCAGCGGAAAATCAACGATCGGTCGGCTCGTCTCCGGCCTCTACCAGCCCTGGAGTGGCGTTATCCGGATCGATGCCACTGAGATTGACGAGTATCCCCGCGCAGCTCTTGCCCGCGAGGTTGGTTTTGTCGACCAGGACGCAGTCATCTATCAGGCAAGCGTGCTGAACAACCTCACGATGTTCGACCCGGACATCTCCGACCGAGATGTGGTGAGCGCGGCCAAATCCGCCATGATCCACGATGACATCATCGCTAGGCCCGGGGGTTACGACGCGATCCTCAGCGAGGATGGCCGCGACCTCTCGGGAGGTCAGCGCCAGCGGCTTGGCATTGCCAGGGCGCTCGTGCGCCAGCCTCGTCTGCTCATCCTCGATGAAGCAACGAGCGCGATGGACGCACGCACCGAGTCGCACGTCGTCAGCCAATTGCGGGCCCGTGGCTGCACCACGCTTGTCGTCGCTCATCGTCTGTCTACCGTTAGAGATGCAGATGAAATCATCGTCCTGAATGGTGGAACCGTCGACGAGCGAGGCAGTCATGCGGTGCTCGTTCGAAGAAACGGCCTCTATCGAGACCTGATGAACGCATGAGTGCTCCGGCGGAAAGGGCCGCCGAACGGGCCACGCTGCAACGCGAGCATGAAGCCGCCCTAGCCGCGGCCTACCTCGCGCGGCCGCTCAATCCGCGCAGCCCTCTGCCACCCCGGCCGCAGGTGGGCGGACGCGTGATCGACATCGTCAGTCACCTCGCGCGTGTGTGCCAGGTCGAGTACCGCCCAATCATCATCGATGAGGAGTCCTTGCCCCTCGAGCAGGTCGCCAGTGCCCTCGAAGGCTGTCATATTCGCTCCCGAACCGTGCGCCTCGGCGAGCGCTGGTGGGAGAGCAATGTGCCGGTTCTCGCCGTTGAAGACGTCGCCGGTTTGGCCATCGTCATGCCAGGGCCGTTCTCGGCACCCATCCTGCATCGAGTCGGCGAGGCACCGGTTCGGGTCGATGCCAAGATCGGGCAGTCCATCTCACGGCAAGCCATCGAAGTGATTCGCCCGCTGGCCACGCCCACTTTGAAGCTTCGCGAACTCATTCGACTGTCGATGAAGGGCATGGGCCGAGACTTGACCGTCTCGATCACTGCAGCCGTCGCCGTGGGAACGATCAGTCTTGCAATGCCATTGGCGACCGACATCATCTTCAGCCAGATCGTTCCGACCGGAGACGCAGGGCGCCTGCTCGCCATCGCCTTTGCGCTCATGCTTCTCACGCTCGCCGTTGGCGCGTTCACCTACACCCGGGTCTATTTATTCTTCCGAATCGGGGACGCCACCGAAATGGCAACCGGGGGTGCCATCCTCGATCGCCTGATGCGTTTGCCCGCGCATGTCTTGGCGCAATGGCCATCTGCGGCCGTGGCCGGGCGTGTCATGGTCTGGCCGACCCTGCAATCTGCCCAGACCCACGTCAATACTGGGTTGATCAGCACCATCGTGGTCCTGCTCAACGGTGGCCTGCTCATCTGGCTCATTCCCAGCCTCGGCGCCGCTGCCGTCATCATCGGGTTCATTCTGCTTGTGGCCTCGTGGCTCATCATCCGAACCGAGCGCAAGCGGTGGCTCCTCGAGTATGAAAGCGAAAGCGCGCTTCAGGTCATGACCACCGACGTGCTTCGGGGGTGGATCCCGCTTCGCGCATCGAACGGCGAAATGCCCGCCTTCGCGCGTTGGGCTCGCCTATACGGTCACTACCGGAGCGCGTTCAATGCTCGCTGGACCCTGCAGTTCCGAGTCGATCTTCTCGCTGTCGCACTCCTCGGCGCGATGACCGTGAGTTTCGTTGTCATTGCGTATCGCCTGCCGTCCGGAACGATCGAGACCGGACCATTTCTCGCCTTCCTTTCAGCCTTTGGGCAATTCAGCCTTGGTCTCATCGGGATGATCGTCACGATCCGGGCCTTTCAGGCAATTGCGCCCAGCCTGGAGCGGCTCGCCGAACTCATCGACGTGAATATCGAGGCGACAGAACGATCTGAGGATCCCGGCGCTCTGGA
>CAMDKQ010000297.1 GCA_945901095.1 Bifidobacterium breve
CATAGCGTAATGACGGACATTGGACCAGGTACCGCAACGAAGGGCGCCCCGGTAGGCCGCAGGGTGGTTCTTGGCATCGTCGGCCTCGGAGTGGTTGGCATCGGCGTCGGCCGACAGCTGTCCGAGGGCATCAGCAACACCGTCGGGTCTGTCGCTCCCGGCCTCGCGAGCGTTATCCCGGCAACCGGGGGTTTTCGCATCTACACCGTCACCAACGGCTACCCCGAGATGCCCGTCGCCGACTACCGGCTCACTGTCAATGGACTCGTCGATCGCGAACTCACCCTCACCTTCGACGACCTCGGCGCCCTCCCCCAGACTGGCATCACCGCCGACTTCCAATGCGTCACCGGCTGGCGAGTGAACGACGTTCCGTGGTCAGGGGTCCTGCTGAGCGACCTGCTCCGCGAGGCCGGCGTCAAGGACTCCGCCCGCGCACTTCGCTTCCTCTCCTTCGACGGGGTCTACACCGAATCGCTCACCCTGGAGCAATCGCTCACCCCGGATGTCCTCGTCGCCACCTCGATGTGGGGAAAGCCGATAACCCGCGAGCACGGTGGCCCGGTTCGCCTCTACGTTGTCCCGATGTACGGCTACAAGTCGCTCAAGTGGCTCTCGGGAATCGAACTCGGATCGACCGTCATGCCCGGCTACTGGGAGCAACGCGGCTACGACATCGATGCGTGGGTCGGCGAGTCGAACGGACGCAATGATGACCCAATCGTCTGACGCCACTGGCGCCGCGCCGACTACCCTGCGCAGGTTCAGCCGTGCAGAGCGCTGGACCCACCGGACCCTCGGCATCCTCACCGGGCTGCTCCTCATCACCGCTGCGCTGCTCTACATTCCCGACCTCAGCGCGATCGCCGGCAACCGAACGCTGCTCCGCAACATCCACGTCTACTCAGGTTTCGCGTTGCCGATCCCCATCATCGTCGCGTGCTTCTTCGTCGCGTTTCGCCTCGATGCGGGACGGCTCAATCGCTTCACCCGCGATGACTGGACGTGGCTGCGCTCACGCGACCGGCGATCAGGGCGCATCCCCGTCGGCAAGTTCAACGCGGGCCAGAAGCTCAACGCCTCGTTCACCCTCGGCACTGTCATCGTCATGTTCCTCACCGGCGTGATCATGTACGGATGGCTCGGCGATACCTGGCGCACCGGCGCCACCTTCGTCCACGACTGGCTCGCACTCATCATCGCCGTCATGGTCGGCGGGCATATGTGGATGGCCTATAGCGATCCGGTCGCCCGGCTCGGCATGCGCACCGGCTCGGTGCCCACCTCTTGGGCGCGGCGAGAGCACGGCCAATGGGCACAGGAGGAGACCGGGTCGGCGATCAGCGATCCGTGAAGCATGGCCTTGCGCGCCTTCGCTCCAGTAGCGTGCTCACATGCGCCATTTCCTCACGGGAGCGGTTATCGCGATTCTGCTTTTTGCCACGGCCAGTCCAGCTCACGCAATGTCGGTCAACGGATGCCCGATCGTCGCGAACGCAGTGTGCGTTGGCGTCAACCTCGATGGCGCAGCCTTGCAGGGTGTCGATCTGAGCGGTGCTGATCTCACCGGGGCAACGCTCAGGGTCGCCGACCTCACCGGTGCCAACATGCGCCTGGTCCGGCTCAATTCTGCTGACCTCACCGGTGCCTATCTCACCGGCGCCACACTCGCCGGAGCCTTCCTCGCTGGCGCCACCGGCGACCTCGCCCAATTCACCCGAGCTGATCTCACCGGTGCCGATCTTCACGAGGTCAACCTCACCTCGGCGATATTCAACGAGGCAGACCTCACGGGCGCGAGCTTGGACAACGCGCTCCTGCCGAGCGCTGACCTTCGGGCGGCCACCTTGAACGGGGACAGCATCACGGGCGCCGACCTGACGAAGGCGAATCTTACCGATGCCCTGCTCATCGGTTCAGACCTCAGCTTCACAAATCTCACGGGCGCGGTGCTGTGGGGGTCGCGGTTGACGGGCGCGCAGTTCGATGGCGCAAACCTCACAGACACCAACTTTTTCCAAGCAGATCTGCGGCGTGCCGATCTGCGCGGGGCAGACCTGACGAATGCCAACTTCAGCGGAGCCGACATGCGCGGAGTACGGCTGTCGGCGAACGCGCTACGGAATCCTCAGTTCGGGTGCGACAAGTCGACCACCTGGTCAGGGCCGAACCGCCGGAAACTCGAACGATACTGCCAGCGCCATGGGAGCGACTGCCCGATCATCCTGTGGCCCTGCCCGACAGCCGAGCGGCCGTGCGGCTATCTTCCCGGCGAGAGCACAGCGCAGAAGTTGGTGATGCTCGCCCAGTGCTATCCGGAGTACGCCGGCCGTCCATGGACCTGACCCTCAGCCCATGCAGCGAATCGCCCGCTGCACGATTCAGCGAGCCGTCACCTCAGCCAGTCCGTTGATGAGCCGGTCGACATCGGCAGCGGAGGTGTACGGCGCGAGACCAGCACGCACCGCTCCCTCCTTGCCGAGCCCGAGCCACTCGGCTGCCTCAATCGCGTAGAACGAGCCCGCAGGCGCGTTCACGCCGAGGCCGGCGAGGCCGCGGTAAACGTCCTGCGAATCGACACCCGCGAACCGAAAGAGCTCGGTCGGGGTACGCAGCGGGGCGTGGGAGAACAGTTCAATCCCCGCGAGCGACTCAAGACCGGCTCGCATCCGCGCGTGGAGTCCGTCCTCGTACTCCTCGAGCGCGACCATCGAACGGACGATCCGGGCCCGGCGGCTCATCGTCGGCTCCTCTCCGGGCACGAGGTCAGCGAGCATGTCGATCGCCGCGGTGACCCCGGCGAGCAGCTCGTACTGCATGGTGCCGAGCTCGAAGCGCTCAGGCACCTCCTCGGTGGATGGCTTGAGCTTGTCCGGATGCATCGTCTCGAGAAGCGCGGGCGACGCTGCGAGCAGGGCGTTGTGCGGGCCGAGGAACTTGTAGGGCGAGCAGACGAAGAAGTCGGCTCCCATCGCCCGCATATCGATTGGCGCGTGCGCGGTCAGGTGCACCCCGTCGACATAGAGGAGTGCGTCGCCCTCATGGACGACGGTGGAGATCGCGGCAATGTCGGGGCGGGTGCCGAGGATGTTCGACGCTCCGGTGACGGCAACGAGGCGGGTGCTCTCATTGACGAGGCTCGTCACTGCCTCCGGGTCGAGCGCGCCTGTCGCGCGATCGAACGACGCCCAGCGGACAGTTGCTCCCGCGCGCTCAGCCGCGGTCACCCACGGCCGGACGTTCGCATCATGGTCGAGCCGCGTGACGATGATTTCGTCGCCGGGGCCCCAGCCCTGGGCCAGGGTGCGCGCGACCTCGAAGGTGAGCGACGTGGCACTCCGGCCGAACACAACCCCACGCGGGTCGGCGTTCACGAGGTCGGCAGCGGCCTGTCGTGCCGCGACCGTGACATCGTCGGCGTTTCGCTCGGCCTCGGTGACCCGCCCGCGATTCGACATCCCGGCGGTGAGCGCACCGGCGATCGCGGCCGCGACGGTATCCGGGGTCTGGGTGCCGCCCGGGCCATCGAAGAACGAGACCCCCGAGTTCAGGGCAGGAACACGGGCGCGAAGACGATCGACGTCGTAGGTCACTGGATGAAC
>CAMDKQ010000298.1 GCA_945901095.1 Bifidobacterium breve
TTGCTAGGTCCGCCAGCCAAGTCTCCTCGGTCTCACCCGATCGCGCCGAGACGACCGGCGACCACCCGACGCCCAATGCTCGCCTGACCACGCGCAGCGCCTGTTCCAAGGTGCCCGCCTGGTTCGGCTTGACGAGCACCGAGTTCGCCTCACCGCGCGCGATACCGGTATCAAGCCGCGTCACGGTAGTGACGTATCGATCATCACCTAGGATCTGGGTGGAGTCGACTAGGCTGGCGATGCGCGACCATCCCTCATCGTCGTCCTCGCCGGCACCATCCTCGATGGACACGATGGGGTAATCCCGGCGCCAACCGATAACCCGATCTACGAACGCGGCGGAGTTAACCACCTCACCGCCGATTCGATACCCACCGGGGACCTGACATTCAGTCGCTGCGACGTCCAGTGCGATCGCCATGTCTGCAGCAGGTCGCAGGCCAGCCCGCATGATCCCTGCCACCACAGCTTCGATCGCCCGCTCGTTCGCCTCGAAGGGCGCCGCGAGTCCACCTTCGTCGGCTATCAGCGCGGTAGTGAATCCCTGGTCGTCGAGGACCGCTCGGGTTCCGGCCCGCACCCGCCAACACCATTCAATTGCCTGCGCGAAGGATCTGGCTCCGACCGGAACCACAAGTACGTCTTGAATATCGATCATGCTGCCCGCGTGCGCGCCACCGGAGATGATATTGACCATCGGCAGCGGGATGCTCGCAGGTGCAGCAGTGCGCTCCGCTAGCCACCGCCAAGGTTCTTGGCCCGACGCATTAGCCGCAGCAAGCCAGGCCGCAATGCTGACCGCGGTACCGACATTGCCACCGAGAGAGCCCAACCGCGGATCGGGGTCCAGTGCCCGAAGGGCCGCGTCTACGTCGGCGGGATCGCCAGCATCGCGCCCGAGTAAAGCCTCGCGAACACGGTCCTGCATCTCTCGGGCATGTGCGCGCACCGACGTACCCGCGTACTCATCGACATTTGCGTCCCGAATGAAGATCGCCTCATGGGAACCGGTGCTCGCACCCGCCGGTGCGAGCGCATCGCCCACTCCCGCGCCGGCGACCACCCGAGCAGCGATGGTCGGATTCCCCCGAGAGTCCAGGGCTTGCCAGAGTCGAACGTCGGATATGGAGAGAGTCACAGCACCCAATCGGCTAGGCCATACCGATATCTGACAGGTAATTCCGCGTGCTGACCGCAATCGGGTACGGACGGTCGAATGCGGTCGGGTACAGATCCTGCTCCACGATCCCGATCCCAGTAAAAGCGACGTCCACGAGAACTTGGCGGAAAGCCACGAAGTCGATCACACCATCCTTGGGCTCGGTGAACGCACCCATCTTTACCGCGTCGGCAAACGGGATCCCTGCCGCCGCAACTTCGGCACGGATCCCCTGATTCACGCTCTTGATGTGCAGGTACGGGATCCGATCGTGGTGATCGCGCATAAACCGCACCGGATCGCCGCCGCAATATGCATGGTGCCCAGTATCTAGGCACATGCTCACCACACTCGGGTCTGTCATGTCCAGGTAACGCTCGATCTGGTCCTCACGCTCGATCTTGGTTTGCGCATGCGGATGGAAGGCCGCCTTCAATCCGTATCGATCGGCGACATACGCGCCAATTCGATTGGAGTTCTCCGCGAGGGTCGCCCACTCCTCCTCCGAGAGTTCGGATTCGGCGATCTGCTCGCCGGTGAACAGGTCCGTGTACATGCTCTCGATGAGCACGCAGAACTCGGCCCCGAGCGCCTGCAGCAGGGGTGCGGCAGTGTCGATCTCAATCCGGCGCTTCTCCCATGCATCCGGTGCGTGCAGATTGCCAAAGATGAACCCGCCGCTGAGCCGGAATTTATAGGAGTCGAGCAGGGCGCGCAGGGCAACGGGGTCCGTAGGCAGGTAGCCATAAGGACCAAGTTCGATGGTCCGGTACCCGGCACGGCTTGCCTCGTCGAGGAACTGTTCGAAAGGTGGCTGTTGCGGGTCGCTCGGGAACCAGACACCCCAAGAGTCAGGTGCGATGCCAAGTTCGAACTTCATTAAGACCCCTTAGACGATCGAAAAGAATTGCCAACAGTCAGCACGAGCCTAACAGCCTCATTACACTACCGACCGTGATACCGCGTAACCTCTCACAGTTCAAAGCCACCCTGCGCGCCGGCGAATTCCTAGTCGGGACGTGAGTGACCAGCAGCGACCCGATGATGGCCGAGGTGGTCGCATCCGCAGGCTTCGATTTCCTCATCCTTGATGCCGAGCACGGCCCCGTCACCCCCTTGACGGCCATGACCACGCAACTGGTCGCGGACCGCACGCAGGTACCCATGCTCGTTCGTATCCCCGCCATCGACCCGGTGCCCATCATGTTCGCGCTGGACTTCGGTGCCGCGGGAATCCTGGTCCCGCGGGTGACGGGTGCGGCAGACGCCGATCGAGCTGTCCGTCTGGCGCACTACCCCCCGATCGGTTCCCGCGGATTCGGCCCACGCCGCGTCTCGAATTACCTTCGCGACGTCGACAGTTATGTGCAGCGCGCAGCAGACTGCACGACGGTCATCATCCAGATCGAGACCCAAGGAGCCCTCACCGAACTCGACGCGATACTGGCACTCGAACACGTGGACGGCATCCTTGTCGGACGCAATGACCTAGCCGTCGAACTCGGACTTCCCCGCGACCCGAGTGATCCCGATCTAGTCTCGATCACCACGGACGTGCTGCAGCGCGCTAGAGCGGCCGGCAAGGCTGCTGGTGTCGCGAGTTCGGCGCTCCCGGCAGCCGCTCGAGCGCCACGCGAGCTGGGTGCGTCCATGGTCGCTGCGGGCATCGATGTGGAGTTCTTGGCGCGCGCGGTCGATGGGTTCGTGCGAGACATTCGTGCGGACAACACCTAGGTAGGGAGAGTCACATGAAACTGTGGAATATCGGCGGCAAGGTCCCCGACCTCGATGCCGAGGAGGTGTTTCTTCGCGCCATTGGAGCGGACGTTTCCGGGCGCCAGCCGGTGTTCGTCGATGGGCAAGAAGGCGAGTTGCTCTTCACCTAGGTCGGCGACACTCGCGTTCTCATCTTCGAGGAGGTCAACTACGAGCGCGAACTGAATCACCCCTTGAAGAACGGGTGGACACACATCGTCTTCGAGGTCGATGACTTCGAAGCGGCATTCGATCGGCTGCGTGGCGCAGGCGGAAAGGTCATTCAGGGTCCCGCCGTCGTGGACGCCACCTTCTCACGTCGTAAACTCGCCTTCTTCGAATCCCCGGGTGAATGCATCTATGAAGTCTTCAGCGAACTCCCGCGGGACTAGATCACCGATGAGCACGTCACAGGGGAATTTCGCCTACTCGTACAACATGGTGACGTACGGGAATGAGGATCCGCGCAGGGGCCTGGAGCGTATCGCGCGGGCCGGATACGAACGCGTGGAACTGTCCGGTGATCCGGTAGGAATGAGCGGGGAAGAACTTCGACAGGCTGCCGCGAACTGCGGGCTCCAGGTTAGTTCCATCTCCTCCCTTTTAGGTCGAGGTCGCGACCTAAGTCACGTGGATCCGGCGATTCGGCGC
>CAMDKQ010000299.1 GCA_945901095.1 Bifidobacterium breve
ATGAAAGCCTGCGCTCATCGTCGTAATCGTCGAGCAGGTCCAGTGCTGGCGTCGTCTCCGCCGAGTCAGGGTCTGTCGCGTCCACCGTGACTTCTGCCGACCGCTGTCGGAAGGCCCCGAGCGTCGGAAGGATCTTTCGGATGGCGCCTTCGACGATGCCGGCATCGACCCCGAAGTGGAGCATTCCCGACAGCACGCTCCACACCAGCCGTTGCCCCGACGCCGACGGCTGGCCCTTCACCAGCGATGTGGTGTCATCCCAAGTGAGGTCCGCAACGCTCTTCGCGCCGATGGCAGGCAGGATGATTTTGCTGATCCGGTCGCAGGTCTCATCTCGGTAGCGCAGCGACCAGGCATCCCCTCTGGCGCTCACCCACTTCTCGGCCAGCATCCCGACGGTCAGCGCACCCGGTTCGCCGTCGGCGCCTGCCAGCTCGGGTTCGCTCGGCGCCCGCTATAGGCAGGGGCGAGGCGGCCGCGATCCGCGGGCCGCTGATGGGTTTGGGGTGCAATCTCAGCGCCAGTGCGCTGGAGTGTGTGGGCCTTGCCTCAGTAGTGGTAGCGGGCCTGGATGGTGACGAGGCTGTCCCCGTCGACCGTGTAGACCAGCCGATGCTCGTCGGTGATCCGGCGCGACCAGTAGCCGGACAGGTTCTGACCGAGGGGTTCCGGCTTGCCGATGCCGGCTCCGGGCTCGGGGAGCGACTCGCCGATCAGCCGGTTGATACGGGCGAGCATCTTGCGATCATCGCTCCACGAGCTGTAGTCGGCCCACGCGTCGTCGGTGAACGTGACCCTCATTCGACGATGAGCGCCCGCTCGGATACCTTGCCCTCGGACGCTTGGGCAACGCCCTTGAGCAGGCGCTCGGCATTCGCGGGCGACCGCATCAGGTACGCCGTCTCGGCCATCGAGCGGTACTGCGCCTCCGACATCAGGAAGGCCGTGCCCTTCTTCGACACGATCTCCACCGGCTCCTGATCGGCGTTCAACTGCTCGATGAGCGGGAACAACCGTGCTCGTGCCTCACTTGCCGTGACAGCCATGGCCCCTCCTTGGTAGTACGAAAAATCGCACTACCACTAGGGCGCTCCTCCCGCGGCTCGAGCCACGCGCGGCAGCATCACGACACGATTTCCGCCAGATCCATTGGACTCGCAGCAGTCGATCACGTGGTCAGTAGTAGCGCGCTACGCGCCCGACAGCTGCTGGGCGACGTACGCATTGAGGACGTCGATCATCTCCTCGCTCGTCATGCCCCACAGCTCGGGAACCTTGGAGACCCAGCACGGCCAGGTCTTCCCAGTGGCCGAGCTCGGTTCGGTCGCCTGCTCCCGCGGGGTGCTTGTCGATCATGGTCATGTCCTTGATTCTTCCCCTGCCGCAGTCGGTTTTCGCTCTCGGCTGCTGCCGGGTCCGGGGCCTGGTCATGAGGCTTCGGATGAACTTCCTGTCGTGGGTGTCGCCGGCGTAGAGCCAGTCGTAAACGGCCTGCGTGCTGAACGTCGGCAGGTGCGGGCACTTGGCCCCGATGAGCCTGAGCGACTGCGCGATCGAGTACTTGCTGCGCATCCGATTGACCAGGTGCCGTCGCAGCTCGCCGTTCCTGTCCAGCAGCGGGACCGTCGTGGGGATCTCACCCGTCGGCGCGCATGTTCTCGATGACCTCACGAAGTTGCAGGGTCAAGCGGGCATACTTGACCATGGCGAACGCTCCTTCCGGTTGGTGGTACTTCCGAAAGTAGCGTTCGCCGCCTGCTGTTACCTCGAGTTATGCACTACGGGCTCTAACGCGCCGCCCGCAGGTCCATGGGGCCACCCGGAAGGAGGCTCGCAACCTCACGATCGGCATGGTCATCGACGGGGTGCCAGAGTCGATCGCTGTTGGGCTGACCCTTCATACCGCCTCGGTAGGAGTGTCCGCCGCACTTGCCGGCTCCATCTTCGTCGCAGCCATTCCGGAGGCAATCGGTATTGCCGCTGCGCTACTCGCAGGTGGCATCGTCCTCGGCTCGGTACTCCTTCGGTTTTCCCTCATCGTGGTCATCGGCGCTGTGTTCTCTGCGGTCGGGTACAGCCTCCTGGTGGCGTCTCCGACTCCACCCAGGCAATCATTCAGTCAATCGCGGCTGGAGCCCTGCTCGTGGTGGTCATCAACGAGATGATCCCCATCGCCGTACGATCCGTGAAGGGCTGGGCCGGCTTCTACGGAGCAGCCAGATTTGTCTTATCGGCCATCCTGACCTGGGCCAGCGGAGGCTGAGGTATCGACACCCCACCAGGTCGGGTATCGGCCACAATGGACGGATGCGCGCCGTCACCCTGACTGGACTAGGTCGACTCGAGGTCGTTGAGGCGTCGGTGCCTCGGTCCCGTCCTGGTTGGAGCGTGGTGCAAGTTCTGGCCTGCGGCATCTGTGGCACCGACCGCCACATCCTCCATGGGGACTATCCGGCCCGCCCACCCCTCATCCTCGGCCACGAGTTCGGCGGCCTGCTGCATGAACCAGGTCCGGACTGCCCCCTGCCCGCTGGATCGATGGTTTCGGTTGACCCGAATATCTGCTGTGGGGACTGCTGGCAGTGCCGCGATGGCAGCCCAGCTCTATGCGCCGAGCGCATAGCCCTGGGCGTGGATATCGACGGAGGGCTCGCGCAATACGTCCTCGTCCCCGATACACAGTTATATAGGGTGCCGCAGCACGTGGATCCATTGCAGTTGGCCTTCGTCGAGCCGCTGGCCTGCTGCCTACGGGCCATTGACCTGGCCGGGGAGATGTCTGGGGCGCGAGTTGCCGTAGTGGGCGGAGGCGTGATCGGCCAACTCGTGGTGCAACTGGCCCGGAACGCCGGTGCGAGCACGATCACCCTGGTGACTCGGCAGCCCTTCCGGCAGGAGCTGGGGCGATCCATGGGCGCAACCTGGTCGGGGGACATGGCTGACCGACCCTCACGCGATCACGACCTCGTCTTCGAGTGCGCAGGCGTGCCTGGGACGATGACCGACTCCCTGGATCTGGCACGCCCCGGCGGGTCGGTGATCCTGCTGGGCATCACCGGTCGAGATCATCTGCAGTCCGTGAGCCCATTCGACCTGGTGGTGCGCGAATTGCGCCTTCAGGGGTCCTTCCTGAATCCCCGGACCCAGTCCCGGGCCGTGCAGCTCATCGCCGATGGCACCTTGAACCTCGATCCCTTGGCCACCAGAATCGTCGGATGGGATGAGGTCGTGGATGGCATCCGAGCTACCCCCGGGCCAACCGATATTAAGGTGATCCTCCAGCCAAGCGCCTGAGCGAATCTCACGCTGCAAAGCCCAGGCGGCCACGTCCGCCGATGTGCACGCGGAATGTGACAGTTTCATAACGGAGTTTGTTAGCGCTTCCAAGTCTTTGTGCTAACCGGGTCTGGAACGAGCAGCGGAATCCTCAACCAAGGAGACGACGTCCTCGTCCGACGCGACTACTCACCCGTGCTCCGCCGAGCCGAACTCCCCACCGTCACCATCCCCTGCTGGGAAGACCGACGACTCAACTCCCAGTTCGCTCTACGCCAGGGTCGAAC
>CAMDKQ010000300.1 GCA_945901095.1 Bifidobacterium breve
AAATAGAGGCACGATCGTGCCGGATTTACCTGTTCCGTGGGTTGCTTGGCCGTTATGTTGGCGAATAGGCATGATCATGCCGGTCAAGGGAGGCAATGTCGCCGCAAACACCAACCTAGCGGAGCAAGTTCGGGCCAGGCGGGCATCCCTAGCACTCGTACAGGAGGAGTTGGCCGAACTGTCGGGCACGTCTGTTCGCTTCATTCGTAGTCTCGAGCAAGGCAAGGCCACCGTCCGACTAGACAAGGTGCAAGCTGTTCTTGAAGTACTAGGCCTCGAACTGACCGCGCGCCTGCGAGTGAGCGCCGTCAGCGCTCGCCGAAATCCTCGGTCCTATCTGCACGAATTGACATCGGTCCGAGAAGCGCACGTATTCAAGGGCGACCGACTCGCCGCAGTACTGCGACGGCTGTCCGGCGGAGTGGAGTTCAGGTATCTGCCCGAATACCTCACTGACGAGGGTCCATCAGTCGCCACCACGCTACCGCTGTCCGACGAACCGACGTTGACCTCTGCGGGTGCCGATCCACCGTACTTCGCCGACCGGGATTTCGACCAATTGTCCTTCGGAGACCTGCTCGACGCGGCCGGCGTTATCGATCCAGTGGCCTTGGCCGGCGTTCAGGACAAGATGTCCACGCGAGTCTTGTCGCTTCCGGTGCAGTACGCGGGCCGCCGGTACATCCTCAAACTTGACACCACGGAGACCCCCCACATTGTTGCGAATGAGGACTACTTCATCCGGCTCGCAGCCGGCGCGCACTTCCCCGTCGTGTCCGCGAGTGTGGTCCATGATTCCACGGATCGGCCCGGTCTCCTTGTGCAACGGTTCGACCGCGAAACCAGTCCAGAAGGAGGGACGGTTTCGCTCGCCGTCGAAGACGGCGCCCAAGTGCTCGGTATCTACCCCGCCGACAAATACGCAGTGAGCGCTGAGACCGTGGTGGGACGACTCTCCGGCCTCTGCGCATCCCGCGCCGTTGCGCTGCGGGATCTTTACCGACAACTCGTGTTCGCATGGCTCACCGGGAACGGAGATGTGCACGCGAAAAACCTTTCGATCCTCAAGAGTGAAGGGGAATGGCGCGTTTCCCCTGCCTACGACCTGCCGTCTACCTTGCCTTACCGCGACACCACGATGGCCCTGTCGATGCTGGATAGGAGATCCGGATTCTCAAGAAGGAAACTGCTCGAGTTCGGAGCAGCAATCGGCCTGCCCCAGAAGACCGCTAGCCGGGTCCTCGACGAGGTCCTGATCGCGACTGAGCCAGTCCTCGACTGGCCCGCTTCAAGTCCCTACCGCCCGGACATTTGCCGCGATGTTCTGCGGTCCCTGCGTCAGCGGCGCCAGGTTGTGATGGCTAGCGCTGGTCCAGCCTGATCTCGGTGGACCAGACCGTGAGGTCAGCGAGCACATCGGGCAGCGGATCGACGCCGATGCCCGGACCGGTGGGCACGTCAAGCCGTCCGTCATCAAGCACGAACGGCTCGGTGACGTCGACCTCGTAGTAGCGGCTCGAGGCGCTCGTGTCACCGATGACGGTGAATCCCGGCAGGCCCGCGAGGGCGAGGTTCGCAGCCCTACCAACGCCGGTTTCAAGCATGCCCCCGCACCACACTGGCACCCCTCGATCACGGCAGAGGTCGTGGATCTCCCGAGCCGTCAGGTAGCCGCCAACCCGGCCGGGCTTGATGTTGATGATGGACGTGGCACCGAAGCGCAGGGCCGAGTCGGCGGAATCGACCGAGAGGATTGACTCGTCGAGGCAGATCGGCGTCGCGCAAGCCTCGGACAGCAAAACGTGGCCATACCAGTCCTCCTCGTGGAGCGGCTGCTCGATCAGAATGAGGTCGAAGGGATCAAGCTCAGCTAAATGATCGGCGTGACTGCGCGTGTAGGCCTGGTTCGCATCGACCTGCAGGGGAACCTCGGGCCAAGCAGCCCGAACGGCAGCCACCGGCTCAAGATCCCATCCCGGCTCGATCTTCAGTTTGATCCGGCGATAGCCAGCATCGATATAGGAGCCGACCTCCTCGAGCAGAGCCGCAATGCTCTCGCCAGCCGGGATACCCACCGAGACCCCGCAGTCGATTCGCTCGCGGGTCGCTCCGAGGTAGCTGCCCAGCGATTCCCCGCGCGCCCGGAGCCACGCATCCAGCAGGGCGGTCGACAGGGCGCTCTTCGCCATCGGATGACCCCGGACGACGTCAAGCGCCTCGCGAACCGCCTGCGGATCGGCACCTATTGGTAGCTCACGCAGTGTCGGTACGAGGTGCCGTTGCATCACCTCGATGGCGCCGTCGGTGTATTCGGCCGAGTAGCCGGGCCACGACATCGTCACGCACTCCCCCCAGCCGCGGACACCTTCACTGCTCACGGCCTCAACGAGAACAAGGTCGCGCACGCGCTCAGTGCCGAAGCTCGTCCGGAATGGCCGCACGAGGGGGATATTGAGCCGGTGAAGGCGAAGGAGGTCGATGGTCACGAATGATGCCTTTCCAGGACGTAGTTGCCGGCCGAATCCGTGCCGATGATGACGGACCCCTCCTCAAAGGCGCTCGTGAGCCTGTCGCGCACGCGCAATCGCCAGCGGAGTGCGGCATCAGGGTCACTCGAGCGCAACGTCACGATGTCGTCTGGAAGTTCAACGACGAAGCGGCGATCGCTCGACTCAATCTCGATATCGCTCAGCGGTTCGAGCCCCCCGCGTGCGGCCTGCTCGGCGCGGTCGGACGCGACCACCCACCAGGCGAACACCCGGTCAGAGGGATCACCTGAGTTCAGGGCGTCGTCCATGTCTCCATAGAAGTTGACCTCGTATCCGCGGACCTCGACCCCGAGCTTGATCAGGTTCATCCGCGCATTGCGACGCACGAGTGGGTCGAAGGTCCAGGTGATGACAGGAATGGACTGCTCAAGTGCCCAGAGCCGCTGATGCAGCTTCAGGGTGGTGCCGATGTGGCGGTCACGGGCTTCATCGAGAACCGCCGCCATATGCGAGTGGAGCAGGTCGTGCCAGGCACCATCGGCGCCACGGTGTCGGCCGCAGAACCCGAACGCTGCGGCGACCGGCCTATCGCCGGCGTAGGCCGCGGATGCGTAGCCCCCAGCATGCACGATGGCCAGAAGGAGGTTCGCCTGAACCTGCGAGCCACCTGCCACCGATGGCCATACGGTGTCGAAGATCTCGCGGGCATCGGAGAGTTCACTAAGGTGAGTGAGGGTGCGGACGGTGACGCCGGCTCGCGCCTGCGCGCCATCGAGCGCGGCACGTGCCGCTTCGTTCGTCATTCCTGAACCGTAGAGCACCACACCGACAACAACAGTTACCCGACCACGCGTGAGGAAAACCGCATGACCGAACCGGACACCGATTCACTCGTTGAGAGTGTGCGCACCCTTGTCTGCGTCGAGTCCCCCACGGCCGACGTCGACGCCTGCGCGATGGCAGTGTCGGCCGCCCACGAGGTCTGCGGGCACTGGGTGACGTCGCCCGCTCGCATCGAGGAGCATGAGGGAAGGCCAGTGCTCCGCTGGGGACCGGAGCATCCCGAGGTGCT
>CAMDKQ010000301.1 GCA_945901095.1 Bifidobacterium breve
CAACTCAAGCAGTCGGGCTTCTGCGCGATCCACCTCGACACGCGCGGGTACGTCTCCGAGGCCCTGCCGGCGATCAAGGCCGACCTCAGCGGACGATTCGGCGCGCCGCTTGCCACCGGCTTTGACGGCCGGTGGGAGCTCTACGGCATGGGCAGCGGCTGGGCCGCGCCCGCAGCCGAGTTGAGCCCTGAGGCGTTCGCGTTCCTGCACCAGCCGATGATCACTCCTGATGAATTCACGGCGCTCACCCGAGAGTCGATCCTGCAGAGTGATTGGTGGTGGACGACCCAGCGACAGGGAACATTCACCTTCACCCCGACCGCCCCCGATGCCCCGTTCACCGGCATTTCAGGGAAGGTGCGTGCCCCGGCGTGCGGCCCGACTCCGGTGACGCTCACCCTCGAGGCTGGCGGGCAGCGCACGAGCACGACAGTGGCCGCCCTGCCGGACGCCGACAGCCCATTCGACCTTGCACTCGACCAAGCGTCGGATGCCCAGACTGTCCTCACCGTTGAAGCGCTAGGAGCGGGATGCGATGCGCCAGGTCAGGGCAAGCGATTCGCCCAGGTGCTCGACCTAACCCCGCGGACGAGCAGGGTCGCTGAAGCACCGAAAGCGAATGCCGCAGCGATGACACCCGCAAGCGTTGCGAGGGTCGTGTTCCAGACGACGACGCTGCAGATGCCGACGAGAATGAGCATGACGAGCGACGAGTAGAGCGCTGCCCGAGATTTCCGAGAACCGAGGCGGCTGAGCATCGGGACGGTAAGGAGGAGGAAGACCGCCTTGTAGGCGTACCCGAAGCCCGACATCACGATGCTGATGAGGAAGAGGGACGAGCCTGCGATGGCGAGCATTGCCTCGTCGACCCTCGGGCGGGCCACGCTTAGACCGACGAGAACTCCCCAGACGCCCGCCAGCCCGACGAGCGCGAACACGAGGAGATCGCCGCCCTGCAGCGACGAACCGGGCGGAACGGCATCAAGCATCCGCGCGACGAGCGGGATCCGACCGAGCACCACGAAATCGCGAACATCGACCATGCCGGCATTGGCAGAGGCGCTGAAGCGGAAGTGCTCCCAGGTGAGGAGCACGAAGCCGCCCGATGCCACCGCGAACGCCACGAGCACCGTCCAACCGCGCTTGATCCGCAGCGCCGGGATGAGCACGAGCCCCATCGCGAACGGGTAGTACTTCCAGGTGCCCATGAGCCACAGGATCGCGGCTGCCAACAGCCATGACCAGAGGGTGTTCCAGCGCCGGGCGAGGATGACGGTGACGACGGCGGCCCAGATCACGAACGCGTCGAAATTGCCTCGCTCGAGCAGGAGCAGCCAGGGCGAGCCGACCGCGGCGATGAGGAGCACAAGTTGACCTCGACCGGTCGAGAATCGAGCGAGCCACACGAGCGCGAGCGACGAGATGATGATTGCGACGACGCCCAGGGCAGGCGCGGAGCCCTCGGAGAAGACGCGGAACGGAACGTACTGCAGCCACAGCGTGCCCGGCCCATAGATGGACGCGTCCTGCATGCAGCCGTTCTTCGCCGCATAGACGTCGAACCCATAGGAGGCGCAGTCGATGCTCTTGAGGACGAGCGAAAGATCCCAGAACTCGACCACGAATGGCGGCTGCGGGATCCGCAGCCCCGCGTAGAGCGCCGCCGCCTTGGAGTCATGGCCCGATGCCACGAGGAACCAGACAGCTAGCGAGAGCGATGCCGAAACCGCACCGACCAGCCAGGGGAGCCACCTACTCGTGCCGATGCGCAGCCTGCGGATGAACAGCGGGAGCGTGAACGCGATGAGGAGCACCGCCGTCGCAGTAAGTGCCGATGACGTGAGATCGGGTAGGAAGGAATCCGGTCCCACCGGATTTCGCAGGATCTGGACGAGGATCCCGGCGGACGCGATAACAGCAGCCACAGCAAAGGGCACAATGCCCCGGGAGACGAGCAGCTTCGGCATTGGTTCCTCTCGCATGGCCCGGCAGTGGTTGCGACACCTGTTACCTCATATTCGAACGGGGTGAGGCTATCAATCCCCTGCGCGGTGCTCGCTACCATCGGCATCCAGACGACCTGCGGGCCGTGCCGACCGCAGCAGGGGTGATCGAAGTGACCACCATCTTCATTGCCCGGCATGGGGAGACTGTCTGGCACGCCGAGAACCGCTACGCCGGTGTTTCTGATATTCCGCTCACCGAGCATGGCCTTGAACAGGCGCGCGCTTTGGCGGCCTGGGCCGGAAACGCCAACCTCGACGCCGTGTATTCATCCCCGCTGCAGCGAGCCACCACCACGGCAAGCTCGTCTGCTGAAGCAGCGGGCGTCCACCTCTCGATCGACTCACGACTCATTGAGATCGATTGGGGGCAGGGCGAGGGCCTGACGCGCTCCGAGATGGCCGCCGCTTTCCCCGCGGCCTACGAGTCCTTCGTCGCGAATCCTGCTTCGTCGCCCTTGCCCGACGGCGAGTCCGGGCAGGCCGCAATCGAACGAGTCATGCCGGCTCTCGACGAGATCGTCGCGCGCCATCCCGGCGGCCGCGTCCTCGTGGTGGGCCACTCGACCCTGACACGACTGGTCATCGCTACGGTCACCGGGATGGATCTCGACCGGTACCGATCCACGATGCCGCACGTGGGCAATTGCACGCTCACGATCCTTCGATTCAGCAGCACCGGCAACGCTCTGCTCGGATTCAACATCTCCGCCAAGTGATCGCCGCGGTAGGGATCGAGCAGGCGCCAGATCTCACTCTCATTTGAGCGAGAACATCTCCCAGCGACCGTTACTTGAGACGGCTACGGGTGCGCCCAAGGCGGCTTCCATGGGCGCAAGAATGGCTGCTGGGTCCTCATAGCCAAATGTATCGACGTGTATGGCGCAGAAGCCCATGTAGCGGAGTTCACGGACCTGCTCGGGTGTCGGTACTCCCACGTAATCAAGTTGCCAGTTGCTCTCCGGGGTGTCTCGCATTGAACCGTAAGAAATGGGCTTCTCAGGATTGGTCAAGCCGATGAGGAGGTGGTCGTAGTCATCCATGGCCGGCATGACCGGGCCATTATTTGGGTACAGCATCAGGGGCAGCGTGAGCACACCACAGCGTTCTGGTATCGCCCGATTCACGTCAGTTGCATAGGAGTAGGCCTCGTCGATTCGAGTACGGCCGTTATCCGCCGCCCACGCGTACAGGTTACGCCACGGAAGAATCATTTCAATGACGGTGACCGCGATGATCAGTGCCGCCACCGCCATGGACCACCGGGCATTCCTGGCCAATCGAGTTGTGCTAAAGACGGACGCTGCTCCGAGAATGAACAGAAGGAGGAGGAGCGGGACGAGCCGATTCCATGCTCGAATCTGGGCGGTGACGAAGTAGGCACTGAAGAAGTTCAAACCCCACGGCATGAAGAAGAGTAGGAGAACCATGAGGAGGTACGTAATGTAGGAAAGGCTTGCTCGCGGGGGTTGGGACAACTCACCGGGGTTACCAGCGCCGATACCGGTGAGTCCACGCCGCTG
>CAMDKQ010000302.1 GCA_945901095.1 Bifidobacterium breve
CACTGCACGAGCAATGTCATCTACAAGGGCGCGCTCTCGGGAGCTCTGGCGCACACGGTGTGGATCGGCGACGTCCTCGTCCGTCGCAAAGCAGTCGGCACCCAGACCTACGAGATGAATCGCAACCTCCTGCTGTCCGACGGCCCACGCGCCGACTCGGTCCCAAACCTCGAGCTCGAGACCGGCGACGTCGTGAGTGCCGGGCATGCGAGCGCGACTGGACGATTTGATGACGAGCAGCTGTTCTATCTACAGTCCCGCGGCATTCCTGCGGAATTAGCGCGTCAGCTCGTGGTTCGCGGGTTCTTTGCTGATGTGCTCGGCAGGCTCGGCATGCCGGCGTGGCGCGACACCATGATGCAGCGAATCTCGGCCCGGCTCGGAATGGCGGATGAGGAGTCGGAAGATGTCTGATTCCAAGGCGTTACCCGAATTCATTGAGGCGTGCCGGCTCGCCGACGTGCCGCCCGGCGGCTCGCTCAAGGTCGACCTCGCTGGCACAGCGGTCGCCATTGTCCGCACAGCTGAGGGCGTGTTCGCCATCCGAGATGCCTGCTCGCACGCCGACGTCCTGCTCTCCGAGGGCGAGGTTGAGGGGTGCACCATCGAGTGTTGGCTTCACGGATCTCAGTTCGACCTACGAACCGGATCGCCGCTCACCCTGCCCGCCGTCGTGGCGGTGCCGGTCTACGAAGTTCGCCTGCGCGGTGAGGGCGACGCCACCGTCGTCGAAGTCGCGTCGTCACCCACCGATTTCTCTCCCGGATCTAATGCCGTCACATCCCAAGCCGCCACCGAAGAACTCTGAAGGACTGCCATGAGTGAACTCGTCATAAATGACCTGCACGCCTCAATTGAGACCGACGCAGGTGACAAGGAGATCCTGCGCGGCGTGACCCTCAGCGTTGAGTCCGGTCGCACTCACGCCGTCATGGGCCCGAATGGTTCTGGTAAGTCGACCCTCGCCTACGTGATAGCAGGCCATCCGAAGTATCAGGTGACGAGCGGGTCGATCACGCTTGACGGCGAGGATGTCCTTGCGATGAGTGTCGACGAGCGAGCCCGTGCCGGACTCTTCCTAGCAATGCAATACCCGGTTGAAGTGCCCGGTGTCTCTGTCTCGAACTTCCTTCGCACCTCCGTGACCGCTGTCAAGGGCGAGGCCCCGAAACTGCGGACCTGGGTTAAGGAGATGAAGGAGGCTATGGCCGACCTTCAGATGGACCCGGCATTTGCCGAGCGTAGCGTGAACGAAGGGTTCTCCGGCGGGGAGAAGAAGCGCCACGAGATCCTGCAGCTTGCGCTGTTGCGGCCCAAGTTCGCGATTCTCGATGAGACTGATTCAGGTCTCGACGTCGATGCGCTCCGGATCGTCGCCGAGGGAGTGAACCGCTACCGCGAGTCCTCCGGTGCGGGCACCCTCCTCATCACTCATTACACAAGGATCCTTCGCTACATCACCCCTGACGTTGTGCACGTCTTCGTTGATGGGCGCATCGTCGAAAGCGGGGGAGCCGATCTCGCGGAGGTCCTTGAGGCCGAGGGTTACGAGCGCTTTATCACGGCCGCGCAGCCAGCCTAGGAATAGTGATCCCATCCTTATGAGCCTTGACGTCGTAAGAATCAAGAAGGACTTCCCGTTGCTGTCGCGCACAGTGCGCGATGGCAAGGAGCTCGTCTACCTCGACAGTGGTGCCACCTCACAGAAGCCCTATCAGGTGCTTGACGCCGAGCGCGCCTTCTATGAGACGAGTTACGCCGCGGTCCACCGCGGTGCTCACGCGCTCGCTGAGGAAGCGACGATCCACTACGAGGATGCCCGGTCAGCCATTGCAGGGTTCATCGGGGCTGCGCCATCGAACATCGTCTTTACAAAGAACGCCACCGAGGCCCTCAACCTCTGCGCCTACGCATTCAGCAATGCGACATCGCTGTCGCGACAGGGGGCCGGGAGCCGCTCAATCGACCCGCGCTTCATCCTCAAGCCGAGCGACAGCATCGTCATCAGCGAGATGGAGCACCACGCGAATCTCGTTCCCTGGCAAGAACTCTGCGCGAAGACCGGTGCCACGCTGCGCTGGTTCTCGCTCGATGATGAGGGCCGACTAGACCTGTCGAACATGGATACTCTCATCGACTCCACCACGAAGGTGGTGTCGATCGTGCACCAGTCGAACATCCTCGGGACCGTGAATCCGGTCCGGGCCATCATGGACCGCGCCCACGAGGTCGGGGCGGTCGGCATCGTTGATGGCTGTCAGTCCGTGCCGCATATGCCGGTCGACATCGCCAGCGTTGGCGCAGACCTGCTCATGTGGAGCGGGCACAAGATGCTCGGACCCACGGGCATCGGCTGCCTCTACGGGACGAGTGAAATCCTCGACGCTATGCCGCCATTCCTCACGGGCGGCTCGATGATCGAGATGGTGTCCATCGAGACGAGTACGTTTGCCCCCGCGCCGCAAAAGTTCGAGGCCGGCACGCCGATGGTGGCTCAAGCAGTCGGACTGGCTGCTGGAGTGCGCTACCTCGAGGAGATCGGCATGGACGAGGTTGCCGAGCACGAGGCAGCACTCACCGACCATACCCTCTCAGTGCTCACTGCGATCCCGGGCGTCCGGATCATCGGACCGAGCACGACGTTTGAACGTGGAAGCACGATCTCGTTCGTTGTCGATGGCCTGCACCCGCACGATGTCGGGCAGGTCCTCGACAACCTCGGCGTCGCCGTTCGGGTGGGCCATCACTGCGCCTGGCCGACCTGCCGCAGGTTCGGAGTGCCGGCGACCACCCGGATCTCGCCGTATATTTATAACGACGAGTCAGACATCGATCGCGCGGCCGCTGGAATCATCGCCGCCCAGGAGTTCTTCGGAGTCGCGCCGTGAACCTGGAGTCGTTGTATCAGGAGATCATTCTGGATCACTACAAGCACCCCCGCGGGCAGGGATTGCTCGACTCGCCTCTCGGTTCGGCGCATCACGTGAATCCGACCTGTGGTGATGAGCTGACCGTGCAGGTGGGCGTCGGGTCTGCTGGTGGCCTCGTCGTGGGCTACGAGGGTCAAGGGTGCTCCATCTCCCAGGCAAGCGCCAGCGTGATGTCGGAGCTCGTGTCCGGTCATAGTGTGCAGGACGCGGAGACCTTCAGACTTGCCTTCATTGAGATGATGCATGCGAAGGGAACGGGGGAGCCCGACGAGGAGGTTCTCGGTGATGCCGTCGCCTTCGCCGGCGTCGCGAAGTTTCCAGCCCGCATCAAGTGCGCATTGCTGGGATGGATGGCACTCCAAGACGCCGAGATCCAGTCAGGACTCCTGACGAATCAATCCGAGGAGCACAGCCCATGATCAAGGAGCAGAGACTGTGAACATTGCTACAGACGACGAGATCATCGAGGCGATGAAGGATGTCGTCGACCCGGAACTCGGCATCAATGTTGTCGATCTCGGGCTCGTCTACGGAGTGAGCGTTGATGATGCGAACATCGCAACCGTCGATATGACCCTCAC
>CAMDKQ010000303.1 GCA_945901095.1 Bifidobacterium breve
GGGGCGCCCGGCGGTGGGGTGAACGCGCGGCTGACCACGCCCTCGAGCCGTAGCCACCACCGTGCGTCGCGGTCCAGTGAGGGCAGACGCGGCCAGTCAGGCTCCGGTCGCCGTGGGGAACTCGCGTCGTCACGTGTCCTGTGCCATCATCAGTCCCTAGGCGAGCGTCGCCACCCATGTGCGCACGAGAGCGTTGAACCGGTCCGGCTCCTCCCACATCGGGCAGTGGCCGCTGCTGTCAAATACGTGCAGATCCGCGTACGGCAGGCTTGACTCCAGCCAATCGGCCGCCGCGAGTTTGCCCACCTGCTCGTCCGATCCCCACACCAGCAGATGTCTGACGTCGAAGCCCGGAATATCTGGTCGGTAGTCCTGCACGGTCTGGTCAGCGAGGATCAAGGTGCCGGTGTTGGCTCCCGCCCGGCAGATGTCGTTGAGCAAGCGTGCAAGCGTGGCCTCATCCGGAGCAGTGTGGAACATGGTGGGCAGGAAGTCAGCGAGGAAGCCGCGCGCATCGTCCTGCATGGCCGACAGGTAGTCGTGCAGTTCGGCATCGTCGGCGATACCGTGCGGCCAGTCCGCCTGGATCAGGTCGGACGGACCCTGCGAAACGATCACGACTCCCGCCATGCGGGAGTCGTGTCCGAACTGACGTAGGTAGTCCCAGGCGACCAGGCTGCCCATCGACCAGCCGACGAGAACCACGTCTGCCAAGCCCAGGTCTTCGATCAGCGCGCGGACGTCGCGGGCGTACTGAGCGACGGTGTGTCCGCCCTCGACATACGGCGATGATCCGTGCCCGCGGAAGTCCAGGGCGATGACGCGATGATCATGCGCGAGGTCGGACACGTTTCGCTCGAAGAACGCAACCGACATCGCCACGCCATGCAGGAGTACGACGGGGCGGCCCGACCCCTCATCGACGTAGGAAATCGTTGCGCCGCTGGACAGTTCGCGGATGGGCATGGTTCCTCGCTCGCAGTGGGGTGGGCACCGACGATAGCGTCACAGGAGCGGGGCCTGCGTGCCGATCGCCATTTCTCCACTACAGGCACATCGGTCCGTCTTGACGAGGGGGAAGGGGACGTCAGCAGCAGGGCTCCGCTGAGGGAGAGGGAGCGTCAGGCGATAGCGTCGTGAAGACCAGTTGGGCAGCGCGAGCACCACTCCCCGTTTCTCGGCTCCGGATCGTCAATCGCGATACGTCTCATGCCTTGCTGCTGACACGTGCGCGGCGATAAGGACCGCAGTGCCTCGGGTCAGATTGCCCGCGAAACCTGATCGGTGCCTCAATGACGCCGAGGACGTCGGCAATCTCGAAGGGCTCCAGCGGATAGGCCAGCTCGTAGTCCTCGATCAAGTCGGCGCCGAGCGCCTTGACCTCCTCGTACCGCCTAGATGTCAGTATGCGGCTCACTTGATTCGTGAGGTATCGTTTCAGATACCTAGGAGGTGACATGGCGACGTTGGTAGCGCATGCCCGGCGTGCGTCAGGGCTGACGCAGGCTGAGGTGGCCCGAAGGGCGCGTACCTCACGTCCCACTCTGTCCGCCTACGAGGGCGGATCCCGCAATCCCACGCTCGACACCCTCGAGCGTGTCCTGGCTGCGAACGGGCAGCACCTCGTCGCCGTTCCGAAGCCGGTGTTCACTCTTCATCGCGACCGGCGCGGTAAGCCCTTCTACGTGCCGGACCAGTTGCCGCGGCTGCCCATCGACGCCGCCCTCGGGACGGTTGTCCTGCCTCGTCACATCGATTGGTCTCCGGCGGGGCGCCCGAGAGACCTCGCGGAGCGCCGCCAACGATTGCTGGCTTACCAGGTGGTGCTGGCCGAGGGATCGCCTCAAGACATCCAGCGATTGGTGGACGGGGCGCTGCTGGTCGATTGCTGGGCCGACCTGCACCTGCCCGCCGCAATCAGACACGCATGGCAGCCGCTCGTGGATCGAGCCCGCGGGGGCGTGGCCGGGTGAGCGAGGGTTCGATCACGGCCTTCCAGGCTGACGTTGCCCGTCTCTTCTTCGCCCTGCCTGAAGCGGGCTCATTCCTGCTGGGCGGAGGTCTCGCCCTGGTCGCCCATGGACTGACGGATCGCCCGACCGAGGATCTCGACGCTTTCACGTCCAAGGCCGGCGACGTGTCGAAGGCAGCCGAGGCGTTCGTGCGCGCTCATCGTCGATATCGCTCTAGACTCCCCATCGGATCTGCCGCCGACGATGTCGATCCTCGGTCCAACCTTCGCGCCAAAGGAGCTTGCTGCGAGAAAATTGCTGGCACTCTTCGACCCGGCGATGCCGCGCGACTTCGTCGATCTGTTCTGCCTCGTCCGGCACTGGGATCGGGATGAGCTGATGAGTATGGCCGGGAGTATCGATACCGGTTTCGACGTTGCGGCCTTCGCGACGGCCATGCGCCAACTCGACCGTTACCGCAATGAAGACATCCCAATTGCCGCCGCCGAGCTGCCTGAACTCCGGTCGTACTTCCATGCGTGGGTGGACGATCTGGCGTCAGCGGGCCGGAGCGGTCACCAGCGGTCACGAGAAGACTCATAATCTGGGCGTCGTCGGTTCGAGCCCGACCCGCCCCACAACGAAAAACCTAGGAGTCGAGGATCTTCGTGAACGTTTCGGACGCCTGACGGGACTGCCTCGGAGTCACATGGGCGTAGATCGTCGCCGTCACCTAGAGGATCGATGTCGCAGCCGTGTGCTTGACGGGTGTCCTTGCGGGGTGCGCTGGGGTCCGATTCGATAAGGCAGGGAGGCCGATGCCAAGTCTGCCTGCGAGCAACTGCACGGGATCCAAGAGGGCGGCGATGCCCTGAGCCTGAGTGACGGAATGATGCTGCTCGTCTCCGCAGAGCAACTCGCCAATTCCGCGGCTCAGGCCAATGACGACTACCAGTCTCTCGCCGAGGGAGTCGCGGCGCTCAATGACAGCCTGATGAGCGGCACCGAGTCGATGGCAGGGATCGCGTGGGCCAACGTCGCCAGGCAGTGCAACGACCTGTGAGGGCGCAGTGCTCGCTGAGCTGAACAAGGCACGGTCGTGACAGTCAAGTACGCCCAATTCGACGCCGTCCCCGACGGCGACTGGTAGCCACGATGCAGCCGGCAGCCACGAGACCGAGGGAACGGCTGGCTCGCGACCATTGTGCTGGGGCCGATACACCGCGATGAGTCGAGGACTTTTTTGCCCCTCGGAGCGCTTCGACGTGGGAGCCCGAATGCCCGGCGACGAACTGGCGATCAACTTCATCCTTCACGTTGCCCTGCGGAGCGGCGTCGCGCGATCTCGGCGGCGCAAGAGGAGGGCTACTCGAGACCGAAGAGATGCTCGACAGGGCAGCGATTTAATCCGGATCGGATCAATCGCGTGTCGCGGCTTGTCCGTGAAGAGTTCTACCGACTGTCATCGGGCGTGCCTGTGTCATCGTTGGTCCTCCTTGTTGGGACACGGCGGAATTGGCCGCGGACCTCTGGTGATCCTAAGGCAGCAGTTCA
>CAMDKQ010000304.1 GCA_945901095.1 Bifidobacterium breve
TCAACTACTCAGGACAGGGCGCGACAGGCTCGAGTCCATGGCAGGTGAGCGGCCACGCGGTCGCGGCTGATGTAGACATCAAACTCACGTTGACGATCACTGCGGCCGGCCCCCCGGATGACCCGATGGCCCAGATCGAATTGGCGGGAGCCGCGAACCTCGGCACCGTCAATGTGCCATTGCCCGGCCTCGGCAGGGTTGATAATTTCTCATTTCAGGTCGATGCACGGCTGGCGCTCTCCCGGATGAGCGATTAGGCGAATCCTTTAGAACATCGCCTGATGGACACTGCTGGTTGACGTCGAACTCCGGCGTGACTTGAGTCGGTCGACCGCACTTCTCACGACGAATCCGCTCACCGCGCCGATGATGGCGAAGGGGGCGATGGCCGCGCCAGCGACCCCGACGAGGAGCATCGCCAAAAGCGCAGAGGTGAACGGGAGTCGCGTCATGACGGTGGCAGCCGCGGCGATGCCGACCGCGGCCATCGCGCTGATGGACAGGTCGGTGAGGAGAAGGGCGGCGAGGCCTCCGCAGGCAACGCCGATGAAGGTCGCCGGGAAGATCGGCCCACCACGGAAGCCGGAGCCGAGGGCGACCCCGTAGACGACGAGCTTGCCGATGATGATGACAAGGAGCGTGGCGATGCTCGTTTCGGTGATGAGCGAGGCCATGCCGGTCTGGCCGGAAAACAGGATTTGGTCGACCTCGATGTCGAACCACGTCACCGCTGAAACGGCGATGGCTGAGGTGAGGATCGCCGCGAGCAAGATGGTGAGTGCCGGACGCCGTTGGCCCACAATCGAGGCTCGTTCGCCGATCTCTCGCGCGAGGCAGGTGGCGACGCTTGTGACGATGGCGAGGATCAGGCCGGCGATGAGATCGCCGGGCTGGACTGATGGATAGTCGGGGAGTCCGGGAACGCTGAGCCCGTGGGTGCCGATGCCCGCCCATGCGCCCCACCCGATCTGCGTGATGTAGCCGGCGCCGAGGGCGACGAAGGCTGGCAGCAGGATCACCTTTGGCGCCATGCCCATTGCTGCGAACTCGAGGATCATGAAGGCGGTGACGAAGGGGTTGCCGAAGATGGTGCCGATTGCCGCGATGCCTCCGAGGAACATGACCATGCTCAGGACATTTGGCTGGGCCCTGCGCATGAGAAGGGCTGCCGCCGTGGAACCGACGACGATGAGCGGTCCTTCCGGGCCAAGCGAGGCGCCGAAGATGAGTGTCGCGACGGCGGCGAGCAGAACCGATGGCACGGTCCGGACCGGATCGTTGAAGTGGAAGCCGGTAAGCGGGCCCTCACCGGTGTGTCCTGGCAGGCGCTGGGCAGCGATGATGAGCAGCGCTGAGAGCAAAAGGCCACCGGTGATCCACCAAGCAGGCGCGGCATCCAAGCCGAAGGCCTGCGGCAGATCGGTGAAGAAAAGTATCTGCCCCTCCTCGATGAGCCACATGAAGAGGGTGGCAAGGCTGGCACCAAGGAGGCCGATGACGATCGCGAGTGCCAGCGCCTTGATCGGCAGGGACTCAGAGGGCTCAGCGGGAATCGCGCTCATGCGGGCATCATTCCGTATTCCTGCGGATCTGCAGCTAGCGGAGCGTGGTGCCTCGTCGCAGTTGCTCGGCCACATCCGCTACCTCGTTCAGCTCACCGCTTGCGACGGAGATGACGAGGTCATAGGCCTCATCATTCGTCAACGTGAGCGTCCAGCCGTTGACGCCGAGCATGACGATCGTGCCGGCCAGCGCGAGCCTCTTGTTGCCGTCAATCAGTGCGTGGTTCTTGCAGATTGAAAGGAGTAGTGCGGCTGCCTTCGAGTGGACATCGGGATAGGCGTCTTCCCCGAAAACCGTGGTTTGCGGACGGGCTGCCGCTGACTCAAGAAGCCCAGCATCGCGAAGCAGAACCTCTCCATCGATCACGCGACTGGCGACGATGAGCAGATCCTCGATGGTCAGATAGATCATTGGCCGAGGCGATCAAGCGCTTCGGCGTAGCGCGGCAGTTCGGAGTTCATCACCTGCTCGATGAGGGTGGCCCGGCCCCGTCGTTCAATGTAGTCACGAATAGCGATGATGACGATGTCGTGCTGGGAGCGGTCCTCGAGCTCGGCGGTACGCGCGAGGGCGAGGGAATCCTCAGGTGGGAGGCGAAGAGTCATGGCCATGAGACCACCGTAACACGGTGATACCACAAGTGATACCAGAAGGTCGAATGCGAGGTGCTCCGGGTCAGCAGGGCACGCCGCTTGCAGCGACGGTCAGGTTTCCCAGCTTCCGCTGTGGATGTCGTCGGCATCGATGATGCGGTAGGAGTATCCCTGCTCGGCGAGAAACCGCTGCCGATGCTGAGCGAAATCGGCATCGACGGTGTCGCGGGTGACGATGGAGTAGAAGTGGGCGGTTCGGCCATCAGTCTTTGGACGCAGGATCCGCCCTAGGCGCTGCGCCTCCTCCTGGCGCGAGCCGAAGGTGCCGCTCACCTGGATGGCAACCGAGGCCTCCGGCAGGTCGACGCTGAAGTTCGCCACCTTGCTCACGACGAGCACGCGAAGGCGTCCCTCACGGAAGTCGCCGAAGAGTCGCTCTCGCTCCTTGACCGACGATGCTCCGGTGATGACGGGGGCGTCGAGTTGCTCGCCGAGTTCGGCCAGCTGATCGAGGTATTGCCCGATCACGAGCACCTGATCGGCGGCATGCTTCTCGGCAATCTGCTGAACAATGCTGATCTTCTGCGGTGCGGATGCTGCGAGCCGGTAGCGGTCCTCCGGCTCGGCCATCGCGTAGGTCATCCGGTCCGAATCGGGGAGCGTGACGCGGACCTCAACGCAATCTGCCGGCGCAATGTAGCCCTGGTTCTCGATGTCCTTCCACGGGGCGTCGTAGCGCTTGGGTCCGATGAGGCTGAAGACGTCGCTCTCTTGGCCGTCCTCGCGAACGAGCGTGGCCGTCAGGCCCAGGCGTCGACGGCTTTGGATATCTGCAGTGAAACGGAAGATGGGAGCCGGAAGCAGGTGTACCTCGTCGTAGATGATGAGGCCCCAGTCCCGGGAGTCGAAGACCTCAAGGTGGGGGTAGATGCCCTGCCGTTTCGTCGTCATCACCTGATACGTCGCGATGGTGACCGGACGGATCTCCTTCTTGGCGCCCGAGTACTCCCCAATCTCGTCGGCGGTCAAGGTGGTGCGGCGGAGGAGCTCGTCGCGCCACTGACGGGCAGCGACGGTGTTCGTGACGAGGATGAGGGTTGTTGCCTGCGCGAGGGCCATGGCGAGGGCGCCCACGATGGTCTTGCCGGCGCCGCACGGGAGCACGACGACCCCAGAGCCGCCGTGCCAAAAGCCCTCTGCAGCCTCGGTCTGGTAGGGCCGGGGCTGCCAGGTGTCGGCATTGAGGCCGATCGCATGCCGCTCGCCATCGACGTAGCCAGCGACGTCCTCGGCGGGCCAACCGAGCTTGACGAGCGCCTGCTTGAGGTGCCCGCGCTCGCTCGGATGC
>CAMDKQ010000305.1 GCA_945901095.1 Bifidobacterium breve
CATCGCCCCTTTCAGTGGAGGCAGCGACGGCTCGATTCGAGCCCACATCTCGTCAGAGAGAACAGCGGTACGTGACAAATCCCCATAATCAGGCCTCACACCCGCTCAATATTGGAGACACGCCCTAGCGCGGTCCGGAGCTGTCGGCGCACGTTGGCGGTCGTCAGCGGGGTGCCTTCACGGCTGGCGAACACCAGCGCGCCATACGACCGGTGCCCCGCCACCGCCGCTCGACCTAGGCGCCGAATTGCGGATGACATTCGACCGCATCGCGACACGTGTCGCTGAGCATTACCGGGATCAGGGACTGAACGTGCCGGCCCGGGACCGACCGGGACGATCACGGGCCTGTACACGGTCCTTTTCGAGGGGATGACATGAACGATCCGGTTGCTGACGGAGCCCGGTCGATTCTCGACGGTCACATTGTGCTGTCGCGTCGTCTTGCTGCTGCTGGCCGTTATTCGACGATCGACGTGCTCGAGTCGGCGTCCCGTCTTGCGCCGAAGGTGACGAATCGCGAGCAGCGTGCCCTGTCGTCTCGCCTGCGGGCGCTCATGGCGGCGTATGCGGGGGCTCGCGACTTGATCGAGATCGGCGCGTACGCACCGGGTGCAAGCCCTGCTGTAGACGAGGCGATCGCCCGCCGGCCTGCCATTGAGGCGTTCCTGCGTCAGGACTTGTCCGAGGTGTCCGATTTCGACGCTTCATGGCGGGCGCTTGAAGAAGTGTTCGTGTGACGTTCAAGGACGGGGTCAAGCGTGCGGAGACGCTTCGACGGAGGACACCCGAGGATCGCTGCCATGCCGGCTGCAAGCCCCTCGACTGCTGTCGTGCCGAGGTCCATCGTTGCCTCGGTCGACGGCCTTGACGGGGGGTTCGCGGGCGTTCTCACGTCTGAGCTGCCTGGTTCGCATTGACCGGAGGGCTGCCTGCCGGATTTGTCCAGGGTGGCGTCCAACCGGGCTTGCTAGGCAGCTCCTCTCCCACCTGCGCAAACGCTGCGCGGGCTACCCGCCCGTCCTGGGACGGGCGCAATTTGGTGCCCCCTCTGACCGGGTGTAGCGCATCTAAAGCGATGTTTTCCCGTGTTAGCAATAGGTTTCATGCGCTTACTTCCTCGACCGTTGCCTATTCGGTTGGCTGCGGTTGGGTCAACAGGCCGAGGTTCCCGGGCTGCTTTACGACGAGTGGCGCGCCCTTGCGTGAGTCACGGGCGGACACTTCCATGATCACCAAACGCCGGATGGTGTTCAGATGATTACACAAACTCAACATCCGGTAGTAGGAAGTCGGAGTAGCGGCACGTCGAGGCCGTGATCAGCGGCGGTTGAGACTGGTCCGCTTCCGGCGGAGGGCGCTTGCCAGTTCCGCTAGAGCGCGGCGAGGTCTGCCGACTACTCGAGCAGCGGAGGCGTGCTTACGGTCGGCGTCTTCGTTTTCGGGTTCGCCATGATCATCCTCGCCATCACGATCGTGAGCATGCGAGTTGGGCGCTCGAACCGGGAACTCGCGAAGCTCCGGAAACGATCAGATTTGCAGCAGCGAGAGGCTGGCGTCGCCCAAGCCGACGTGGATGCCGTTCGCCGGGCCGCAGTCGTGGAGGCGCTTCGACGTGATCCTTCGCTGCGTGATGCCAGTGACCCTGAATCGCCTCGCCGCCTCAGCGCGCTCATCGAGGAGGTTCAAGAGAAACTGCAACTCGCGGGCGAGCTGAACCTGGTTCGACGAACCGAGGAAGACCAGTCGCGATGGGACGACCAAAGGGCCGCAACGGACCGCAAGGCCGCTGAGCAGAGGTTGGAGGCGGACCGCAAGGCTGCGGAACGGAAAGCTCAAGTTGATGCGATGCCGCCGTTCAGGCGCCGGATCGTGCGCAATCCGCTGATCAGCGGGCTGGTAGTGGCGGCGTCCATCGGCGCAGTAATTCTCGTCGGCTCCACCGTGAGTTCGAGATTCGCCGAGGCGTCGGCCCGTGCTGAGGCTGAGCAAGCCAAGGTGGACGCCGCAGCCGCAGCCGCGGCCGCAACAAGGCAGCAGGAGCTCGGGCAGCAGCAGGCGGCCGTCGAATCGTGGACGGCATCCTGCGATCCCACGGCAACAAGCGCGACCGGTGGCGAGGGGCAGTTCACCCGATGCGCAGCCTGGCTGTCGGGACCACTACTACTGCGTCGGGAACTGGGCTGAACTCACACCCTCAGTGTGGCACTCAAACATGACAGAAATGCGCTACACCCAGTGAGGCACGGTGGAGACATGTCGGACCTGGCCCTCGCTCTCGCGGCGCATCCCGCGCTGCTCGTCGGGCCCGCGACGACCGATCCATCAGATTGGAACGGTGGTGCCGAATCGGCGGCACCGCGTGACCTGCGGGTTTCCGAAATTGAACCCGTGACCCCATCCCTGCTCAGCGCGCGGAACCGACCGATGTTGGCCGTCACCGGTAGACTTTGACACCAAGGAGGAACACTGATGACTGTCGAGATCACCGAGATCGAGCACCGAAAGCGCGCCGTCGAGGATGCCCGGCGTTCCTCCGAACTTGAGGGTTCCCGCAGCACGGAGGCGACCCGCTCGGACCAGGACGCATACGTGCGGGGTGAGATCGACATCGAGCAACTGGGCAGGCGAGTCCGCAGCCGCTACGGCTTGTCGTGACCGCACCTCGCCCGTGGGAGATCGGCGACCACGAGGCGCGCTGGGTGGGTTACCTGCTCGCCCCCGGTTCGCCGGTCCTGCGGAACAAAGTCGGGGCAACGACCAGTGACGAGTTGCGTGCCGCCGAGAACGACCTCCTTGAGTTCCGGCTGACCGAATTGCGCTCGCAACCAGGACTGGTGTCGCGGACGTACGACTTGACGCACCTTCAGCATCTTCACTTCCAGCTCTTTCAGGACATCTACGAGTGGGCCGGGGATCTGCGGACCGTAGGCATAGCGAAGGGCGATGGGGACGACACCTCGTTCATTTCGCCGCTGGAGATCGAACGTCCGGTCGCACACGTCGAGACCCGTATCGCCGAGAGTCACCTGCTCCGCGACGTTGGACGGGAGGCGCTTGTCGACGAGGTGACCTACCTGTACGACTACCTGAATTTCGCCCGCCCGTTTCGCGAGGGCAACGGGCGGACTCAGCGCGAGTTCTTCGCCCAACTGCTGGCAGAGTCGGGCAACGGTCTCGACTGGAGCAAGGTCGACATGGACGGCCTCCACTCCGCGTGCCATATCGCGCGCGCGGACGGTGACTCCTCGAAGCTCCGGTCGATGATCGCGGTCGCTCTGACCGACGATCCGGTCTACTGACGTTCAGGAAACCAGCCCGTTCCGCTGGCGGTGGAACCCGGTCGTTTCCCGAACAGCGTCACGATGACTTGCTTTAGTCCCCCCGCGCGAACGCTCGGTCGAGTAGCTCGGCGGTCAGCGGGTTCACGTGCTCGTTGCGGCGGAACATGTGCGGCGTGACGCCGACGATCCCGGCTCGCTCTAGGGCGTGTCTCCAAACTC
>CAMDKQ010000306.1 GCA_945901095.1 Bifidobacterium breve
GCTTCGTCCGCTTCGTCCGCTTCGTCCGCTTCGTCCGCTTCGTCCGCTTCGTCCGCTGGATTGCCGGCAGGCTCCTCGTCCACAGTCTCAGCGGCGGGCTCGTCGGAAGGCTCAGCGGCGGGCTCGTCCACGGCCGCAGGATCCTCAGCGGGCGCTCCGGGATCATCCTCAGCAGTGACGACGGCTGCTTGACTCGTCCCCGCCGGAATCGCGAAGGAAAGACCAAGTGCCAAGGGCATCGCCAATAGCGCTATCGATGCGAGCATGAGTCGACGCGAAGTCCGAGATGTCACGTGCACCACTCCTAAGAATCTGAGGACGTTAATTCGTCAATCTATGACCATCTTGTGAACTGGACAATTTATTTGAGTCAAAAGTGAGCACAGAATCGTGGAATGGGGTGCTTGCCCCCCATTTCGCGATGGTAATCATCCGGCACTGGATCGGCAGCGCTCAGACTCGTCGACGACCTTCGAAGGCTCGTCCGAGGGTCACCTCATCGGCATACTCGAGGTCACCACCCACCGGGAGGCCACTGGCAAGGCGCGACACAGCGATCCCAAGTGGGCTGATCATCCGGGCCAGATAGGTCGCGGTCGCCTCACCCTCGAGGTTCGGGTCGGTCGCGAGAATGACCTCGGTCACCGTGTTGTCGGCCAGCCTGCCCATGAGTTCACGAATCCGCAGGTCGTCGGGGCCGACACCTTCGATCGGATTGATGGCGCCGCCGAGCACGTGGTACCTCCCCCGAAATTCACGCGTTCGCTCGATCGCCACCACATCCTTGGACTCCTCGACGACGCACAGGCAGGTGAGGTCTCGGCGCGGATCACGGCAGATCCGGCACTGCTCCTCCTCCGAGACATTGCCGCAGATGCTGCAGAAACGAACCCTTTCCTTAACTTCGCGAAGTGCGTCGGCCAAGCGCAGAATGTCGACCGGGTCCGCTGCGAGGATGTGAAACGCGATGCGCTGTGCGCTCTTCGGCCCGATACCTGGCAGCCGACCGAGTTCATCGATGAGGTCTTGAACGATCCCTTCGTACATCAATTCGCTATCTCACCGATCTGCGTTGCCCCGAGCGTGCGAATGACGAGGTCGACACCGCTCTCGTCGACAGCATCCTCATCGTCGATGCTCGGGGCATCAACCTCGAGTGGAGGCATGACCACGGCGGGAGGCGAGTCGCCAGTCTTCGGTGAAGTGGGCGCGGCCGCTGCAGTTGCAGCCGCCCCGCTCGCGTTCGGCGCGAGAACGACGTCGATCTTCACGTCGCGGTGCAGCACATCGAGGATCGCCTGGCGAAGCCGCTCATCGTGGCCGCTCGACCGGATGTTGATGGCCGTGCCAGCGTTATCGATCGCGATCGCGAGCACGCCGTTCGAGAGCGAGATCGGTGCAGAACTCGCAAACGCCATCCAGGCCACCCGCGAGTAAATCTTCAGCGCATCGAGAACGGCCGGCCACATCGATCGCATCTCGGACAGCCCTCCCTCGTCAGAGGCGCCCGCCTGGGTCGAGGCCGGGACGGCCGGTGGCTTGGCCATGACTGCGGGGGTGGGCTGAGGCTTCCGTTCAGGACTCTGAGTCACCTCGGAGAGTTTTCGCGGCGCACGCCCCGCCGATGCCGGCTTATCCTGTGGCACCTGGATCGGCGCAGGGGGCGCTTCCGTCGCAGGGACGGGTGCCTCAACTGCAGCCGGCGGCACGGAAACGGGCTGAGCCGACATCCGTCGCTCAAGTTGGTCGAGCCGCGCCCGAGTGCCGCGCTCATCTGCGTCGGAGGCCGGCAGCAGCAATCGAGCGGCCATCAGCTCGAGATGGAGCCTCGGAGCAGTAGCTCCTCGAAGATCGCTCAGTGCCTCGCTCACGACATCGGCTGCACGCGCGAGCTCGGCGGCACCGAATGCGGCCGCCTGCACCACCTCGCGTGCCACCTGATCCTCCGGTGCGTCGATGAGATTCACCTCGACGGCGTGCGGAACGTGCTGAAGCACGATGAGATCGCGGAGCCGCTCCAGCAGGTCGGTCGCAAATCGGCGCGGCTCATGCCCGGCCTCCATTACGCGGTCGACGACCATGAACAGCGCCGCGCCATCGTGCGCAGCCATCGCATCAATGGTTTCGTCAAGGAGCGCGCCATCGGTCATCCCGAGTTGGGAGACGGCTTCGGCGTAGGTGACCCCCTCCGGGCCGCATCCGGAGATGACCTGGCTGAGGATCGACAGGCTGTCGCGGACGCTGCCTGCACCGGCCCGGGCCACGAGCGCGAGCGCCGCAGGATCTGCTGGTACGCCCTCGGCCGCGCAAACCGACGCAAGGTGCTCGGCAAGCACCTTCGCTGAAACGAGCCGGAAGGTGTAGTTGTGGGTGCGCGACCTGATCGTTGGAAGGACCTTGTCGACTTCGGTGGTCGCAAAGATAAAGCGAACGTGATCAGGTGGCTCCTCGACGAGCTTGAGCAGTGCGTTGAAACCCGCAGTCGTGACCATGTGGGCCTCGTCGATGATGTAGATCTTGTATCGCGATGAAGCTGGCGCGAACATCGCGCGCTCGCGGAGATCGCGGGTGTCTTCGACTCCCCCGTGGCTCGCAGCGTCCAATTCGATGACGTCGATCGATCCAGTTCCATTTGCGGCGAGGTCCAAACAGCTCTGGCACTCCCCACAGGGGTCGGGGGTCGGACCCTTCGCGCAGTTGAGCGAGCGAGCCAGGATGCGCGCTGTTGAGGTCTTGCCGCAGCCCCGCGGCCCCGAGAACAGGTAGGCGTGATTCACGCGATCGTTCTCAAGGGCTCGGCGCAGCGGGCCGGTGACATGATCTTGGCCGACCACCGAGTCGAGCACTGCGGGTCGGTAGGTGCGATACAAAGCCATGGACACGTGCGCCACCCTAATCCTCCGGACCGACAGCCAACGAAATGCTCCGGAAGGACGGGGCCGCCAACGAAGGGACCCCCCGCGCACCCGCCAGAGCCCACCTACCCTTGCTGCCTTCCGGCCCTGGGGGGATTCAGCGAGATGACGCCGCACGAGGGGTCGACACAAGCGTACGTGGCAGGCGGTTCGCGGAACAACCGTGGTCGCTTGTAACGTTCCCCTCGGAGGATTCGCCTAGTGGCCTATGGCGCTCGCTTGGAAAGCGGGTTGGGTGAAAGCCCTCAGGGGTTCAAATCCCCTATCCTCCGCCACGGTCATAGAGGTAAATGACCCGGAGCGTGTCCCCCGGTTCGAAAGTGGGGGACACGCAACAGCGCCCCCACTTTTGCCCATAGGTTTGGATCTCCGCGGCATCCATCGAAGAACGAACATGCGGATCGGTGCCTTCCCGCTGGCGCTTCATCTGGCGCAAAGGCAAGGACACACGCTACGAAACCTCCCTCTTCCTAAAGAAGGCTCAGACGGGTTCGTGTGTCCGCGATGGGCGAACGCCGCCGGGTGGGCGATCGCCGATGGCGGGTACACGTGTGCGTCGTGTGGGGCCCGGACCGCGGTCACTCCGGG
>CAMDKQ010000307.1 GCA_945901095.1 Bifidobacterium breve
CGATGACTTCACCGTGGTTGGCATCGGCGACATGAGCGGTGATGTCTTCGGTAATGGCATGCTGCTCAGTGAGCACATTAAGTTGGTGGCGGCATTTGATCACCGAGATATCTTCATCGATCCAAGCCCAGTGACAAAAAAGTCATTTACCGAGCGGCAAAGACTGTTTGCCCTTCCGCGTTCTAGTTGGGCCGATTACGACGAAGCGCTCATTTCAGCCGGTGGCGGGGTTTTTTCGCGCTCCGAGAAATCCATCACCCTTTCGGCCCAGGCGCGAGCGGCGCTGGGCCTTGAGGCTGGTGAAAGTTCAATGACGCCGAATGAGGTCGTAAGGGCGATTCTTGCGGCCCCCGTTGATCTGCTCTGGAATGGGGGCATCGGCACCTACGTGAAAGCCCAGACCGAAACTAATGTCGATGTTGGTGACAAAGCCAATGACCCGGTGCGGAGAAATGGCAATGAACTCCGGTGCCGGGTTGTAGGTGAAGGCGGTAACTTGGGCCTAACCCAACTGGGCCGGGTCGAGGCGGCACGCGCGGGCATTCGGCTCAACACCGATGCGATCGACAACTCTGCGGGCGTCGACACCTCAGACCATGAAGTGAACATAAAGATTTTGCTTGATGAGTTTGTGCGCGCTGGTGAGCTAAATGTTGATGAGCGCAATGGGCTGCTGGCTGCAATGACAGTTGATGTCGCCCTACATGTACTAGCTGATAATTATGGGCAGAACGTGACGTTGGGCAATGCGCGTGCAGGCGCACCGGGCCTGCTCGGAGTTCACCAGCGGATGATTGCGGATCTAGAACGCAGAGGGCTACTTAATCGCGCGCTGGAGTTCCTGCCAGATGATCAAGAGTTTCATACGCGAAAGCAGGCGGGTGAAGGGCTAACCTCGCCGGAGCTAGCGGTGCTGTTGGCTTATGCCAAGATTTCGTTGACCGCGGAATTGACCGACGCCGGCCTGGGTGAAGATCCGTGGTTTGAGATAGCGGTTCGGCGTTACTTCCCAACGTTGCTCGCGGAGAAGTATGGGCGGCAACTGATAACGCACCCGCTCAAGGATCAGATCATCAGCACGGTCACCTGTAATCGCATTATTAATCTCGGCGGCATCACGATGGTTTTCAGGGCGATGGAAGAGACCGGGGCGACGGCGATTGATGTGGTGCGCGCCGCGTCAGCGGCCATCGAGATTTTTAGGATCCACGAGATGATGGATGCTATCGATGCGCAAGATAATCTCATCCCGGCGTCGGCTCAAAGCCAACTGCATCTTGAGACCAGGCGGCTCCTTGACCGGGCGACCCGTTGGTTTCTTCAGACCCGCGGAAGTTCAATTGATGTTGCTGAGCAGGTAGCGAGGTTCGCGCCAATTGTGCGCGACTACGCCGACAAGGTGCCTGGAGCGTTAATGGGTAGTGAGGCCGAGCGCTGGTCCGACCTAAGTAAGCGATTTATTGCTGCTGGCGCACCCGCAAGTCTCGCCGAGACGGCCGCCGGGGTGATTGATACTTTCTCGCTTCTTGACATTCGCGAGATTGCCGGGCGCTCAGGTGAAGATGTTGCCAGCGTGCTGCCGCTTTATTTCACTATCTCCGAACGCTATGACGTTGACCAGTTACTGCTGCGCATTACGGCCCTTCCGCGAGGGGATAGGTGGGCGGCGTTAGCACGGCAAGCATTGCGAAGTGATCTGTACGGGGTTATTGCCGCATTGACCGCCCGGGTTATCCGGTCGACGAATCCGGCGATGGATCCGCTGGCGCGGATTGAGGCATGGGAGGCCGCGCACCAGGCGGGCCTGGGCCGAGCCCGTTCCACCTTGGAGGAGATCTCAGGTCAAGAGGACACCGACCTTGCATCTTTGTCGGTAGCCCTTCGGGTGTTGCGCAACTTGGTCGCCCAAGGTGGTACTTCAAATGCTGACCGGGCTGCCGACTCCTAACCCTGGTCGGGATCCTGGGCGTATCGCTTGCGCTGACAAATGGTGCCGTTCCGTCGGCGCTGGCTGCCCCACCCGCCGCGAGCGGCACCGTGCTGCAACTGTGATACCCGGCAAGCGCGCATCAAGCCAGCGTCACTGAGTCTCGGTTCGGCGGTCCGGCGGTGGAGTGTTTGGCACATCTAACCGTTTGATCGGCATCGTCGTGGCAGGCGATGACACAAGCTGTTTGCGGTTCCCCTGCCGGTTCTGGGCGGCACCGCAATCTCCGTCGAACGCTGCTGATCGACACCATGGCGATAGCTCGGACGGATACGATGTTGGTCGCAATGAGCGTGTAGGTAGTAGTCGATCGGGATTGCGTGAAAGCCATCGACGTTCGCCCACCCATGTCGAGACGGGACTAGCGGGTCGGCCACGGGCAGGATCTGCCGAGTTCCGCATTCGCCTGAATAATGGAGATACCGGTCGAGAAACGTTCAAGGTGGAGGTCACTACGTGTGATTTGTAGACTTGCCACAAACAAACGCGGGAAGGCATGATTAGGGCAGTGAGCCAGTATGCGTTAACAATCCACTTTCGTGGGAATGCTACGCCCTCATGACGAGGGTACGCGCAGTCCAAATGGCGTTCCCGGATCATGTGCGATCCCAGGACGACATCGCACGCGGGCTCGCCGGTGCGATGGGGCTGGACGCTCACGTCGGTGAGCGACTTCGACGCATTCACGCGGCTACCGGTGTGGAAAGTCGCAGATTGGTTTTGCCCCTGGAGCGATACGCGCAGATTGAGAACTTCACCGAGGCCAACAACATCTGGATCGATGAGGGTTTGTGCCTCTCGGAACAGGCAGCCAAGTCGGCACTCAACGAAGCGGGAATCGCTCCGGAAGATGTCGACCTGATCATGGTCGTCTCGGTGACGGGCATCGCAGCTCCATCCCTCGACGCTCGACTGGTCAGTCGGTTGGGTCTGCGCACTGACGTCGCGCGAATCCCCGTGTTCGGATGGGGATGCGTCGGGGGAGCATCCGGGATAGCACGCATGCACGACCTCCTCGGTGGTCGCAATCAGGTCGGACTCCTGCTCTCCGTCGAACTCTGCAGCCTGACAGTGCAACGCGATGATGAAAGCCTTCCCAACCTCATCGCCAGCGGTCTATTCGGTGACGGCGTCGCAGCCGTCGTCATGACCACTGATGACCGAAACGATGGACCGCCTGGTGGGTCATTGCCGCAGGTCGTGGACTCCCAGGCCCGGTTGTACCCCGACAGCGAAGACGTCCTCGGCTGGGACATCGGTCAATACGGATTTCGCATCGTGCTGTCCTCCTCGCTCAGTGACGTGATCCGTGACCATCTCGGTGAGGAGGTAGATGTTCTTCTCGCGCGCAATGGGCTTAGTCGTGACGACGTGTCGACCTGGATCGCGCACACCGGTGGGCCGAAGGTCATCGACGCGGTCGAAGAGGCACTCGGTCTGCCCGCTGATGCACTGCGATACACCCGTGAGTCATTGGCCGAGGTGGGGAACATTTCCAGTGCCAGCGTCAT
>CAMDKQ010000308.1 GCA_945901095.1 Bifidobacterium breve
ATTGAGCAAGCCTTGAGAGCCCAGTTGAGAGAGCACGTCGCACGGGGTGATGCTCCGCTGGACCTGCCGGTCTACGACTGCGGCCCCTTTATGCCGGGTATCGACCCGATCGACACATCGGCCCTTCTTGACACGCTCGCGAGGCCGGACGATCTCGAGAGCGTCGGTCAGCCTTCATGATGTCCGTTGACGTGAACGTCCTGCTGAACGCCGTCAACTCAAGAGCAGTGCACCACGTGCGGGCACGCGGTGCACTGCTCGAGATGATGTCGAACACTGAACCTGTTGTCGTGTTCCCCGCTGTGGCGATTGGATTCCTCCGCCTTGCGACGGACCGGCGAGTCCTGTCGACACCGCTACAGCCGGTCGAAGCCGCCTCGTTTGTCCACACGATGACCGCCCACCGACACATATCGATCGCGGATCCAGGACCCGAGGCGTGGACGATCTTCGATGACCTCCACGCTGTGCATCGACCCGTTGGGTCTGATGTGACTGATGTCCATTTGGCAGCGAGCGCAATCGCCCTTGACGCGACGTGGGTCTCGTTCGATCAAGGTTTTGCGCGGTTCCCGGATTTGGACTGGCGATCCCCCTGACTTTAGCCTCATTGTAATGAGACTAATCACGATTAGACTCTAGTCATGCTGGTGCAACCGTCGAATTGGGCTGCTCGCGGAGGATTTCTCGGGCGCGACCGTGAATTGGCACGCCTTGAGGCATGGTGGGACGAGCCCGACGCGCAGCCGATCAACCTCTACGGTCGTAGGCGTGTTGGCAAGAGCTGGCTTGTTCGCAGGTTCGCTCATGGAAAGCCAGCGATTATCCTGGTCGCCGAGCGCACAACGGCCACTCTGCAGCGAGCGAAGATGGCCGATGAACTCGAGCCCCTTCTCGGCATGCGCCCGGAAATCCGAGACATCGGAGAACTGTTCAAGATTCTCTACCGGCTTGGGTCGACCGAGCGGATCCTGATTATTGTCGACGAGTTTCCCTACCTGCTGGGGTCAAACGGAGGCGAGGTTTCCGACAATCTCACGTCCATCCAGGCCGCGCTCGAGCAGAACCGAGACGGTTCCATGGCCAAGTTGATCATCTGCGGATCGATCGTGACGCAGATGGAACAACTCCAGTCCTTGAAGAGCCCTCTCCACGGGCGGTTTGACAGGTTTGTGCTGGAACCCATGGAGTTCCGGGATGCGCGACTGTTCACGCCCACGCTTGATGTCGTCGATCAATTCACCCGCTACTCCATCTCCGGCGGAATGCCACGCTACCTCCGTGCATGTCAGAAGACGGACCTCGTCGAAGCTCTCGCGGCCGAAGTCGTTGACAGCAATTCACCGCTTTTCAACGAGGCGATATCAGTTCTTCAATCCGAATTGCGGGAGCCCGGCGTCTACTTGGGCATTCTCGGGGCGTTGACGGCGAAACCTGCAAATGCCGCAGCCATTAGTGCCGCTACTGGGCTGGATTCTAAAGCCCTCTCGCCCTACCTCGAGCGCCTCGCCAACATGGGCTTGATACGTCGTCGGCTTCCGGTCGGCGCAGCCACGAATGCGCGATCAGGCCAGTGGCAGTGCCGTGACGAATTCATGCGATTTTCGTTTCGCTTCGTGAGGCCTTACCAGGCGGATCTTGAGGCTGGCGCCGACGCGAGACATCATGTGAATCAACACGTCGTACCCCGACTGGCGGAACACACGGCCGGGCCATTTGAAGAGGCCTTGCGCAGGTGGATACGACGTGAGTTTCCCTCGGCCGCGATTTGCGGTCCGTGGTGGGGTCATTCCTTGCATGCGGAACGGCGTGCCGGAACCCGGCAGACCGAGGAGATCGACGCAGTGGCCCTTCGGGGGAAGTCGGTTGTCGTCGTTGCTGAAGCTAAGTGGACAGACGCTCCGATGGCGTTGAACGTGCTCGCCGATCTTGATGCCTACAAGCTTCCTGCCCTTGAGCAGGCTGGTCTCTCGATAGCCGATGGTGTCCAGAGGGTCTTGACATCCCGGTCAGGCTTCTCAAGGGCGATCCAGCGCCAGGCGGCTGGTGATTCGAACATCCGCCTCATTTCGGCGGTGGATCTCCTCGAGGACATCTAGCCAAGACGTATTTGCACCGGCGGACCTAATACGACTTTGGCAGGCCCATGACGTGCTGTCCGAGGTAGGCGAGCACGAGGTTGTTGTTGATCGGGGCAGTTTGGTAAAGCCGTGTCTCGCGGAATTTGCGCTCGATGTCGTATTCGACGGCGAAGCCGAAGCCTCCGTGCGCATCCATCGAGGCATTCGCCGCAGCCCACGAAGCCTCGGAGGCAAGGAGTTTGGCCATGTTCGCCTCCTCCGCGCACTTCTCCTTTGCGTCGTACAGGCGCGCGGCCTCGAACCGGACGAGATCTGCGGCTCGTAGCGCTGCGTAGGCGCGGGCGAGCGGGAACTGCACTCCCTGGTTCGCGCCGATTGGTCCGCCGAATACCTCTCGGGTGTTTGCGTACTCCACCGCCCGCTCGAGCAGAAACCTGCCGTCGCCGAGGCACTCCGACGCAATGAGGATCCGCTCGGCGTTCATCCCGTCGAGGATGTAGCGAAAGCCCTTGCCGACCTCCCCGATGAGCGCCTCGTCGGGGATTACCACATTGTCGAAGAACACCTCGGTGGTGTTGTGGTTGATCATCGTGGCGATGGGCTTGATCGTGATGCCATCGACCTTGCGCATGTCGATGAGAAAGGTAGAGAGGCCGTCGGTCTTCTTCACGCAGTCGTCGTATGGCGTGGTGCGGGCAAGGAGCAGCATGAGGTCGGAGTAGAGGGCGCGTGACGTCCAGATCTTCTGGCCGTTGATCCGCCAGCCGCCGTCAACCTTCTCGGCCTTGGTACGGATTCGTGTCGTCTCCGAGCCGGCGCCGGGCTCGGTGACCGCGAACGCCTGAAGTCGTAGGGTGCCGTCGGCGAGCTGGGGCAGATATTGCTGCTTTTGCGCATCTGAGCCATGGCGCAGCAGGGTTCCCATGATGTACATCTGCGCATGACAGGCGGAGGGGTTACCGCCCGAGGCTGCGACCTCCTCCAGGATGATCGATGCCTCGGTCAGCGTCGCCCCGCCGCCCCCGTATTCCTCAGGGATGAGGGCGCCAAGATACCCGGCAGCGGTGAGGGCCGCGACGAACTCCTCGGGATATCGGTCTGGCTCGAGGCCGCGCCAGTATTCGCCGGGGAACCGGTCGCAGACCTCACGGACCGCTGAACGGAGATCGTCATATTCGGAATTCGATGAAAGCCGCACATGCTGTTTGTATCATTTATCCAAGATTCGTGCTGACGAACCTGATGAAGAAGGGGTCCCTGTGACCGTCATCGATTGGCAAGCCCTCGCTGCACGTGTCACCCATCCGACCGGTCTGCTCATTGACGGCGCGTGGGTTGACGGTACGGGCGGTCGCCACGCGGTCATCAGTCCCATCGACGGGGCGATGATCGCCGAGGTCTCCTTC
>CAMDKQ010000309.1 GCA_945901095.1 Bifidobacterium breve
GACGGACGGTGCGCCGGGCGACCTGGGGCATCGGGCTCCTCCTCCATGAGCGGCTCGGCAGCGGTTCTCGTCACGTTGCCATTATGAACCCGAAGAACCAACTGCGTATGGCACACTCGCAACACCATGCCTAACCCTCGGTCAACCCATGCTTAATCCTCGGTCAACCCATGCCTGATCCTCGGTCAACGCGGCCCTCTCCCCGGTCCACGCGACCCGCAAATCGCCCATCGCGGCGCCACGAGATCCTCACCGCCGCCATCGAACTGCTCGCGGTGCAGCCACCTGACCAGATCGCTGTGTCCGATATTGCCGCCCAGGCGGGCATGACCCCCGCCGCGTTCTACTACCACTTCGCATCCAAGGACGAGATCCTCGACGAGATCATCGCCGAGTTCGCCGGTGATTGGTCCAGGCTCGTGGGCGGACTCCTCCCGGAATTGACTCACCCCGAAGACCTCATCGACTTCATCGACGACATCCTCACCTGGGTCGACGACCACCCGCGAGTGGCCACCGTCTACTTCGTGACCTCGATTGGGGCGACGAGCACCGGTGAGGCGCTACGCAAGAAGACACGGGACGATTTGAGCAAGAGGGCCGCAAAATCCTTCCTCGTGATGAATCCTGCCAAGGATCGGATCGACAGCGCAGTGGCCGGCCTCGGCCTCATCACCCTCCTGGAGGTCATTTCCAGGGCCCGCCTCGAGCTTGACCCCAGCTACCGGACGCTGGGCCCGATGCGGTTCCGGGCCTCTGCCGCGACCCTCGCCGAGCATCTCGTGAAGTAGCCTTCTGGTCACATGCACGTGCGTGTACGCCCTAGTATTTGCAATCCACGGGGTTCGGCACGACGACTCACCTTACGACGTGCGCGACTAGGGGATGCAATGACCATCGGCAAGATGCTCGATACCGATCCGATCGGCGAAGCCCACCGACTTTGGGTCAAGCACGGATGGACCGAAGCCGCCGATGGCATGGCAGCCGTGACGTCACTCGTGCGTGCACAGCAGATCCTCATGCAGCGGATCGATGTCGTTCTTCGTCCCCTCAATCTCACCTTCGCACGGTATGAGATTCTCATGCTCCTCGGCTTCTCTCGCACTGGCGCGTTACCGATGACCCGGATGGGCAGCCTGCTGCAGGTCCATCCGACAAGCGTGACGAGCGCCGTCGATCGTCTCGAGGCGCAGGGGTTCGTTGCCCGACTCCCCCACCCCACCGACCGCCGAGCTGTGCTCGCATCCATCACGGACACCGGTCGAGACCAATCGGCCACCGCCACGACGGCACTCAATGCCCAGGTTTTCGAAAACCTCGGCATCACGGATAATCAGGTGGACCAACTCCGAGGTGTCCTGCGCAGTCTCCGGGCGAACGCAGGCGATTTCTAGGTCCTACCGAATCCTCCAGCGGGTACACCCGCCGGCCGGTTTTTACAATACAGGGAGCGAACGAACAATGAATCGACTTGGAGTCGTCGGCTGCGGCGTCATGGGCGCCGGTATCGCAGAGGTTGGGGCGAAGGGCGGCTGCGATGTCGTTGTCGTCGACTTCAGCGACGTGATCCTCGACGGAGCGAGGGGCCGGATGGCAGTATCGCTCGCAAAGGCTGAGACTGCCGGGCGCCTCAACGAACCCGCAGACGTCATCATGGGTCGAATTGCCTTCACAACCGACCGCGCGGCGCTCGCCGACCGGGAGATCGTCATCGAGGCAATCCGGGAGACCCTCGAGGACAAGGTCGCTCTCATCGGCAACCTCGACGACATTCTCTCCACCGAGGCGATAATCGCGACAAACACCTCGTCCATCCCAGTCGCGCAGATCGCAGCAGCGAGCGCCCACCCTGGTCGGGTCCTCGGCCTGCACTTCTTCAACCCGGTCCCGGTCATGCCGCTCGTCGAGGTGGTCGCCTGCCTCGTCACTGATCCAGCTGTCGCCGACGCCGCCCATGAGTTCTGCGCCGATGTCCTCGGCAAGAAGGTCATCCGCGCTGCGGACCGCTCCGGATTCGTGGTCAACGCGATTCTCGTGCCGTATCTGCTCTCCGCCATCAGGTCGCTGGAGAACCATGTGGCGACCAAGGAGGACATCGACACTGGCATGATGGCCGGTTGCGGCATGCCCATGGGTCCGCTCACCCTCTGCGACATGATCGGTCTCGACACCATGCTCCTTGTTTCACAGAGCCTCTATGCCGAGCACCTTGAAGCGGCATTCGCGCCGCCTGCCCTGCTCAAGCGCCATGTCGAGGCGGGCCTGCTGGGCCGCAAGTCCGGACGTGGCTTCTACGACTACACCAAGTAGCCGCACGGGGTTCGATCAGCGCGCGAGATAGCCGCCATCTACGGCGAGCGCGTGACCGACGGTGAAAGAGGATGCCTCGGAGCACAGCCACAGGGCAGCCGAGGCAATCTCGTCGGGCTGGCCGAAGCGCCCAAGGAGGCTCAGCCGGTTGGCGACCTCCTGTTTGTCGCGGCCGCGCGCTTCGATAGCTCCGAGCAGCATCGGGGTCTCGATCGCGCCCGGGCAAATCGCATTGATGCGTACCCCGAGTGGCGCGTAGTCCATTGCCGCGGACTTCGTGAGTCCAAGGACCCCGAACTTGCTAGCGGTGTAAGCAGACTGGTGGGGCTGCGGCCGGTAGGAGTTGGTCGAAGCGATGTTCACGATGGCGCCACCCTCGGGCAACATCGCCTTGATCTCATGCTTCATGCACAGGAAGATCGAGCGCAGGTTCACCGCGATCATCCGATCGAAGTCCTCATCCGCAAGATCAGCAAGGTTCACGGTCTCGAACTCGATCGCGGCCGCATTCACCGCGAAATCAAGACCACCGAATTGCGAAATCGCGGCTTGGACCATCGCCGCGACGTCATCCGACTTCGAGACGTCAGTCCGGACGAAGACCGACTCACCGCCCTGCTCGCGGACGAGCGAGGCGGTGATCTCACCACCCTCAGCATTGAAGTCAGCGACCACCACGCGCGCGCCAGCGGCGCTGAAGGCGAGGGCGAGTGATCGCCCCATACCTCCAGCGCCACCGGTGATAATCGCGGTCTTGTTGGTGAACCACTGGTCAAGGTTTCCCAAGCGAGACACAGGGCGGCCTAGTACGGAGATGCGCCACCGTCAACGTTGATCGAGGTGCCGGTGATGCCCGCGCCGAGATCCGATGCCAGGAGCACCGCGGCAGCCGCGACCTCAGCCTCGGTGTTCGGACGCTGGATTGCCGTGACGCTGAACATGAGCTGCGCGAGTGCATCGAGGTTCGGCAGTCCCATGGCCTCGACTGTCGCGGGACCTGTCTCGTAGAACATGTCGGTGGCGACGAAGCCCGGGCACAGCGCATTCGCGGTGATGCCCTGGGTGCCGACCTCCTTGGCGACTGCCTTCATGAGCCCGATGATCGCGTGCTTGTTGGCAATGTAGCCGGGGACGGCCATCGTGGTGATCTTCCCGTACATCGACGACAT
>CAMDKQ010000310.1 GCA_945901095.1 Bifidobacterium breve
GCTCGAAGGCAGCGAGGATCCGGTACGCCGCAGCAAAGCCTCCCGGGAGTTTCTCGGCCACCACACTGCCCCTCGTGACGACCCCGTAGCGCGCAAGCAGGGAGTCGGCGGCTTGGGTGGCACGCCGTTCGGTGCTCGTGTCCACGGAGGGCAGGGCAGACCATCGACCGGCAGAGGTCGGCGGGCCCACCCGGCGCGGGAGCGCTATCCGACCGCGGCGCTGCGGAACTCGCACCTTCGCCTGGGTGCCACTGGAGCGCGTCCGGAGCCCCGCCCAGCTGTCATTCGTGAGATATCCGCGCCAAGTGAGTGACCACAGCACGGTGTCGAGACGGGTGTCGTCGACGACCCGTTCGCCGAGCATCCCGACCTTGTCGGAGATGTCACGGAAGAAGAAGCCACCCGATCCGTCAAGGACAGTCAGCACGAGGGCGTCGAGGTCATCCGCATCCTCGTCGATTGGCCCTGAGATGGGGCGGATGGCATCGGCGAAGTCTGCTGGGGCGATCGCGATGAGCCCATCGCCCCGAGCCATTTGGCCGGTGCCCCACCAGATGACCTCCCCGGCGGTCGTGAGCTCGTCGAGCATCCCGGGGTGGTAGCCGCGCACCCGGCTCGGCAGGATCGCCGACTCCCAGGCGGAGGCAGGTAGCGCCACGCCTGCCAACTGCTCAATGACCGCGAGCACGGCATCAGCGCCACCTCGATTTGGAGACTGGCCCGCCTCGGCTACCTGCTGCCAGCCGAGCAGAAACTCAGCGAACGCAACCCCCGCCACCGGCTCGGCCTCATGGCGCAACCGGGCCACGCTGCGGCGCCTTATGCGCCTGAGTACCTCCGGCTCACACCACTCAAGACCCTTGCCGCCGGGCCTAAACTGCCCGCTGATGACCCGGCCGCTGGCGGCGAGCCGCTGCATGGCGAGCTCTGCCACCGCCGGCGCAAGTCCGATGGCGTGGGCCAGCGCCGCAGTGTCGAATGGCCCATGAGTGCGGGCGAATCGGTGGACGAGGTCGCCTACCGGGTCGGTGACCGGCTCGCAGAACTCGATCGGCACGCCTGGGGGCAGCACGACGCCGAGTGCGTCACGCAGTCGCGCGGCGTCCTCGATCGCCGCCGTCACCATCCCACCCGGGCCACCGGGCCATCGCACACCGATGGCCCGGCGCGCGGAGCAGAGTTCCAAAAGCCACGCGGGGTCGATGCCACGCGTCAGCGCATCCTCATCACTCAGCGGGCCGAGGATTCGCAGCAGGTCCGCGGCATCCTCGATGTCGCGGGCTCGACGATCAGCGGTGAGGTGCTGTAGCTCGGCCTCGACCTCGTCGAGGGCGAGCGGGTCAAGCAGGTCACGGAGCTCAGGCGTGCCGAGCAGTTCCGCGAGCAGTGTGGCATCGAGGGTGAGCGCCTGCGCCCGACGTTCGGCGAGGGGCGCGTCACCCTCATAGAGGAACGAGGCGACGTACCCGAAGAGCAGGGAGCGCGCGAAGGGTGATGGCGTTGCGGTCTCGACCTCGACGATTGTGACCTCGCCGCTGCGGATTCGCTCCGTCAGGCGCACGAGCGCGGGTACGTCATAGACATCCTGGAGGCACTCGCGAACCGTCTCAAGGACGATCGGAAATGACGGGTAGCCGGCCACCGCCTCGAGTAGGTGCGCCGAGCGCTGGCGCTGCTGCCACAGCGGTGAGCGCTTGCCCGGGTGTCGCCGCGGAAGCAGGAGCGCTCGTGCCGCTGCCTCGCGGAAGCGACTCGCGAACAGTGCCGATCCGGCGATGTTGTCGGTCACCACTCGCTCGACATCCTCAGGTTCGAGGATGATCGTGGCAATGACGGCTCGGACCTGCTCATCGCCCTCGGTATCAGGTAGCCGCAGCACGATCCCGTCGTCGGCGTGCATGACCTGCGGATCGAGCCCAGTCGTTTCGCGGACCCGGGCTGCGATGGCCAGGGCCCACGGCGCATGCACCGCCGCTCCGTAGGGGGAGTGGATGACCACCCGCCAGTCACCGAGCTCATCGCGGAAGCGCTCGACGAGGAGGGTGCGGTCGTCGGGGAGTTGCCCGGTGGCCTCACGCTGCTCGTCTATGTAGGCGGAGAGGTTTGATGCGGCCCGGTCATCAAGCCCCGCGGCGGCGAGCCGCTCGGTGACGTCCGCCTTCTTCCCATGGGCGACGGTCCGGACGAACGCGCCGACCGCCTCCCCGAGCTCAGCGGGTCGGGCCAACGCATCGCCGTGCCAGAACGGCAGCCGGCCGGGCTGTCCGGGCGCCGGGCTGACGAGCACCCGATCATGGGTGATCTGCTCGATCCGCCAACTGCTCGCCCCGAGGGCGATCACTTCGCCTACCCGGGACTCGTAGACCATTTCCTCATCGAGTTCGCCGACCCGCGAGCCCTTCTCGCCAACCATGAACACCCCGAAGAGCCCGCGGTCCGGGATCGTGCCGCCACTCGTCACCGCAAGTCGCTGCGCGCCCGGCCTACCGCTGAGGATTCCGGTGGTTCTGTCCCAGACAATGCGGGGCTTGAGGGAGGCGAAGTCATCGGATGGGTATCGGCCGCTGAGGAGATCGAGGACGGATTCCAGGACGCCTCTGGTGAGGCCCGTGAACGGTGCTGCCCGCCGGGCGAGGGCGAGGCATTCGTCCACCGTCCACTCCTCCCCTGCCGGGTCGGCCATCGCGAGCATGGCAACGATCTGCTGGGCGAGGACGTCCAAGGGATTGCGGGGGATGCGCAGTGCCTCGATCTGTCCGGCGAGCATGCGCTCGGCCACGACGGTGCACGTGACGAGGTCGCCCCTGAACTTGGGGAAGATGATTCCCCGACTGGTGGCGCCCACCTGATGGCCGGCGCGTCCGACCCGCTGCAGTCCGGAGGCGACGCTCGGTGGGGTCTGGACCTGGACGACAACGTCGACCGCGCCCATGTCGATGCCGAGTTCGAGGCTGCTCGTGGCCACGACCGCAGGGAGCCGGCCGGCCTTGAGGTCCTCCTCGATCACTGAACGCCGCTCCCTGCTGACCGACCCGTGGTGCGCGGCTGCGATCGGGGCGAGCGCCCCACGGTCGGCTGCAATGTCATTGATTCGAGAGGTGATGCGCTCAGCCAAGCGGCGGGAGTTGGCAAAGATGATTGTTGCGCGGTGGGCGTCAATGATGTCGCCGAGTCGCTCGTCTATGTGAGGCCAGATGGACGACTGGGCCTCCGCGCCCGCCGCTGATCCTGAGACGTCACCACCTCCGGGCCCGCCCCCCGTTCCATCGGCCAGCGCCGCCATGTCGTCTACCGGCACCTCGATGCGCAGGTCCCATTGTTTGTGCGATGGCGGGCACACGATGGTGGCCGGCTGACTCGGGCAGATCCACTCGGCGACGTCCTCGATCGGCCGGACGGTGGCCGAGAGCCCGATGCGCTGGGCGGGCGCAGCGAGCAGGGCGTCGAGACGCTCGAGCGAGAGGGCCAGGTGAG
>CAMDKQ010000311.1 GCA_945901095.1 Bifidobacterium breve
CAGCCATAGGGGGTGAAACCGCCGATCGCGGCCCGGTTTGAGTAGTAGTAAAGGGCGTCGAGTTCGTCTTTGGATGGCAGGAACCAGTCGGTCTGTCCCCCGCCGGTGTAGTACTGGGCGACTTGGGCCGCGGTGTAGGAATCGTTGGAATTACACCTGCCCGGATAGGCGATCGTGTTCGCGTAACCCGACCCGATCGCTGTTGCTACTGCGCCGGAGATCAACTCCTTATTCCCTGGGGCGTCCTTCGGGCACCATTGGAATCCGTCACCCGTTTGGGTGAAGTCCGATGTTTCCTGAGAACTACCAGCGCATTTACCCCCACGGCTTCCGGATCCTCTTTGCCCATCAGCCTTCTTGCAGGAGGTCTTGTACGCCCGCCACAAGTTCGGGGCAGACTCAAGGTAGTTGCACGTGGACCCCATGTCCGCCCCGCACGCGAACCCGGTGGACAAGGCGTAGAAGACCGTCCCGCCACCCGGCCCGGTGTCGCCGCATTTGTAGTCCAAATCCAAATCGCACACGTTATTATTCACGGCCGTAGCGCCCAGCAGAGCAGGGTCATCAGGTACATCTGTCGGTGAGGGTGAATCCGTCGGCGACGCAACCGGGCTTGCCGGTGCCTCAGTCGGGGCGGGGCTGGGGCTGACCGGGTCAGGTGAGGAAGTGGGACCGGCAGACGATGACGCCGGTGCCGACGCAGGCGCTGCCAACTCAACGTCGTCCTGTATTGCGCCAGCAGGTCCCGCTGTCGTCGACGAACACCCCGCCACCGCAGCAGTGACGAGCACCAACCCAACAGTCAGTAGTTTCATGCGTGTTCTCATAGCCGTACCCCGATATCTCATGATGGGGATGCGAGTCACCCCGACGTTTCTTTGACGAAGGATATCCCATCAAGGTTCCCGGAAAAGTGAAAATGTTTACGAAGGGCTCGCAGCCCCCGTGCGACATTCTGCACCGCAAGCCCTGGAAGGCTCGTGGAAGACGCGCGAGCGGGCTGCCTGACCCCCAAGCCATGCCGAGTCAGGCAGCCACCACCGCGATCTAGCTGTCGGCCTCGACGACGGTCGCGCCGTCAGCGGCACGCTGCACCGGGCACGGTGACGGACCGAGGGAGACATGGCCAACGCAGACAAGAGCCTCATCGGAGCGGCAGGCGGGCACCTCGTGCTCTCGCGCCTGCTCACCCGGGGGCTCCTCGCAGCGACGGTCGCCACCGGCTACATCGTCGTCGCGATCGAGGCGAACCAGTGCCGCAGGCCCTTGAACGCCCCCGGGAAGCCCGCGGACAGCGCCAGCGGCTTGAGGACCGGGCGGACGTTGTGCGGGTCGCACGGGGTTTCGATGCTCGTCGGGAAGGCGAGGTCGTGGTCCTCCCAGTGGGCCGACCGGAGCCTCGCCTCGGCCACGCGCGCCTTCTGCCTCCGCGTCACCACGACCAGTTCGGGGAACAGGTAGACCGGCATCGACTGCATGCAATGGTGCATCTGCGAGTGGCTCCGTGCCTGCGAGAAACCGGTGACCGTTTATGCGGGCGCATTGAAGTGCCTGGCGAATATTCGCCATCTGTGCGAACGACCGACCCATGCCAGTACTGTCATGGCAATCACCGAAAGATGCGTACGCCATGAGCTCAATCGTCGATTTGTTGCCCAGACCGCTTACGAGTGTGCTCCACAAGCGAACATCCTGAACAGATCAAGGGAAACCAACTGTGAAGACTCGACTTATTGCTTCAGCTTTTGTTCTGATGTTTGCGTCCTGCTTGCTGACAGCACCAGCACAAGCTCAGACAGGTTGGCATGACCAGGCGTGGCGGGACATGCGCTTGCTTGCCAAAGCTGGCGCAATTAAAGCTGGGAGGACTTTCATCTTGATCCAGATTGAGCGTACCTGCCGGCAACTCAACAATGGATATTCAGCGCTTGCGGTTCTGGATGCATATTCAGAGTTTGCTTCGCAATCAGCACGGAATGTGAAGGAACTCAATGAAATGACTGTCACGGCAGAGGCAATCATGGCCGTCGCGGCAACGCGACTATGCCCGAAGCACGCTAAAGAAGTTGATAGAGCTCTTGGTATCTAGTTTGATCCCGTAACTCGACTTATCGCGGATGAGGGTCCTCCCATAGGTAGTCAACGGGGGATCATGGCGAACGCTCCTTCGGTAGGTGGTACTTCCGAACGTAGCGTTCGCCGCCTGCTGCTGCCTCGATTCATGCACCACGGGCTTTAACGCGCCGAGAGAAGTTGGGATCATGCTGCAACCATCGTCCGGGCTGGCTACCGGGATGGCTACGACGCAGCGCTCGGCGCTGCGCAAAAAAGGGTCACCGCTATCGCTGCCGAGTGCAAAGTGCGGGGCGATTACGTCACCTACGGCCCCTGCGTCGAAGGCAATGCAGACTTCAAGGACCTCGCCCTGTCTGCTGTGGACGCGCTAAGGGAGGAAGAGCAATGAGCGTCCTGTTCACTGTCCGACACGCCGTTGAAACGGAGGCCACCGAGGACATCGCCCTGCAGTCGCTCAGCGCCTGAACCACGACGACGAAGGATCAGCCGTCGTACACCACCTCACAGGACTTGACCCAGCATGCAGTCGTCCCCTGCGGTCGGGACACGTGGCCTCTCAATTGTCAGCCCGCTGGTGTACCTTTATCGGAGATCAAGACGCCAGCGCCAAGCCTCAGCTTGCTGGCACCAACCGCGGCTCTCGCCCACGGTGGTCTGAGGAGATCCGCCCCGTTGGGGGAAGAGCGAAGGAGTGCAACATGACGCTGAGAGTTCCCGATGGAACATTCGCATCGGGGTGGTTGTGCACCGTGTGCTGTCGGGGGGCCTGCGCTGATCGCGAGCGCTGGTCATGGCTCGCATGTGAATACTGCCAAGAGGTAAACCGTCGAGCAGCCAAGCTTTTCGGGGGTTCGCGGATCTTGCCCTTGGGGCGCCACTCAATCATGAATGGTGCTGGCGTGAACCTCTCCATCGGCGACTCACCCGAGCGCAAGGCAGCCATAGATCAGATGGTGTCCATGGGAGGCGAGTGGAAGGTCATGTCGGACTGGAGAAGGACGAGAGTGGCAGACATGGCTGCGCAGCAGGGCTGGGTGTCCATGGGGAGTGCGGGCGAAGTCGACTTTGACGACTGGGAACGCGAGTTCCCCAACACTCCCAAGGACAGCGCAAAGGCCTTCTTGGCCTACTTGCTGAAACACCAGGCGTACTTGCTCAGGTTGGAGCCTCAACTCCAGGACGTTGACTGGCTGGCAGACATTGACATCCCGGAATGGAGGTTAGACGAGGAATTTGATGACTACGTAACGGACGAGGAACTTCGTGAAGGTCTCGACACTGGTGGTGAAGAATGAAACGTCGTGAGCACTCAAGACTGCTGTCGACATTGCTGTCAGCCCAGGTATCTCGAAACAAGATCAACATTTTCCCCACGAATGTGGGCGCGGAGGGACTA
>CAMDKQ010000312.1 GCA_945901095.1 Bifidobacterium breve
AACGAGTTGAAGGCGGTGGTCGCCACCAGTGCTCTCGGCATGGGCTACGACAAGCCGGATCTCGCGTTCTGTCTGCACGTCGGGTCGCCGAGTTCCCCTGTTGACTACTACCAGCAGGTGGGTCGGGCAGGCAGGGCTCTTGACGAGGCCGTCGTCACCCTTCTACCGAGCCGCAGCGACGAGCGGTTGTGGGAGTGGTTCGCCACGGCATCGGTCCCAGATCCGGTCGAGGCGAACGCTGTCCTCGCGGCCCTCCACGATGCCCCGGGACCCGTGAGCGTCATCGCCCTCGAGACCTCCACGGGTGTCCGGCGCTCACGGGTTGAACTCCTCGTCAAGGTGCTCGCCGTTGATGGTGCGGTAACACGCTCCGCCGATGGCTGGTCAGCCAGCGGGCAACCCTGGAGTTACGACGATGCGAAGTACGCGGCGTTGATCGAGGCACGACGGGCGGAGGCTGGCCTCATGCGCTCCTACGCCGCCGCCACAACCTGCCTTGAGACACTCCTGCGACTTGCCCTTGACGACACTGTCGGCGAGTCCGCGCAGTGTGGCCGATGCTCAGTCTGTGTCGGAGCCCTGCCCGCCGCGCTCCCCCGAACCCCGAGCCGCGAGAACCTGGAAGCGGCCACGACATTCCTGCGCGGGCTCGACACGGTCATCACACCCCGCAAACTCTGGGCCAGTGGTCTCTCTGGGCGCAGCGGTCGAGTCAGCCCGACTCTTGCCATTGCAGAGGGTCGGGCACTGGCATTTGCCGACGATCCGGCATGGACGGACATCGCCGGGCTACTCGCCGACAGCAGCGACGACATCGAGTCCCCCGACTGGGTGCTTCAGGGACTCACTGCAGTCCTCGCCCGCTGGCGATCATCCTGGAAGGCCCGCCCGATAGCGGTTGCAGCCATTCCCTCCACGCGACGGCCCCGATTCAATCAGTCCCTTGCCGCCGGACTCGCGGCAATCGGTCAGCTCACCGTGATCGAGCCCTTCGAGATCAGCGGCCCCCATGCCCCGTCCGGCCTGTCGCCGGCGGCACGCGCCCGAACCGTCGAGGCGCGGATTCGACTGCGCCCCGGGATTGCCGTTCCGAGTGGCCCGATCCTTCTTGTCGATGACACCCTCCGGACCGGCTGGACCATGACGATCAGTGGGGCGCTCCTACGCGAGGCCGGGGCCACCGCGATTCTCCCGCTCGTCGTGCACCAGCGTCCCTGACTCGTCGGCAATTGCCTACTCAGAGGAACTGATCGCGTGCTTATATGGCGTGCACGATCTCCATGGCTACGTCACTCTTGACGCAGCGACGTTGCAGTAGGGGGAGGTGTCAAGACGTTGACAGTTTGGAAGACCGAACTCTTTGAGGAGCCCAAGGGGACGTACCCGATTGAGCGTTGGCTCGATAACCTGACTGAGCAGAAGTTTGCCGCCTACGACGCTGCCGTGACTCACGTCCTGCGGAACAAGGGCATGCAATTGCTGGGTAGCCCTTGGATGAAGAACATCTCAATGGGGCTATACGAGTTTCGTATTCGCCACTCGGCACGACAGATTATGAACATGTACGCGAATGCAGGCGAGCCGGCTCCCGCCAAGGCGGAGGCGATCCTCCTGCGCGTCTTCGTTTCCTTTCACGGGGACCGAATCGTTCTCCTTCTCCACGGGTATGACAAAGGTGTCGACGACAGTGCCAAGAAGCAGAACAAGGAAATCAAGGAGGCTCAGCGTCGGTTGAAGGCGTGGAAGTTGCAAGAGACCAAGAGAGTCAAAGGGTCGAAATGAGTCCTCTAGGTGAATGATTAGATGAGCAGGGGCCCAAGCTCTGGGTAACTTGGCTGTATGTTTAAGAACACATAGAGTCACGAATGGGAGATGCGATGACCAAGTCCTACGAAGACTACGCAGCTGAGCGAAAAGCCCGCCTGTCGCCGGACGGCCGAACTGCGGTTCGTGTGTTCAATGGTGCCTACGCGGTAGGCCAGATGATTGCGTCGGCGAGGACGTCTCGGCGCTATTCCCAGACACGTTTGTCTGAGTTGTCCGGGGTTACTCAGGCGGACATCAGCCGAATTGAGCGGGGCCTTCTGGCGCCAACCGCACCAACGATCATGCGCCTCGTTGAGGCCCTTGATGGCGAACTGCGCATTGACTTGAAGGAGCCTTCCACCGTCTAGTCCGCATCAGGATCGTTCGGTCGAAGCGGTCGTCCATCCGTGCCCGGCGTTAGATGAGCGCCCCTACCTCAGTCATCTGTCGACGAGTCACCTGCAGGGCCTTCAGGTAGCGATTCGCGTCCGCGCGATAGGTGGGGGCGGTGATCGACAGAGCCCCCACCGCGACCCCTTCGCGCGTGAAGAGTGGCACCGCGATACTCATGTAGCCCAGCGCGGTCTCCTCACGCTCCACGGCGAAACCATCATGCCGAACCTGCTCGATCTGCCCGACAAGTGCTCGCGGGGAGGTGATCGTAAATCGGGTCATGCGTGGCATGGCTCGGTTCGCGACCTCATCGAGAAGTTCACCCGACCCGAACGCCATGAGCACCTTGCCGGTCGCGGAGCAGTGCAGGTGGGTTCGCCCAGCGAACTTCGACTGGCGCGGGGATTGGCGATAGCCATTCGCTCGTTCAATGAAGAGCACCTCGAGGCCAGCAAGCACGGCGAGATGCACCGTCTCGTGCGTTTCAGTGTGGAGGTCTGCCATGAATGGCCTGACGTTGTCGCGCAGAACTCGGACCCTCGGCACTCGGGCGCCGATCTCATAGAGGTGAATCCCAAGTTGATACTCGAATTCGTTGCGCTCTAGAACACCCCAATCGAGGAGTTCGCGCGCAAGTCGATGTACGGAGGCCTTCGAAATACTCGTTCGGCGCGACAACTCCGACAGTGCCAGCGAGCCATCGTCCGGCCCGAAGGCGTTAATGATGAGACGGACCTTGCCGATCACGCTATTGGCGGCGTCAAGCAGCGCGTCCTGATCCCCTTCGGGGGCTTCAGCCAATCGACCCTGAATGACCATGGCGTCCGATTCCCACCATGAAAGTTCTCCGAGGGGAATGCGCTGGCGCGGGTTCACTTGAATCTCGGTGGGTATCTTGCTCAGCGGTCCACGTGGGTGGAGTTCGCCAGATTGGTGCATTAGACATCAGTTGGGTAGAACACGTGGCAACGACTAGGGAGGATGAAACGCGATGGACTGGCACCAGGAGACAGCCTCGTGGGCCGATGCGCGGGATGCCAGGATCGACCTGCGCGGACCTGATCGCACGGTAAACCGCCTGCTCATTTCGGCCTCTGCCGCGTTCAGTGACTCGATTGCCCTCACCGACGGCGTCCCCTCGGTCACGTACGCCGAACTACCCGAATGGGCTGCGCGTGCCGCCGGTGGCCTGCATGCAGCGGGCGTCAGACCCGGAGACCGAGTGGTCGTTGTCTCGACGAATCGGCTCGAGGTTCTCGAG
>CAMDKQ010000313.1 GCA_945901095.1 Bifidobacterium breve
GCTGAACTGGCCATGGCCTGGAATCGGTTCGCATACCCGCTCAGCGGAAAGAGCAGGACATCAGTGATTGACGAATTCGTAATCGTGGGCCCCTCGCCTCACCAATGCGGACGAAACGATTCTAGGCCCGGGGTTGTGAGCGAGGGCCAATAGAATCCAATGATGCGGCTGGCAATGGATGAGCAGATCTTCGCCATCCAGGAGTTCGGCGGCATCTCACGACTCTTTGCTGAGCTGACGAAGCAGTACTCGAAGCCCGGTGCGATCGACGTCAACCTTGAGCCGATGCACGCCCCGATCGTGAACCGGTACATCCTCGGCAATCCGGAACTTGAGCAGGCCCTCGATGTCTGGGATGCTCGCTCGCCGTGGAATGCACTTGGCCGTTACTTCACCAGACGTCGTCCGAGCACCCCGGTCGATGTCCTGCACAGCACCTTCTACCTGCCACATGGCCTCGCCGGCTACCCGGGAGCGCGGCGCATCGTCACCGTTCACGACATGATCCCTGAGCTCATGCCGAAGACCCGGAGGCGTCTGGACTTCATCACCCTCAAGCGCCGCTATGTGCATACCGCGGACCACGTCATCTGCGTATCGGAGGCGACCCGTCAGGATCTGCTGCGCTGCTACGGACCGGTGGCGGCGCCCATTACGGTCGTGCACCACGGGGTTGATCCTGCGTTTACGCCCAATGTGCCGCGCTGGGCAGATCTACCGGATCGCTACGTTCTGTACGTCGGCAATCGCGGTGCGTACAAGGATGCCGCCGTCCTCATGGACGCATTCGCCCGCGTCACGAAGAATGAACCCGAAACCCGCCTGCTCTTTGTCGGCGGCGGGCCCTTCACTCGTACAGAGCGGCAGCGACTCGAGGCGCTCGGTATCGACCGGGTGACGGATCAGCGGAGCCTGCCCGAAGCCGAAATGCCGGCGGCCTACGGCCAGGCACTCATGTGTGTCTTTCCCTCGCGATTCGAAGGGTTCGGGCTCCCAGCACTCGAGGCGATGGCGTGCGGCACGCCGACCATCCTCGCCGCCGGTTCATCACTCCCGGAGGTGGGGGGCGATGCGGCGGCCTACTTCACCCCCGGGTCAACAGATGAGCTCACTCAAGCGATGACGACCCTCGTAGGCGACGACGTCGCACGCAGGGAACTCTCAGCCGCCGGTATCGACCGTGCTCGTCAATTCACCTGGGAGCGCACGGCGGCGAACACTGCGGCCGTGTACCGAGCGACCCTCGAGGGCTAGCGGGCAATCTTCGACCAGACACTCCGGTAGACCTCGACAGCGGCATAGTTCTTTACCGTTTCCCCGTACTCACGCAATGCCAGCGGGCCGCGAGGCTTGAGAATTTCGCGCCGCGCCCGGTGGAACTGCCGAAAGGACTCACGCCATCTCGTCGTTGATACGCCCCCCTCGGCGAAGGTGGCAATGATGAAGTCAAGGTGGGTCGGATCACTCACGAGGGTGAGTTTCAAGAAGGCCGCATAGTCGGCAACGATCGAATACGAGGTGTCGAAACCGCCTTGATCGAGGAGCAGCGCTCGCCTGGTGAACGTGCCCTGGTGGCATGGAAAGCGTCCGCGACTGAAGCATGTCGCCTGCTCGTCCGCATAATCCCAACGCTTGGTTATGACCCGCTGACCCGACTCGCTGAGGATCTCGACCTCCCCGAAGAGCCAAGCGGGCGACATCGACTCAGCGGCTTTCCGGACGCGGCCGAGCACCTCGGTGTCGAAGAACACGTCGCCCGCGTTTGCGAAGTAGACGTAGTCACCGCGAGCGAGAGTCAAGCCCTCGTTCATGGCGGGATAGATCCCTGACGGCTCACGCCACACGTAGGACGCAGTCAGTGCGGGGAACCGCGCCAGCACCTCAGGGACACTGGCTCGGTCATTGGATCCGTCGATGACGAGGTATTCGACGCCGCTCAGATCCTGCGACGCGACCGATGCGAGGGTGCGCGCAAGGTCGGCCGGAGCGTCCTTGACGACCGTGATGACCGTCAGCCAGGGGTGCGGCGCATGATCGACCACGATCCTCCCCTAACTTGTCTTGATGAAAACTCGGCCGGAGTAGTCGATCGGGTGCATATACGGCCGCTTGCCCGCAGCGCCGAAGTACTCGTCAACCGCCTTGCGGGCCCCCTGCCAGTGACCGTAGTCATCGAGGATGCACACGCCACCGATGGCTAGCCGTGGGTAGAGCACCTCGAGAGCCATCCTCGTCGACTCATACCAATCGGTGTCGAGGCGCAGGATGGCGATGGACTCGGGAGCCTGGGCGTCGAGGGTCTGCGCGACGTCGCCCTCGACGAAGATCAAGTTGTCGCCCGGATAGTTCGTCGAGGCGAGATTCATCTCGACGTCCTGCCGGGTTGCGTGGGCCCAGACGTTGTTGCCGTCGCCGACCTCGGTTCGGGTCATCATCGCGGCGGCCTGCTCGCCGGTGTCGGCGGCGATGTCAGCCGCAGTCGGCTCGGTCATCCCCGCGAATGTGTCGTAGAGCCAGATTCGACGATCGGTGACACCCAAGCGGTTCAACTGCAAGGCCATCGCCATGATGCTTCCGCCGCGCCAGACACCGCATTCGACGAAGTCGCCGGCTACCTGCTCGTCGGTCACGTAGGAGACGGCATTGAGCAGGCTCCAGAGGCGTTCGGCGCTCGTCATCGTGTAGGGCCGAAGGGACGTGATGAGGGCGGCGTCATCTGGTGTCGCCTCGATCGGGAGACGGCCTTCGTTCGCCCCGAGTCGAGACACCTGGAGCCCGAACTTGCGGGCGACCGTGTTGACGAACTGCTCGTGGGCCTTCACGGGGTCATTATCGCAACCCTCGGGCCCCTCGCCTAAAGTTCTGTCGACCGGTCGTCGCGGTCGCGGCAACTGACGAGGCATTCTCCGCCGCACCAGAGAGGGATGGTCATCATCATGAAGGCACATGACATTGCCTATCTGGTCAGGGAGAAGCTTCACATCCCCCAAGACCTGCGCTTGGCGGACGTCCCTGCCACGCTGCGCACGAAGCCGGTGAGTCCGAGCGACGTCAAGGACGTGAGTACCGAGGCTCGCGAGTCGATGCCCCTTCTAGCTCAGATGGCGGTTGACGCAGGTGCCGGACGACCATTCGTGAAGTGGTGGCACTACTTCGACGCGTATGAGGAGCAGTTCGCCGCGCTGGCGGAGCAATCAAGGGAGGGGAAGCTTGACCGACCCCTGCGGATACTCGAGATGGGGGTGTGGCGGGGCGGCTCCTTGGATCTGTGGCGGCAGTATTTCGGCCCTGAGGCTGTCATCTTCGGGATCGACATCGACGAGGTCATCTTGACGCTCGGGATCGATTCAGCCGAGGTACGCGTGGGCTCGCAGACCGACGAGGGATTTCTCCGTGGGGTGGTCGAGGAGATGGGCG
>CAMDKQ010000314.1 GCA_945901095.1 Bifidobacterium breve
CGGTGCCCGCGAGGTGTCGGACCTGCCGAAGAACGCGCGCGACTACGTGAAGTTCCTCGAGGACATCTCGGGCACCCGGATCAGTGCGATCGGCGTCGGCCAAGACCGAGATGCCACCATCGCCATCAACGACCTCATCGCCTAACCCCCGTTTGTCCCACTTCGTGGGACAAACGGCAGAAAGAGGGCTGAAATGCCGTCAGATTCGCTATTTGTCCCACTTGCCGATGCTCGGCCGGACGATGCCCCGTGGCCGTCCATCCTCTGGCCCGTCCCAGTGGACACCATCCTCGCCGCCGAAAACATCCAACTGACCCTCGCAACCGAGGCCGATGCCGCCGATCTCTTCAACGCCCTTGATCACGACGCCGTGTGGACCCACGTGAAGGGCCGCCCCGCATCGCCCACCGGCTGGGTCACTGCGCTAGGCGCCGCCCCCGCGATCGGACGCACCCCATGGGCCGTCAGGCTCGACGGGGCCGTCGTCGGAACGACCTCCTACCTTGAAGTCTCACCCGGCGATGCCCGACTTGAGATCGGCTTCACTACGTACGCTCCGAATGTGTGGGGCACGATCGTCAACCCCGCCTGCAAGCTCCTCCTCATGCAGTGGGCCTTCGAGTCCGCGGGCATGGGGCGCGTGCAGTTGAAGACCGATATTCGCAACGCGCGCAGCCAGGCGGCGATAGCCAAGCTCGGTGCTCAGTTCGAGGGCGTGCTCCGCCGATATCAAAGGCGCGCCGACGACACCGTGCGCGACACCGTGCTGTTCTCTGTTCTCGCGGACGAATGGCCAGCAGTGAAGAGTCACCTCGAGGCGAGATTGGCCGAGTACCGCTCGCTCAGTGCACCCCATTTGGCGTGAACATTCAACTCGTTCTACGCTCCGGATCAGGAAGCAACAGGACTCGCGGATTCACCTACTGAGGAGCACCATGGAATTCACCGCCGACCCAGCAGAGGGCAAGCGCGTCTACGACCTCGATCGTGCGCATGTCTTCCATTCCTGGAGTGCTCAGGGCGCGCTGAACCCGATGGTTATCGCCGCCGCCGAGGGTTGCTACTTCTGGGATTACGACGGCAACAAGTTTCTTGACTTCTCATCGCAGCTTGTCAACGTGAACATCGGCCACCAGCACCCGAAGGTCGTCAAGGCGATTCAGGAGCAGGCTGCGAAGCTCTCGACCATCGCTCCCCAGCATGCCAACGCGGCGCGGGGCGAAGCAGCTCAACTCATCACCGGGCTCGTCGCCGACAACATGAACAAGGTGTTCTTCACTAACGGCGGCGCCGATGCAGTCGAGAATGCCATCCGGATGGCCCGCATCCATACGCACAAGCACAAGGTGCTCTCCTTCTATCGCTCGTACCACGGCAACACGGGCGCAGCGATTGCCGCAACTGGTGACCCGCGTCGCTGGCCGAATGAGTACGCGTCGCAGCATGTCCACTTCTTCGGCCCCTACCTCTACCGCTCGGCCTTCTGGGCCGCCTCGGAGGAGCAGGAGTCGGAGCGCGCACTTCAGCACCTTGAACAGGTCATTCAATTCGAGGGACCCGGCACCATCGGCGCCATCCTCATCGAGAGCGTTGTGGGCACGGCCGGGGTGCTCGTGCCCCCAGCCGGCTACCTCGAGGGCGTGCGAGCAATCTGCGATAAGCACGGCATCGTCATGATCGCTGACGAGACGATGTCCGGTTTTGGTCGCACGGGCGCTTGGTTCGCGTTCCAGAACTGGGACGTCAAGCCCGATCTCATCGTCTTCGCGAAGGGCTCCAACTCCGGCTACGTGCCGGTCGGCGGCGTCATCATCAGCGACGCTATTGCCGCAACCTTCGACACGCGGGTGTTCCCCGGCGGACTCACCTACTCCGGCCATCCGCTTGCGGCAGCGTCCATCGTGGGCTCCATCACCGCGATGAAGGAGGAGGGAATCGTCGAGAACGCCGCCTCAATCGGCAAGAACATCCTTGGTCCGGGCCTTCGTGCACTGCAGGAGAAGCACCCGGTCATCGGCGAGGCTCGCGGCCTTGGCGTCTTCTGGGCCCTCGACCTCGTCACCAACCGGGAGACCCGCGAGCCGCTCGCCCCGTATGGCGGCACCTCGCCAGCGATGAACGAGCTCATTGCCGAGAGCAAGAAGCGCGGCCTCATGCCGTTTGCGAACTTCAACCGCATGCATGTTGTGCCGCCGTGCACGGTCACCGAGGCGGAGGCCAGGGACGGCCTCGCAATCCTCGACGAGGTATTCGCGGTGATTGACAAGCATTACGTCGGATAGCGGCCTCGAGCCTCCAGGCTTCGACGACGGGCATGAAACGGTGCGTGGTTAGGCTCTCAGTGTGATCATCCTCGTCGTTGGCTCGGGTGCCAGAGAGCACGCTCTTGTCACCTCGTTGAAGACGGATGAGAGCGTCGAACGCGTCATTTGCGCACCCGGCAACGCAGGCATTGCTCGCGACGTCGAGTCATGCGACCTTGACGTGTCAAATCCGGAGGCAATTGGCGACCTCGCGGCCGATCTGAGGGTTGACCTCGTTGTCATCGGCCCCGAAGTGCCGCTCGTTACCGGCGCTGCCGACGCGGTCAGGGCCCGGGGTATCGCGTGCTTCGGACCGTCAGCGGCTGCGGCCCGACTCGAGGGAAGTAAGGCCTTCGCGAAGCAGGTGATGGACGAGGCGGGTGTCGATACGGCCCGCGCGTACGTGTGCCGGGTAATGGACGAGGTGGCGGAGGCTCTCGACCAGTTCGGTGCGCCCCACGTGGTGAAGGATGACGGGCTTGCTGCGGGCAAGGGTGTCGTCGTCACGAATGATCGCGACGAGGCACTCGCTCACGCGCAGGCATGCCTGAGTCGGGGCGGCGACGCGAGGGTCGTGATCGAGGAGTACCTCGATGGCCCCGAGGTGTCGCTGTTCGGCATCAGCGACGGCACGATCATCATTCCGCTCGAGCCAGCTCAGGATTTCAAGCGGGCTTACGACGACGACGCGGGGCCGAACACCGGTGGCATGGGTGCCTACTCGCCGCTGCCCTGGGCACCACCGAATCTCGTCGCCGATGTCACCAATCGGGTGCTGCAGCCGATGATTGACACCATGCGCGAGCGGGGCACCCCGTTCGTTGGCCTGCTGTACGCAGGACTCGCCCTCACGACGTGTGGCATGCGGGTCATCGAATTCAATGCCAGATTTGGTGACCCTGAGACCCAGGTGGTGCTTGCCCGTCTGGCGTCGCCACTCGGCCAAGTGCTCCTTGCTGCCGCCACCGGAACCCTCGGTTCTGTGCCGCCACTCGAATGGCACCAGGGAGCCGCCGTCACGGTCGTCATCGCCTCAAAGGGCTACCCAGAGAACCCGGTCACCGGCGACCTCATCGAGGGACTCGATGCGGCGGGGGA
>CAMDKQ010000315.1 GCA_945901095.1 Bifidobacterium breve
GTCGAAGCCATCCGGCACAAGGGCGATGAAGGCGGTGACGAGCAGCCCGCTGGTTCGCAGTCCCCTCGCGGCGAGATCCATGACTTGATCCGGCCTGAGTCCGGCAAGCAATCCGGTCCGAAAGATAGATCGGAGGCCGACCGCGGTGATCCCGGCGTGAAGGTCGTGCCCTGAGACGTCAGCAATGACGAGGCCGAGCCCGCCGCCTGGAAGGGTTACCGCATCCCACCAGTCCCCGGCGATGACTCCCTGGGCAGCGCGGGTCGTCCCGAATAGGTCGACGCCGCCGAGGCGTGCATCGGACGGCGGCGCCATCTCGCGTTCGAGTGCGACCACGGCGGGAGCGCCATGCTCAAGGGCGACTCTTGCTGCCTGAGCGATGTCGATCTCGCGCAGCAGTGCACGTCGAAGTGCCTCGGCGTCCTTGGCCAACTCGGCGATCTCCAGCGCACCGGTGGGCTCGATTGGGGTCTCATGGGTGGGGGGCGCAGCCGCCTCACGGAGGTCTGAGCGCACTCGGTCGAGCGGATCCAAGATCCACGCGCGCAGGGCGAGGATGGAGCAGGCCGACAGGCCGATGGCGAGGATGGCTGCGGCAATGAGGGCGATTCCGAGGTTTCGCGTGATGCCGCGCAGGTCGATGAGTCCTTCGGTTCGCGCAGCCTCGATGTTCGTGATGAGTTGAGTATTCGCGGAGTCGAGTTCCGAGAAATGACGTGTTGAGGATGGGGCGTCGATCCTTGTTTCGGCGGCAGCGGTTCTCCCCTGCGCCATGTCGGCGAGGAGCGGCATGACGTCCTCGGTGACCCATGTTTCGTATGCCTGTGCAACAACCCGTGCGGACACCTGTAGTCCTGGATCACTCGAGACGAGGCGTGACAGTGACGCGAGCAGATCCGTTGATTCGGCAAGGCTCGCCTGCGCGAGACGCCGCTCGTCGCCCTCTCCCGTCACGATGTACTGCGCGATACCAACGGATGTTTGCGCGGTTGCTGCCTGCAGGGCGCCGGCGATTTGGGCAGCGGGCTCGAGGCGGTCGGTGATGAGGCTCTGCCGATCGACCTCGTCGATGAAATCTCGGGTCAGTGCGACCGATGTCATGACGACGATCGTGATCGTGATGAGAGAGAAGATGCTGGCGCGCCTGCGAAGACTCATGCTGGGGAAGGACAGCCTCATGCTGTGGAGGCTATGGCGGTTCAGGGTCTGGCGGTGAGTGCTTTCCCGAGAATGCCTTGAATCCCAGGCGCAAGGATGACAGAACCGTCGACGGTCAGATGGGTCTCATCCTGGTATCGCAGCACACCATCGACGGCGGAAAAGCAGGTCTCTGTCGGGCACATGACCGGGATCGGATCAAAGATGAGGGTTCCCGGGTGGCGCGTCGCGACCGCCTCCTCGGCATTGAGGGCAGGGCTTCGATCCTCTATGGACCGCTTCCTCGGTACCTCGTACGGGCGGGATCCGAATGCCTGTGAAAACAGCGAGCGCTGATCGGTGAACTCGGGCATCTCGGGCACCGCAGCAATGATGAGCACGGGAATGCCAGCCTCCCGCAGGGGCGCGACGACGGCCTCAATCCCCTGCTCCCAGAGCCCGGCCGCCGCAGAGACTGAAGAGGCCATGTCACCTTCATCGGTCGCTGCCGTGCGCCAACCCCACTCGGGGTGGACGTAGCCGGCAGACCGGTTGGCGATGACGACCGCGGCTGGCGAACTCGACAGGGCGTACGCCAGGGCCGACTTCTGCCATGGGCGGCACGGGTCCTCGTGGGTTCCACTGGGCTCGCGGCCGAGAAAGGGGCATCCGGTCCGACTGCTCACGACGGTGTCGTAGCCGAGGGCACTCGCTGCATTGATGACACCATCGGCGATCGCGTAGGCCTGCGAATCGCCGAGCACCAGAACAGTGCCCTTGGCGGTGGCCGGACCGAAGCGGCAGCCAATGGGGTCGATATCCGTGTTCACGCAGTCGGCCTTGACGGCCACGTGCTGCGCCCGCAGGTCGCCGCGTGTGGTGTCTTTCTCGATTGCTCCGTCGCCAGCGATGGGATCGAAGGCATCGGGACTTGGTTCACCATCATCCGTTTGAGTGGCCACTGATGTTGCAGACGCTTCGCTTGGGAGAGCGAAACGTCCGCCCCAACCGGTGTTCGAGCCCCACAGCAGGCCTAGGCATAGGGCAATGGGGACCCCGGAGATCACAGCGACGACGAGGGCGGTCTTGACCCTTCCCGCTGGCCGAAACCGGCGCAGCGGTTGCTCGACGAGACGGTATGACAGCCATGCGGGGACGAGTGAGGCGATCGCTGCGATGACGAGGGCGGCCGGTTCCCCGGGGAGAATGACGGCCACGAAGACGATGAGTGGCCAGTGCCAGAGGTACCAGGAGTAGGACCAGTCACCGACGGTAACCAGTGGGCGGATCGCTAGACCCCGGTTGACGAAGGAACCCTGGCTCGTCCCCGCGATAAGCAGGAGCGCGGTGCCGGCGACGGGCACGAGTGCCACCGTTCCAGGGAAGGGCATGGCATCGGTGATGGCGAAGGCTGAGAGGAGAAGGAGCGCCCCGCCCGCGAGTCCCGCGAGGTGACGCGACGACCTCCCAAGGCTCCACCCTTTGGCGACGAGGAGCGCGAGGATGGCCCCGACTCCAAATTCCCAGACCCGTGAGAAGGGTCCGTAGAACGCGAATACCTGCGGACCGCCGAAGAACGAGGTGAGTGATGCGCCCCACTCGTTTCCGTTGGTCCACATGAGGGACACGGTGAATGAGAGCGCTGAGACCAAGGTGATGAGGAGGAGCGGCGGTGCCATGACTCGCCGAAGTCGTCGAGCAGCGACCCAGCCAACCAGGAGCAGGGCCGGGAACACCAGATAGAACTGCTCCTCGACGGAAAGCGACCAGGTGTTGAGAAGGGGATTTTGGTTCGCGGTGACTGCGAAGTAGTCGCCTGCCGCATTTGCGATGACGAGGTTCGCTGACATGAGCAGGGCGCCGAGCCCGGTGGCCGCAACGGTCTGCTGCGGTCCGAAGGGGCTCTGCAGCACGACGGAGAGCAGGACGACGACGCCGACGAGGAGGCCGAGGGCGGGGGCAAGCCGCATGAACCTGCGCAGGTAGAACGTGCGCAGACGAATATGCCCGGTGCCAAGCCATTCACGGTGAAGCATCCCGGTGATGACGAACCCGGAGATGACGAAGAAAACATCGACTCCGGTAAACCCGCCGGGAACTGGGAGTCGGGCATGGAAGAGCACGACCATGAGGACGGCGATGGCTCGCAGGCCCTGAATGTCACGCCGGTGTGCTGCCCTCGGAGTCGATTCGAGGGTCGGCGGGGCGTGGAGGTCAGCGGGTGCGGCGCTCGCCATTGATCACCAGAATGACGCCGCCGAG
>CAMDKQ010000316.1 GCA_945901095.1 Bifidobacterium breve
AACTCGATGGCCGCGTCCGGCGTATTGCACCGCCAGCGGCAGGCCAATTTTCCCAAGCCCGACGACCGTGATGGTCATGGAGTCCGTCATGGCGCGACCGCGAGGCCGGTCGCGGAACTTCGCAGCACTGCGTCGGCGATTCGGGTCACGGCGACCCCTTGGGCCATCGTGACGATGTCCGCAGGCTTCCCCAGGACCGCATCCCGGAACGCCTCGTGCTCAAGGCGCAGTGGCTCGGGCTTTGGAATCGCATAACGGATCACATCGCCCTCCCGGACCCCTCTGAAATTCGCTACGTCATCCCACTCAGTCGGCACTTGTCCGTTGGCATAGAAGGTGAGATCAGCGCTGAGCGTGTCGGCTACGAGTGCTCCCAGCTCTCCGGACACGATGGTCACTCGCTCCTTGAACGGTGATACCCAGTTCACGAGGTGACTGGCAACGATCCCACCCTCAAGTAGTCCGGTGATCGATACCAGGTCCTCGAATTCGCGACCCGAGCGATGCGCTGTTTGGGCGAACACTGACAAGTACTGCGACTGGAGGATCCACGAGGTCAGGTCAATGTCGTGGGTCGCGAGGTCCTTCACCACACCAACATCCGCAATGCGAGCAGGAAAGGGGCCTTGGCGTCGGGTTGCAACCTGATAGATCTCGCCAAGATCGCCGCTGGCTACCCTTGACCGCGCCGATTGGAGCGCAGGGTTGTATCGCTCAACGTGGCCCACTGCCCCGACTAACCCTCGGGCCTCGAAGGCTCGGGCCAGCTCCTCGGCCGATACGGGTTCGAGCGCCAGTGGCTTTTCGATCAGTGCATGAACGTCCGCAGCGGCAAGCCGGAGCCCGACTTCGACATGCAGGGCCGTCGGAACTGCGACCACGCAGTAGTCAAGGCCAGCCGCGATCAGCGCGTCAAGTGAGTCGAAGCGAGGGACATCGCGCGGTCCGTCGACAAGCCCGGGATCGGCGACTCCAACGAAGTCAACACCGTCAATGGCACTCAAGAGGCGAAGGTGATGGCGGCCCATCACACCTAGCCCCACCAGCCCTGCCCGGAGATTCGCCATGCTACGAACCTGCCGCAGCGGCGACATTGACGGCGGCGGCAACACGCTCGCGCTCATCGTTCGTCAGGTTCGGATAGATCGGCAGCGAAAGGCACTCCTTCGCCGCCCGATCCGTCTCGGGCAGGTCCTGGTCGTTCGCGAAGGCAGGCAGGCGATGGGTCGGGATCGGATAGTAGACACCGGAGCCAACTCCCTGCTCCGCAAGCTGTTCGGCGAATGCATCACGATCGAGCCCAACAACCCGGATCGTGTACTGGTGGTAGACATGAACTGCCCCTACCGCGACCGGGGGCGTGACGACGCCGCTCAAGTTCGCATCGTAGAAGGCAGCATTCTCCTGCCGACGACGGGTGAACAGTGGCAGTCGGCCCAGTTGAACGCGACCAATTGAGGCGTGGACATCAGACATGCGGTTGTTGAGTCCAACGATCTCGTTCTCGTATCGGCGCTCCTGGCCCTGATTCCTGAGCAGGCGCAGGGTCCTGGCGATCCCAGCGTCGGGCGTCGTGACGATTCCACCCTCGCCGGTCGTCATGTTTTTCGTTGGGTAGAACGAAAATGAAGCCGCTACCCCCCAGGCTCCCACCGGAATTTCGTCCACCGATGCTGCGTGGGCCTGCGCAGCATCCTCGATGAGCAGCAACCCTCGTCGTTCGCAGATCCCCTTGAGGCGGCCCAGGGCCGCCGGGTGACCATAAAGGTGCACCGGCATCACTGCGCGTGTTCGAGGTCCGATTGCGGCTTCGACGGCCGCCGGGTCAATGCAGAAGTGGTTCGGCTCAATGTCGACGAACACGGGCGTTGCGCCCGTCAATGCGACCGAATTTGCCGTCGCGGCGAAGGTGAACGATGGGACGATCACCTCGTCACCCGGGCCAATGCCACATGCGAGCAATGAAAGGTGGAGTGCTGAGGTACCGGAGTTGACCGCCACGGCGTGCCGACCGCCCACCACTTGGGATGAAAACTCCTGTTCAAATGCTGCCACCTCGGGCCCCTGCGCCAGCATCCCTGACTCAAGTACTCGAGCGACGGCAGCCTGCTCGTCTACGCCTATGTCGGGACGAGCTGCCGGGATCACGATCACGATTACTCCACCTCAATCAGGTGTTCGAGGGAGTCACACACGAATCGCGCTCCAGTTCGAGGACAGACATAGGTGTCGGGCGAATCCTCCACCGCAACGAGAGGCTCCCCCGCCGGCCCCACCCAGCCGATGCGCCGAGCGGGTGAGCCAGCCACCACTGCGTAGTCGGCGACGTCGGCGGTGACCACTGATCCGGCAGCAACGAGCGACCAACGACCGATGGTGACGGGTGCCACGCACACAGCGCGCGCGCCAATCGATGCACCGTTCAGGACGTTGACACCGACGGGCTCCCAGTCAGCAGCTGACTTCTTCGAGCCGTCGGGGTTCACCGCCCGCGGATAGCGATCGTTGGTGAACACCACGGCGGGCCCGATGAACACGCCATCAGCGACAACCGCGGGCTCGTAGATGAGAGCGTAGTTCTGGATCTTGACTCGATCGCCGATGCTGACCCCGGGTCCGACGTACGCGCCACGCCCGATGACAACGTCGCGGCCGATGCGAACCGACTCCCTCACATGAGCCAACTGCCAGATGAAGGTAGAGGGATCGACATCGACATCGGGAGCTACCTCCGCGGTTGGATGGATCATCCCCGAAACCTACCAGCCACTACCTACTACTGAGGGTGACAAGGAGGGCGCCAAACGCGCAGTAATTCTGCTCGGCCGAGAACCTGTCCGACCACCGATCGTGACTCCCCGCTCGCAACCTGTTTCAGCATCACCACCGACCGCGGTCGTTACTCGCGTCGGCGCGTCCGCATCGGCGCGCCGCAATATCAGCGCTTCTGGGTCAAGCGTGTGAGGCTTTCGTAGAACCCTTCGAGAATTGCTTTCTTGCTGATGAGTGGAAGGGCCAGCTCCGCAACCTCAGCTCGCGGCACCGTTCGCCAGCTATCTGCAACGTCCAAGATGGAGGCAATGTCAGGTTTGACCTGCGTGTAGAAGGGAAAGTCGATGGGCAGAACTTCCTCGTGATTCCCGACCACCGGGAGTCCCATGGAGAGGTACTCCCTAACCTTGAGAGGGCAAGCAACGCGAAGTCCATGACGCTCAAGGGCTAGCGACGAGAGTCCAGCAGAGCAGGTCTGAGCGATGTCCCGAATCTGCTGCGGCGTCTTCGGTCCGTGGACGACGACTCGCGAGTCACTCGCCGCCAACAACGCATCGGGAGCAGTCAGTTCACCTACGAGGTGAAGGGTGAATTCACG
>CAMDKQ010000317.1 GCA_945901095.1 Bifidobacterium breve
TCGACGGTGACGGGTTCGGCCTTCAGATACAGCGGGCGCCGATGGTTGATTTCTTGTCGGACGATCACATGGGTGAATCCGATGTGTGTGCCCGCCGTGACCTGCCGAATCACATGGACCCTTGCCTCCTGCAGGTAGTCGTGAAACACGACATTGTTCACGTGCCCGAGCAGGTCGATGTCGCTGAACCGTCGCTGCACTGGAACGCGAAAAATAGTCACCAATCAGTCCCGGGTGAGCTTGCGGTAGGTCGCGCGGTGCGGGCGCGCCGCATCTGCGCCGAGCCGCTCGACCTTGTTCTTCTCGTAGCTGTCGAAGTTGCCCTCGAACCAGAACCACTCGGAGTCGCCCTCGTAGGCGAGGATGTGGGTCGCGACACGATCGAGGAACCAGCGGTCATGCGAGGTGATGACGGCGCAGCCGGGGAACTCGAGCAGCGCATTCTCAAGGGAGCCGAGGGTCTCGACATCGAGGTCGTTCGTCGGCTCATCGAGGAGCAGGAGATTCCCACCCATTTTCAGGGTGAGTGCGAGGTTGAGCCGGTTGCGCTCACCACCGGAGAGCACGCCCGCGGCCTTCTGCTGATCGGGACCCTTGAATCCAAAAACCGAGACATAGGCGCGTGAAGGCAGTTCGACGTTGCCGACCTTGATCCAGTCGAGGCCGTCGGAGACCACCTCCCACACATTCTTCGTCGGGTCGAGGCCGGAACGCGACTGATCGACGTACGAGAGCAGGACCGTCTCACCGATTTTCAGATCACCGGCAGTCGGCAGATCGTCCTTGTCGTCGGTCCGGCCCTCCGCCGCCGCGACGATCATCTTGAACAGGGTGGTCTTGCCGACCCCGTTCGGTCCGATGACCCCGACGATGCCGTTGCGCGGCAGCGTGAAGCTGAGGTCGTCGAGAAGGAGACGATCGCCGAAGCCCTTTGTCAGGTGCGATGCCTCAACAACGACACTGCCAAGGCGCGGGCCCGGCGGGATCTGGATCTCTTCCATATCGAACTTGCGGGTCTTGTCGGCGGCCGCAGCCATCTCCTCATAGCGGTCGAGGCGGGCGCGGCTCTTCGTCTGACGGGCCTTTGCGTTCGAGCGAACCCACTGGAGTTCGTCGGTGAGGCGGCGCTGCAACTTAACGTCCTTTTGCCCCTCGACCTTCAGACGGGTGGCCTTGGTATCCAGGTACGTGGAGTAGTTGCCCTCATAGGGATACGCCCGGCCGCGGTCGAGTTCAAGAATCCATTGGGCGACGTTGTCGAGGAAGTAGCGATCATGGGTGATCGCGATGACGGTGCCGGGGTACTTCTCGAGATGCTGCTCGAGCCACTGGACGCTCTCTGCATCGAGGTGGTTCGTCGGCTCATCGAGGAGGAGCAGATCCGGCTTGCGCAGCAGCAGTTGGCACAGGGCCACCCGGCGCTTCTCACCGCCGGAGAGCACCGAGACATCAGCGTCGGGCGCCGGGCAGCGCAGGGCGTCCATCGCCTGTTCGAGCTGGGAGTCGAGATCCCACGCATTCTTGTGGTCGATCTCCTCCTGCAGCGTGCCCATCTCAGCGAGAAGGGTGTCGTAGTCGGCATCGGGCTCGGCCAGTTCGGCGGAGATCGCGTTGAACCGATCGACCATGGCCTTGGTCTCCGCGACTCCGTCCTGCACGTTCTCAAGGACCGACTTCGACTCGTCGAGCTTCGGCTCCTGAAGGAGAATCCCGACGGTGTAGCCGTCCATGAGCTTCGCCTCGCCATTCGACACCTCGTCGAGGCCGGCCATGATCTTGATGAGGCTCGATTTTCCGGCGCCGTTGGGCCCGACGATGCCGATTTTCGCGCCCGGAAGGAACGAGAGGGTCACGTCATCGAGGACGACCTTGTCGCCATGCGCCTTGCGTGCCTTATAAAGGGTGTAAATGAACTCAGCCATAGTGGCCGAGCCTAGTTGCCGCATCGGGCGACTTCTCGGGCTGGCACCGCGGAACGGACGAACAGGGGCATCGAACTCGTCTCCTGACGAACGAGTTGCATTAATCCTTCATCGTGACGATCTACACATCCTTCGTTGAGATGCCGCTCGCTGCTGCCATCCTGCTCATCCTCGTGCCGCTGCTGGCCCTCACCATCATCCTCGTGATCGCGACGGGCCGCGCCGATCATCAGGTTCGCGCCAATGACAACGTGGCGACCGCAGCTATCCGGCTCATCGGAGGGGCATTCATCTTCATGAGTGCGTTCGCGACCGTTGCACTGTGGCAGGAGTCGAGCCGCCTCGCGGATACGGTGGGCCAAGAGTTCGGCCACGCGAGCATCGTCATGGACGGCGAACTCATGAACCCGAGGATCTCCTCAAGCAACGACGGGGCGAATGAGCAGGTGTTCGAGGCGACTCGAGGCATCGTCAAACTGGATGCAGCAGGCACCATCGAGAGTGACGATGCGAAGGTCCTCTTTGATTCACTCGGCGGGATGACGCTGGCGCGCAACAGTCGCCTCAGTCAGCCCTACCCCCTCCTGCCGCTGCCGATCTTCGCCCTCGTCGTCGTTCTCGCGGTCTCCACGATCATCCTCGCTGCGATGTACCCGACGGGTCCGGATCGCAGGCTCAAGTGGATTCAAGCGCTCTTGCTTTAAGAAGGCATCTCTGAACGTGTGCCCATCGTTCAGTGTGCTCACTATGCCGCCGTCCGCTTTGCCGCCGACTATTCATCCGACGATTACCTGCTCGCCTCCCGGTCAACACACGGTGTCCATGCGCTTCCCGTTCGATCAGACTTTAACCTCTGATCAAAGGATGATCCATGAATGTTCGTATCGGGATAGCAGGGCTCCCCGCCGTAGCGCTGGCGGCCGCCGCCGTGCCCGCGATGGCGGTCACGTCCGGGGTAAGCGTCTACGTCTTCGCATCCGAGGGCCTTGCCGCAGCGTCGAACTCGGCGCTTCCTGGGTCGGTCGGCAACGATTTCGGCATCCTGCTCGGAGGCTACGGCTCGGACCTGTACCGCGAGCCTGGGCGGCCCGGCGAGTACTGGACGGTGACCGATCGCGGCCCGAACAACGACACCGTGCTGAAGGACGGCACCGCGGGAACCGGTTTCCCAGTGCCGACGTTCACACCCCTAATCATGAAGATCAAGGTCAGCGGTTCGACTGCGCAGATCACCCAGAAGATCGCCGTGCAGTCCGCCAAGGGCGTCGGTGCCACCGGCCTGCCGAACGTTGCCGGGTATGACTCGGTCCCGACGAACGAGGCGGGCGTGGCCATCGCCTACAACGTGAACGGCCTCGACACCGAGGGCGTGGTGCGCACCAAGAACGGCGACTTCTGGCTCGTCGATGAGTACGCGCCGTCTATCGTCCAGGTGGGCCCCG
>CAMDKQ010000318.1 GCA_945901095.1 Bifidobacterium breve
CAGTCGCCCGGGTCGACAAGGAATCCATGACGCTCGTCGAGGTGCGCCGCCACCGCGTGAATGAGTCGCTCCACGTGAATCTCCGCGGCGCCGTCGGGGGTGAAGGTCGGAACGTCGTGCGCGGCTGGCATCGGCGCATCCCTACCGCCTGCGATCGCCTCATGAAGGGCGGGAAGAAAAGCTTCGAGCGGCACATTTCGGTAGGTGCGTGGCCCGACGGTAACGTCATCATCGGTGCAATCGATGAGGTGGTCGGGGTCGAGGTGGGCCGTGAAGGCGCCGAGGTTCATGTCGGTCGGCAGGACACCGAGCTGGATGATGTGGGCAGCGCCCTCGACCTGTTCGACGACATCAGCAGGGCTCACTGCTCCCTGATACACGCCGATGGCGAGGGGGTGTCGCTCGGGGAAGACGCCCTTGGAAAGCGGGCTCGTTGCTACGGGGAGACCGAGGTGCTCGGCGATTCCGATGAGGTGCTCGCTCAGCCCTCGGCGGGCCACCAAGACGCCCGCCTGGATCACCGTTGCTCCGGCTGAGCGGAGGGCCTCGACGACATCGGTGACCGCCGCCGCGAGGTTATCGAGATTGACAGCAGCGGAGGACCGGGTGAGCGGCCCGCTGACGTTGATGATGGGGATGTCGACGAGGTCCCGGGGAATCTCTAGGTAGCCGGGGCGCTGCGTCGTGAGGATCTGATCGATGACGCGGTCGATCTCGCTCGCGGCAATACGCGGATCTGAAAGGACAGCCTGCGCAATCGTGAGGTCCTGGTAGACCCGTAGCTGGGTGTCAAAGTCCTTCACCCGATGGTGGAGGAGTGCGCCCGGCGCGCGCTCCTTCATGCCAGGTGCGCCCGAGATGACGAGGAGGGGAACCTGCTCGGCCCAGGCGTTGGCGACCGCATTTGCGAGCTTCAGCCCACCGACGCCGTAGGTGCAGGCCGCGACCCCGAATCCCTTCAACCGAGCGAAGCCATCGGCTGCGAACCCGGCGCCCTGCTCATCTGCGGTGACGAGAATGGGGAAACCCAGTTCATCAAGCTCGCTGAAAAGTCGCAGGGCGTAATCGCCAACGATCCCAAATCCGAGTTCGACCTTGAGTTCCCGAAATCGGCGCACCAGATGCTCAGGGATCGTCGTGTATTCGTCGCTCAACGTTCTGGGCCTTCCTAGTTTGGGATTCGTGAGTGTGTCATGTGTTGATCATGGGTGCGAATCAGGCATTCCAGCTCATGATGACGTGCTGCTCGCGCTCGAATCCCAGGGAGGAACGATGCCCAGGCTCGAGTGCGAACAATTTTGCTGCGTCCGGAGGGAGGTCGAGCCATGTCGCGGTGAGAATTCGAAGTAGGTGCCCGTGGGCGACGAGGACACACTCACGCCCGGCCTCGAGGACGGGCGTGCAGCGCGCGATCACGCGATCGACCCGGACCCGGACATCGCTCAGCTGTTCACCGGGCGTTGATCCGGGGGCGGTACCCGGCGGGATCGGCTCGTCCCACACCCGCCAGCCTGGGTCACCGCGAAGGATCCTGATCTCGGCGGTGGTAAGGCCCTCCCAGGCTCCGTAGTCCCATTCCATAAGGTCATCCTCGAAGGCATCTGGCGTGAGCCCGGCGATTTCCGCGGTTCGCCTCGCCCGGATGAGCGGGCTGCACAGGACGAGCGCCGGAAAGACATCGGTCAATGCCCTGCCCGCAGCCTGAGCCTGCTCCTCGCCGGCCTCGGTGAGAGGGATGTCGGTTCTGCCGGTGTGACGTCCGGCTCGGCTCCACTCGGTCTCCCCGTGCCGGATAAGCCAGATTTGAGGACTCATCCGGGTGAGCCCTCGGCTGCTTTGCTGAGCGTCGCCACGAATGCCTCAAGGGGCTGTGCTCCTGAGATTCCGTAGGCGCGGTCGAAGACGAAGAACGGGACCCCGGTCGCGCCGAATTGGGCAGCGAGCGCTTGATCGGCTGCCACGTCATCAATGAAGCCGGTGCCTGCGAGCATGGTCCGCGCTGCGACCGGATCAAGCCCGGCCTCGGAGGTGAGATCGCAGAGTGAGTCGATGTCGAATATGTCGCGCGCGAACTCGAAGTAGCCGGAGTAGAGCACCTCGAGGAGCTCTGCGGATTTCCCCTGGTCCTGCGCCCACAGCAGCAGGCGATGCGCGTCACGGGTGTTTCCGCTGACCGTCTCGTCGAGTTGGTAGGCGAGTCCGACCGAGGTCGCAACCTCGCTCACGTTGCCCATCATGGCGGCAGCACCGGCTAGGTCCATGCCGTATTTTACGGCAATCACCTCAACGGTGAGCCGCCCCTCGCTCACCGCTGTCGGGTCAAGTTGGAATGCACGGTGGACGACGGTGACGTCGTCACGTCCTGAAAATCCAGCGACTGCCTCGTCAAGTCGACGCTTACCGATGTAGCACCACGGGCACACGACATCAGACCAAACCTCAATGTTCATGGCTTCTTCCATCCCACCAATAGATTCCCATGGCACCGAGCCCAACGAGGAGTTGCGGGAGGAACCACACTATGCGCCAGACGAGGTCGGCGGCGATTGCTGTAGGTGGTTCGACGCCAAATGCAACGAGGAGGCCGACGAGAGCGGCATCGACCGTGCCGAGGCCGCCGGGGGTGATCGGAAAGCTGGTGAGGAGCAGCGCCACTGAGTAGGCCGCGAAGACCTCGACGAGGCTGAGCTGTTCGGGATAGGCGCCGAGACCGGCGAGGGCGCACACCAGGACGAGCATCGGGGTGAGCTGCGCTGCGAGATTGGTAATCGTGAGCTCACGCCAGCGGGTCGCGACCATCGTGGAAGCGTGCTTGTGGAAGTCGAGCAGGACAGACGAGAGGTCCGGGGCATTGCGCTTGAAACGCCGGTAAACGGCCGACACCGGCCTCTGCGCGAACCGCGCAATCCGCAGCGCACCCTCCTCGCTTCGAAGCGTCATGATGATGACGATGAGCGAGGCGATGACGACTACGAGCCCGATTCCTGCGGCGAGGGTAAAGCCTGCCGTCGACCGCCCCTCGATAACGAGGAGGACCACAGCGATTGACGGGAAACCGGCAGTGAGGAGGTAGGTCCACACCGCGTCGGCGGAAACCGCTGCCGCCGCAGCGGCCGTCGAGACGCCGTAGCGCGCGAGGATCCCGTACTGCGTGCCAACCGCTATCGCTCCGCCGCCGGGGATGATGTTGCTGACGAGGAATCCGGCCTGGCGCTCGACGAAGGCAGCCCGGTAGCCGATGTGCGGGATGGCCGCGAGGGCCGTGAACGGGTAGATGACGATGTTGATGAGCCCAGAGACGATGAGCGCGGCGATCCAGATATTCGGCATCTGGGCGAGTTGCTGGAGGGCCTTTTCGTA
>CAMDKQ010000319.1 GCA_945901095.1 Bifidobacterium breve
GCGCAGGCGACCACGGCTGCCCAGCGGGCCGCGGCGCTGACCCATGTCTCACGGCGACTCGAGGAGCGGGTCGAGGAGGCAGCGGCGCTCATCACTGCCGAGAACGGCAAGCCAATCACCTGGGCGCGAGCCGAGGCGACCCGCGCGGCATCGACTTTCCGATGGGCCGCGGAGGAGGCGCGTCGGTTCAATGGGGAGTTTCAACGACTCGATACGGAGGCCGCGACCGCGGGCCGCGCCGCCATCATCCGGCGATTCCCGCACGGACCCGTGCTCGGGATCTCGCCCTTCAACTTCCCGATCAACCTCGTTGCGCACAAGATCGCGCCGGCGCTCGCGGTCGGCGCCCCCATCGTTGTGAAGCCCGCTCCAGCCACCCCGCTCGGCGCGCTCCTCCTTGGTGAGCTCCTCGGCGAGACCGACCTCCCCCCGGGCATGTTCTCAGTGATCCCGGTCGGAAATGAGGCAGCGCCGGCGCTCACGCTCGACCCCCGGCTCCCGGTCATCTCGTTCACTGGGTCCGAGCCGGTCGGCTTTGCAATCCAACGTTCGGTGCCGAGCAAGCACATCGTGCTGGAACTCGGTGGCAACGCGGCCGCCATCATCCTCGCTGACTATTCCAGCGACAAGGACCTTGAGTGGGCCGCCCAGCGCATCGCGATGTTCGGCAACTCGCAGGCGGGTCAGACCTGCGTGTCGGTTCAGCGAATCTTCGTCCACGAGGCTGTTGCTGATCGGTTCACCGCAAGGCTCATCGCCGCGGTCCGAGGCCTGCACAGCGGGTCGCCCTGGGATCCCGCGACCGTCGTCGGACCGATGATCAGCGAGTCCGCGGCTGAGCGGGTCGAGGAGTGGGTGGCCGAGGCGACCGAGGCGGGCGCCACGCTGCTTGCGGGTGGGGGCCGCGCGGGGACGTACGTGGAGCCGACCCTGCTCTCGAACGTCGATCCGACCGTCCGCGTCTCGTGCGAGGAGGTCTTCGGACCAGTGATGTCCATTCAGGTCATCAAGGACCTCGATGAGGGCATCGGGCTTGTCAACGACTCGCGATTCGGCTTGCAGACGGGCGTCTTTACCCACAATCTTCAGGACATCTTCCGGGCGCACCGAGACCTCGAGGTCGGGGGCGTCATCATCGGCGATGCCCCAACCTTCCGAGCCGACCAAATGCCGTACGGGGGAATCAAGGCCTCTGGTGTTGGGCGCGAGGGGCTGCGCTCGGCCATGGTCGACTTCACCCACGAGCGGGTCCTCGTCCTCACCGACCTTGCCCTGTAATCCGCACGAGGTCTTGCCCTGCTGGGTATCGAGACGGAGCGTGAGCGTGATTGATCGTTAGGGTGGGTGCATGACTGAATTCGCGAACCACGAGCACCTGAGCCACCACCACCGCAACACCCTCGAGACACTGTTCGTCCACCCGACGAGCGGCAATCTCAAGTGGGTCGATGTCCTGAGCCTGCTGGCCGCGGTGGGCAGTGTCGAAGACAAGTCAGGTGGCGATGTGCGCGTCGTGCTCGGGTCCGAGACCGAAGTGTTCAACGTCCATCACAACAAGGATCTGACCATCGAGCAGATCACCGATCTTCGCCGGATGTTCCGGCATGCTGGTTTTGTGGCTGAAACCGCGGTCGACGGACAGCCGGAAGCCTGATCGGCGTTGCGTCGAATCGTCCTGCTCGGCAGCACCGGGTCGATCGGTACCCAGGCCCTTGACATCGCTCGGCGAAACCCTGACCGCTTCGACATCGTCGGCCTAGCCGCCGGTGGCTCGGATGTTGGCCTCCTCGCTCGGCAAGCCCTTGACTTCAGCGTGTCGGTCGTCGCCATCGCCCGCGCCACGGCGGTCGAGGACCTGCAACTTGCCTTCTACGCGGAGGCGCAGCGGCGGGGGTATGCGACCGGTGGCTTCTCGGTGCCGGCGATCCTCGCTGGGCCGAGCGCCGCGACCGAACTCGCCGAGTGGCCTTGCGATGTCGTGCTCAATGGCATAGCGGGCGCGGCCGGTCTCGAGCCAACCCTTGCAGCCCTGCGAGCCGGACGAACCTTGGCACTCGCGAACAAGGAGTCGCTCATCATCGGCGGTCCGCTGGTGAAGGCGCTCGCCGAACCTGGGCAGATTGTTCCTGTCGACTCCGAGCACTCAGCTCTGGCGCAGGCGCTTCGATCGGGCACGGCAGGGGAGGTCCGCCGGCTCGTCCTCACGGCGAGCGGCGGTCCCTTCAGGGGTTGGTCTGCCGCGCAACTGGCGACGGTGACCCCGGAGCAAGCGCTCAACCACCCCACCTGGTCGATGGGCCCGCTCGTCACCGTGAACTCCGCGACGCTGATGAACAAGGGCCTTGAGGTCATCGAGGCGCACCTGCTCTTCGACATTCCATTCGACCGAATCGACGTCGTCGTCCATCCCCAGTCGGTTGTCCATTCGATGGTCGAGTTCACCGACGGATCGACGATCGCACAGGCGAGCCCCCCCGACATGCGCATCCCCATCGCCTTGGGGATGGCTTGGCCTGAGCGGGTCTCGGAGGCTGCCCCCGGATGTGACTGGAGTCGGGCCGCGACCTGGGAGTTCTTCCCGCTTGACGAGGATGCGTTCCCCGCCGTCTCGCTGGCACGCCGCGTCGGGGCCGCAGGTGGTACCGCTCCTGCGGTGTTCAACGGAGCCGATGAGGTCTGCGTCGAGGCCTTCCTTGCCGGGCGACTGGCGTTCGATGGGATCGTTTCGACGGTGGCGGCCGTGATCGACGAACATCTGTCGTTGAGGAGTCCAGCCGCTGGATCAACGCATGTGTCAGGGAACGATGTCACACTGGAGAACGTCATAGCCTCAGACGGCTGGGCGCGCGTGCGCGCCCTCGAACTCGCGAAAGGATCCTTCTGATGCTCGAACTCGTCGGGATCGTGCTGTTCGCCCTGCTCATCGGGGCGTCCATCGCCCTGCATGAACTCGGCCATCTCATCCCGGCGAAACGGTTCGGCGTGAAGGTCACCGAGTACATGATCGGCTTCGGCCCTACTGTCTGGTCGAAGGTCAAGGGCGAGACGCGATACGGGATCAAGGCGATTCCCGTGGGTGGCTACATCCGGATGATCGGCATGCTCGCTCCCTCGAAGGGCGACCCGGACGGTACTGCGCGGTCGATGTCGACCGGACGGTTCGCCGTGATGATCGACGATGCCAGGCGCGCCTCCTTGGAGGAAATCGGGCCGGACGATGCTGGCAGGGTCTTCTACCGACTACCGGTGCGCAAGCGAGTGGTGATCATGCTCGGCGGCCCGGTGATGAATCTCGTCCTGGCATTTATCCTCTTTGCCATCGTGCTCGTCGGCATCGGCCTGCCTCAGCCA
>CAMDKQ010000320.1 GCA_945901095.1 Bifidobacterium breve
AAAACCCACCAAGATAGGGAGCGCGAGCGGATGTCTTGACCAACGCGGAGCAGGGCGGCGCGGCCACCGGATCGGGTGAAGATTAGGGCGCTCAATAATGCGGTTCCGACACTGAATGAAACAAGCGCGGCGATCAGCCAACTTTGTGAACGGTCCGCCAACTGGCCATTAATTCCAGACTGCACCGAAAGCAGTCCGCCCGCGAGGACAGTGAGAAGCAACGGCGCGACATTGTTGATCCGTGTCATCGACGGCTCCCTCGCGCCCTAATTCAGTCCACCTACCAAGCGATTGGCAGCATAGTGTTGCATTGAACAGATCTGCCACTCGGTAGATACTTGGTGGACCCTGAGGTCGTGGTCGCCTAGCTCGAACACAGGAACGCTTACCTGACGCTTACCGAGCGCCCATTAGTTCTGAGCGTGAATGCTGCAGGCTCATGCCAACTCGGAAGGCACCGAGACTTTGGACTGAGGAGATGTCGTGAGTTTGAAGCGGAATGCAGGGATGGCCGTGGCAGTGACCGCAGGTGTTGCCGGCGCATTGATCATGTCGACCTTGCCGGCCCAGGCCCAGCCCGGAGATCGCGGAGGCAACGGCGGTAACGGGGGAGGCTTCGCGGTTTCCTGCGGGTTCAGCCATTCGGCATCCGCCGATCCGATTGTCATGCCGGGGCATGCGGGGATGAGTCACCTGCACGAGTTCTTCGGTAACACCACGACGAACGAGAAATCGACGGGAGCGTCGTTGCTCGCAGGGTCAACCACCTGCGATGACCGTCAGGACCTGTCGGCCTACTGGGTCCCTGCGCTCTTCCAGAACGGGGTACGGGTCGCACCAGTGGGCGCGCGGGTGCGCTACGAGGGCCGGGGCGGTGGCGTGACCGCGTTTCCGGCTGGTTTCATGGCGCTGTCCGGCAGGACTGATCAAACTGCCGCATGGGGCTGCGCGACCCCGGGCCAGCGCCCGGTGTTCAGTTCGAGCGTGGCCACGGTGCCGGTGTGCTCTGGGGCCGCGCAACTCGTCGCGCAGGTCACCTTTCCGCAGTGCTGGGATGGGTCGAGCCTTGACACTGCGAACCACATTTCTCATCTTGCATTCGCAACCGAGATGGCCGGTCAGGCGCCCATCTGCCCCGTCAGTCATCCGGTTCAGGTGCCCAAGGTTGTCCTCGAGGTGCGGTACCCGGGGGCAGCCGTCGGCGGCGCAGGCGTGACCTTGTCGAGCGGAGCAGCCTCGACGCTGCATGCCGACATCTTCGAGGCCTGGAGCGGGACGAGCCTGCAAGACCGATTCGGTGGACGGGGCCAGGTTGGGCAGCGAGGACAGGCTGGCCAACAGGGCGAGGCCGGACAGCAGGGACAAGACAGCGGTCGAGGTGGCAGAGGGGCGCGCGGCACGCAGCCTGCGACGATCGCGGTGTAGAACCGAGCACGAACTCGAATGGGAGATGCTGGCCCGCTGCTGTTGAGTAGCGGGCCAGCATCTGTTGGGGCGGCCGTTAACAGCCGACGGTCACGTCCGGGCTTTGTACTCCTCGAGAAGCCGGCGCCCGATAATCATCCGCTGGATATCAGCGGTGCCCTCGCCAATGAGGAGCATCGGTGCCTCGCGGTATAGGCGCTCGATCTCGTACTCCTTGCTGTAGCCGTATCCGCCGTGGATGCGGAAGGAGTCCTCGACGACCTCCTTGCAGTACTCGCTGGCGAGGTACTTGGCCATGCCGGACTCAAGGTCGTTTCGTTCGCCCGAGTCCTTTTTGCGGGCGGCCATGACCATCATCTGGTGGGCGGCCTCGACCTTCGTCGCCATGTCTGCGAGTCGGAAGGAGACGGCTTGGTGCTCGGCGATCGGCTTGCCGAAGGTCACCCGCTGCTGGGCGTAGGCGATGCCGAGCTCGAAGGCTCGGATACTCAGCCCGCAGGCACGCGCGGCAACGTTGACGCGGCCGACCTCGACCCCGTCCATCATCTGGTAGAAGCCCTTGCCGGTCTCGCCGCCGAGGAGATCGGCGTCTTCGAGCTTCAGTCCATCCATGATGAGCTCGGTCGTGTCGACGCCCTTGTAGCCCATCTTCTCGATCTTGCCCGGGATCGTCAGGCCTGGGCGGACCTCGCCGAATCCGCTCGGCTTCTCAACGAGGAAGGTCGACATCCGCTTGTAGACGGACGAGCCATCGGGGGCGCCCTCATCGGTGCGGACGAGCACCGCGACGAGTGTTGACGAGCCACCGTTTGTCAGCCACATCTTCTGACCGGTGAGCGACCAGCCATCGCCGTCGCGCACGGCCTTGGAGGTGATGGCCGCTACGTCAGATCCGCAACCGGGTTCGCTCATCGAAAACGCGCCGCGCACCTCTCCGGTGGCCATGCGGGGCAGGTAGCGGGCCTTCTGCTCGTCGGTGCCGTGGTGCATGAGCATGTAGGCGACGATGAAGTGGGTGTTGATGACGCCGCTGACGCTCATCCAGCCGCGCGCGATCTCCTCGACGACGAGGACGTAGGTGAGGAGCGACTCACCGAGTCCGCCGAACTCCTCGGGGATCATGAGGCCAAATACGCCAAGCTCCTTGAGCCCGTCGACGATGGCCTGCGGATATTCGTCGCGATGCTCGAGCTCGGTCGCGACCGGGAGGATCTCCTTGTCCACGAACGAGCGAACAGCATCGAGGATTTCGTACTGCACATCTGTCAAGCCTTCTGTCTGGGCGAGCCTTGCCATGGTTATGCCTCCGGTGCGGTGAGTGGGCCGTTCTTGGCGGATGGGAAGTAGTTCTGACCGATGCCGCTCTCGCGCTTCGGCACCATGACCGAGCGCGTCCAAGAGACGATCTGGTCGCCGTCCTGGTTGAGTCCACGAGTGATCATCGTGATGATGCCCATGTTCGGCCGCGACGAGCTCTCGCGCTTGTCGGTGCACACCGACTCGGCGTAGATGGTGTCACCGATGTAGACCGGATGCGTGAGTTTGATATCGGTCCAACCGAGGTTTGCGACGGCGTTCTGGCTCATGTCGATGACTGAGAGGCCGAGGACCAGAGCCACGGTCAGACCGGAGTTCACGATGATGCGCCCGCCGGTGATTGGGTTTGACGCCGCGAGGTGGGCATTGAAGTGGTTCTGGTTGGTGTTGCAGGTGAGCTGCGTGAACCAGGTCGAATCGGTCTCGCTGATCGTCCGGCCGAAGGGATGCTGGTAGACGTCGCCGATGACGAAGTCCTCGAAGAACCGGCCAAGCTGGGCCTCATGGGTAGCCATCAGGCACCTGCCGTTGAATCGCTTGAGGACGGCGCAGTGAACGACTTCGTGCGAGCCATACCCGCAGCCCGTCCCTTC
>CAMDKQ010000321.1 GCA_945901095.1 Bifidobacterium breve
GTACTCAGTGCGAATGACCCGCAGGACACCATCGGCTCCGATTCCGGTATGCCGGTCGCAGAGGAAACGCACCTGCTCAGCAGACAGTCCCCGGACACCGTCAAGATCGGGTATGACAACGAAATCGTTGCCGGTGCCATGGCCCTTCACGAACGGCACTTCGATCATCGCGGCCATGGATCAACACTAACGCGGGGGCTCAGGCAGTGGCTCGCAACTGAGCGGCGAGATAGGCATCGTGCACCAGTCCGAGCACGCGCGGCCAGATGTCGGTCGGCTGGGTCGATTCATTGTGGTGGGCGATACGACTAAGGAGCGCCCGATCCCTAGCCAGTCGCATGATCGCCTGCGCCAGCCCCGAGTCGGTGTCGGCGAGCACACCCTCGATCCCATTGCGGACGAACTGGGTGGTGCCGGTCTGGCTACGGGCGAGGATCGGCAGGCCCGCGCACCTCGCCTCGAGCGCGGCAAGACCGAAGGATTCCCTGATCGACGGCTGCAAGAACAGGTCAGTGTTCGCGAAGACCTCGAGAATCTCGACGCGATCGAGCCTGCCGAGGAAACTCACCGTCGCCTCAAGACCGTGATCACGGACGAATCGTTCGGCTCGCGCCCGGTCGGGGCCGTCTCCAACGATGGCGACCCGCAGCCGCGGATCGCCCTGCAGGGCTCGCTGCGCCTGGTCGATGACTCTCAGGAACGGGATGATGCGCTTGCGGGGCGCAAGGCGCATAACGGTGGAAATGCGCAACTCCTCGGGCACACCTTCGACACGGTACGTCCGCCATTCCACCGGGTCGATGGCATTGGGGAGCACCAGTACCGGTCCACATCCGGGCAGGGCGCGGGTGATCTCGGCGGCAGCCACGTCGCTTACGGCCGAGAGTTGGGCTCCCCACGCATCCCAGCGGATCGCCGCCCTGCTCGCACGAAAACCCGGGCGGGCCAGCGGACCCCAAATGCTGTGAATCGTGACGAGAGACGGAGTACCGAGTTCATGCGCCGCACGCAGCGCCCCCCAGGCGAACGGCGACACCACGCCGGCATGAATGTGAACGACGTCGACGGGGTTCGCGGTGAGGACTTCGACCACCTTGTTCCGAGTCCGCGGATGGATCGGCAGATCGAAGGGCAGGTGAGCGGCGATCCGGTGTACCGGCATTCCATCGACAATGTCATCGCCGGCAAAGACCTCCGCCGAGCCGCCGGTCGCCGTGACGATACGGACATCGTCACCGTGAGCGCGCTGTTGGAGAGCGAGCGCCCGGACCTGGGTCTCAATGCCGCCAGTCCTTGGCAGGTAGCAGTCGGTGACATGTGCGATTCTCACGGTGTGACGGTACGACACAATGGCTGCATGCTTCGCACCCCCACGCGCAGGCGCACGATCGTCTTCGTCCACGCCCACCCCGACGACGAGGCACTCCTCACCGCCGGGACCATGGCGCGCGCTTCCTCGCAAGGCCTGCGCGTCGTCCTTATCGTTGCAACTGATGGCGAGGCAGGGCTCACCTCAGCCGAGCTGTCCGGTAACCTCGCGCTGCGTCGCCGTGCCGAACTCGCCGCCTCGGCAGATGCCCTCGGCGTCGATCGCATCGAGTCGCTGGGGTATCCGGACTCGGGGCTCGACGCAGAGCACCCCCTCGGGTTCGCGCACCAAGGCACCTTCGCCGTGGCCGATCGCATAAGCGCGATTCTGGACGAGGTCGAGGCCGACATCGTCGTCGGATATGACCCGTCCGGCGGCTACGGCCACCCCGACCACCTCCAGGTTCACCGAGTGACTCGTCAGGCTGCGGCCCTCGCTCGCCACACTCCCCAACTCTTCGAAGCCACGCTGCCCCGTGAGCCGATCGCCCGCGCGGTTGCGCTCGCCGCTCGAACACGCCTGACCCCGGGCAACTTTGATCCCGCCTCGTTCGCAAAAGCATGGACTCCCTCGGCCGAGATCACCCACCGCATCAACGTGCGGCCCCACATGCGCAGCAAGCTGGCGTCCCTGCGCGCACATGCGTCCCAGGCCACTGCTGACGGAACCATCCGCACCCTCGCCGTCCTCACTCGCGCACCCGGCCCGCTTCAGCACCTGCTGCTCGGCACGGAGTACTACGTCGCTGTGCCTGCCTCCACCAACGAGAGCACGCGCTCGACCGCGTCCGGAGCGTCGTAGTCGATCCAGGTGATGCGCTCGTCTCGACGGAACCAGCGCTGTTGGCGCCTGGCAAACTTGCGTGTTGCGTCGACAGTCGCCTGCTGAGCCTGGTCTGCGGTGAGGGTCCCCGCGAGGTAGTCGAGCACCTGCGAGTACCCAAGGGCGCGAGCTGCCGTCCTCCCGTCGGCAAGCCCCGCGACCATGAGCCCTTCAACCTCGGCCACGAATCCATCGGCCCACATCTGCCGAACGCGCGCCTCGATTCGGGCATCGAGAACGTCCCGTGCGAGATCCAACCCGACGCGGACAGTGGGGAAGATCTCGACGGGTGCCGGCAGCGTCGCGATGAAAGGCTCCCCGGTGATCGCGATGACCTCGAGCGCCCGGACGATGCGGCGTCCGTTCGACGGCAGGATCGCAGCGGCGGCAGTCGGATCGACGGCAGCGAGGCGCTCATGAAGGGCGATCGAGCCGACGTCGGCCAGCTCTGCTTCCAGGGCCTCGCGAATGGCCGGATCGGTGCCGGGGAACCGCAGGTCGTCGAGGACCGCCGCTACGTACAGCCCGCTCCCGCCAACGGCGATCGGGATCGCTCCCCTTCCTGACACCTCGCAGATGGCTCCGCGCGCCGCCGCCTGGAACTCTGCAACGGTGAGCTCATGGTCCGGGGACCAGACACCGAACATGTGGTGGGGCACCCCCTGCCACTCCGACTCAAGGGGCTTGGCCGTGCCGATGTCCATGCCCGAATAGACCTGCATCGAGTCGGTGTTCACGATCTCTCCGTTGCATCGCAATGCGACCTCAACTGCAAGCGCACTCTTGCCGGAGGCGGTCGGCCCGACAATGGCGACGACGAGCATTAGTCTCGGGCGCGCAGGCCCGGCAGTCCGAGCATGACCCCAGGTGTGGCCGCTGCCGGTGCGCTCTCGCCTGCGTCACCAGCCCGAGTGCGGCGAACGTCAATGAGTCGATCGGCGTTGAGGTGGTGGGGCGCCGCATGCGTGATCTCGGCGAGCACGATGTCGCCCGGCCGCGGAGTCGGCAGGTCGGCACGTAGGCCGACATGGACGAGCCGGTTATCGCGCGATCGCCCGGACAGCCGCTCAGTCTCGGCGTCCTTTTTACCCTCACCCTTCGCAAT
>CAMDKQ010000322.1 GCA_945901095.1 Bifidobacterium breve
GGGGAGCACCGATCCGCGGCGCAGGCGCAAGAGTTCCCCGCGGGCGACTGCGGTCTCGATCCTCGTGTCGGTGATCCCCTGGGCGATGAGTTCTCTCGTTGACGTCACACCGGGACCGGCCAGGTCGATGATCGCGTGGACCGTCGCGACAACCTGGGCATGACGCTGCATTCGCCCACCTTGCAGGTTCCGATGCCTTTGGTCCACGTTGTCCACAGGCACGGGGCGTCCACAGGCAGGGGGGCGCAGGGCGGGCCAGCGCGTGGCGACTCCCCCTGCTCCAAACGCACCCCGAATCCGCCCCAGTTGGCCCCCAAACTGCAACTCGGCGGGATTCGGGGTGCGTTTGTCCGAGGCCGGCGCACTCGCTGCACCCGGTGGGGTTGGTGATGTTGGTGTGGTCCAGCGGGGTTGTGGTCCAGCGGGGTTGCAGGGTGTCAGCGGGTGTCGCTGCTCACTGTCTGCCGGGCCACGATCGCTCGGCCTGCCTCGAGCCGGGCGACCGGCACCCGGAATGGCGAGCACGAGACGTAGTCCAAGCCGACCTCCTCGAAGAAGTGGATGGATTCCGGGTCTCCGCCGTGCTCGCCGCATACCCCGCAGTGCAGATCGGGCCGGGTGGCACGACCCTTCTCGACGGCGATGCGCACGAGTTCGCCAACGCCCTCGCGATCGATTGACTCGAACGGCGACACCCCGAACACCCCCTTCTCGAGGTAGGCCGAGAAGAAGGCTGCCTCAACATCGTCGCGACTGAATCCCCAAGTGGTCTGGGTGAGGTCATTTGTGCCGAACGAGAAGAACTCTGCCGCCTCAGCGATTTGGCCTGCGGTGAGCGCCGCACGCGGCAGTTCGATCATGGTGCCGATCGGGAACCGAAGGGTGCACCCGTTCGCCTCGGCGACCTCGGCGAGCACACCGGCTGCCTCGTCGGTCACGAGTTCGAGCTCTTGGATGGATCCGACGAGCGGGATCATGATCTCCGCCTGCGGGTCGCCGCCGAGCTTTTGGCGCAAGCACGCCGCCTCAGCGATCGCCCGCACCTGAAGGGCAAAGAGGCCCGGGAGTACGAGACCAAGGCGCACACCGCGCAGGCCGAGCATCGGGTTCTGCTCATGCAGTCGGTGCACCGCTTGGAGCAGGCGAAGGTCCGCCTCGACCGGCTCGCCCCTCTCCTCTGCCAGGGCCACGCGAACCGAGAGCTCGGTGAAGTCCGGCAGGAATTCGTGGAGCGGCGGGTCGATCAGTCGGATGGTGACTGGGAGGCCGTCCATCGCCTCAAGGATCCGAATAAAGTCCTTGCGCTGCAACGGAAGGAGTGCCTCAAGGGCCTCCTCGCGCTCCTCCTTCGACTCCGCGAGAATGAGTCGTTCGACGTAAGTGCGTCGCTCGCCGAGGAACATGTGCTCGGTTCGCAGGAGCCCGATGCCCTCGGCGCCCATCCGGCGCCCGCGTGCGGCGTCCTCGGGAGTGTCGGCATTCGCTCGGACGCGCAGGCGCCGCTTCATGTCGGCATGACGGATGATGCGCTCAACCGCCCGCACCAGCTCGGCTGTTTCGTCATCGACGTCCGACACTGCAGCGTCGAGGCCCTCCTCAAAGAATCGCACCACCGGACTGGGCTGCACCGAGACCTCGCCGAGAAAGACCTCACCCGTGCTGCCATCAATGGAAAGGGTGTCTCCCTCGACCACGACCGTGCCGTCAGTCGCGATGATGCGTCGGGCCTTCGTGTCGACGTTCAGTGACTCGGCGCCGCACACCGCGGTCTTTCCCATGCCTCGCGCGACAACTGCGGCGTGCGAGGTCTTGCCGCCCCTGCTCGTGAGGATGCCCTCGGCCGCGACCATGCCCTCGAGGTCATCGGGGTTCGTCTCGCGGCGCACGAGGATGACTCGCTCACCCGCCTCCACCCATTGCACCGCCGTGGCAGAGTCGAAGACGACCTTCCCGACAGCTGCCCCAGGCGACGCGTTCATCCCCTTCGCCAGCAGCTGGTGGGACCCGTCATTGGCGAAGCGGGGGAACATCAGCTGCGAGAGCTGCTGGCCGGTCACCCGCAGCAGGGCCTCGTCCATCGTGATGACGTTTTCCTCGACGAGCTGCTCTGCGATGCGGAAGGCCGCGCCCGCTGTGCGCTTACCGATGCGGGTCTGGAGCATCCACAGCTTGCCGCGCTCGATCGTGAATTCGATATCGCACAGGTCGCGATAGTGGAGTTCGAGACGGCGCATGATGTCGCGCAACTGCGCATATGAGTCGGGGTCAAGACCCCCGAGGGCCTCGAGTGGCAGGGTATTTCGGATGCCTGCTACCACATCCTCACCCTGGGCGTTGGGAAGGTAGTCGCCGTAGACGCCGCGCGCTCCGGTGCCGGGGTCTCGCGTGAACGCAACCCCGGTGCCCGATCCTGGCCCAGCATTACCGAAGGCCATGATCTGGATATTGACCGCAGTCCCGAGGTCGTGCGGGATCCGCTCGCGCCGGCGGTACAGCTTCGCCCGGTCGGTGTTCCATGACTTGAACACCGCGAGGACCGCGAGGTCGAGTTGCTCCTGGGGATCCTGCGGAAAATCCTGGCCGGTCTCGGCAAGGATGATCCCCTTGTAGGCGTCTACGAGAGACTTGAGGGACGCAACCGGGAGTTCGACGTCGGTCGAAACGCCGGCCTCATCCTTCGCTCGGTCCAGTGCCGCCTCGAAGCTCTCGCCGTGCAAGCCAAGCACCGTCTTGCCGAACATCTGGATGAGTCGGCGGTAAGAGTCCCAGGCGAAGTGCTCGTTGCCGGCCTTCGTCGCCAGTCCGCCGACGCTCTCGTCGTTGAGCCCGATGTTGAGGACGGTGTCCATCATCCCCGGCATCGAGAATTTGCCGCCGGACCGTACCGAGACGAGCATCGGGTCGGAAGGGTCACCGAGCCGTTGGCCGATCTCACGTTGCAGCCACCCGACGTGGAATTCGATTTGGTTCCGTAAACCCTCTGGCGCCTGCCCGTGCTTGAGGAAGTAGCGACAGGCCTCGGTCGTGATGGTGAATCCCGGCGGCACCGGCAGGCCAAGCCTGGTCATTTCCGCGAGGTTCGCTCCCTTTCCACCGAGGAGGTCCTGCTTGGACCGATCACCTTGGGCGAACGTGAAGACGTACTCGATCGGATAAGGCGCACGTGTCATCTGCGCATGTAACACCCTGCAACCGCTTGCCACCTAAGCCGAAAGTCATCTAGACGTCTTTTTGAGGGTGACCTCTGTCACGTTTGCAGCGCTCAGCCGCCGCTTACCGAGATCTCAGCG
>CAMDKQ010000323.1 GCA_945901095.1 Bifidobacterium breve
CTCCTACGACGGATTTGACCCCGCAGTCCACGGATTCAGTTTTGCTAACTGGGGCGGAAAGGGCAGCATCGGCGCAACGGAGTTGATCGCGCTGTTCGGTAAGCGTGCTGTGTGCGCAAAGGTTGATGGGGATAGCTGTGTCCTGTATCCCGCAGCTCGGCAGTGGGCTGCGCAGGTCAACGAGTCGATGATTGGCGGACACTGCGAAGGCATGGCGGTGATGTCAGCACGCCTGTTCCGGGGCGATCTTCAGCCCACGGACCTTGATCCGGCCGTCTCCGCGACGTACGCACTTACTCAGGACGATCCCGATGTGGCGCGGGCGATCGACATGTGGTTCGCAACCCAGTTCGTGCCGCCCGTCGAGAAGGCATTCATGTCCTACGGAAAGCTCCGGCCCTCACGAATCGCCGCGAAGCTCGCTGCCGGCCTCCAGCGAGGTGATGGCTACACGATGGGCATCTACTCCGAGGACGGCGGCCACGCGGTTACGCCCTTCGCTGTGACCCAGGAGGGCGACCGGATTGCTGTATCGGTCTATGACAATAACTTTCCCGGCACCGTGCAGCGCATCATGATTGATCCCGCCACGGAGCATTGGAGTTACGCGATGGGTTCCACGAACCCTGATGCCCCAGCCAATGGATGGGAAGGCGGCACCGGAACCATAGACCTGACACCGATGAGCAGTCGGACCCTCCCGACTTCGGCGCCATTCGCTGATCGCCGATCAAAGGGATCAGACCGTAACTCCGCCACGAGCCAACTGCTGGTGACCTCACCAGATCCTGCAGCTCGAGTCGGGTTCCTCATCACCGTCGATGGGAAGACCTACGACACCACCGACCCGACAGTCGTGCTCCCTGCCGGTGTGGTAGCCCGCTCGTCTCTCGGTGCCATCAGATCAGGCACTGGCACGTGGGCTACGGTCGATCACTCGATCGTTGAGTCCTTCACTGCATCTCCAGCCCCGGCAAACATCGACTCATCCCGGTCGCCCGTAACCATGTCCGTCGACGCACCAAAGCGCCCTCGGGTCACCATGAGAACGACATCCATTGAGTCAGCAAGCGATGACACATCGATGTCGGCTGACTCAGATGGGGCCGTCACCGTTGCAGCCGCAGATGGCTCCAGCGCCGAAGTCAATGTCTCGAACGGTGTGAACGGCGTCGACTTTCCCCTCCCCGATGGCGTCGACATGTCCGTTGACCCCGGTGAGGATGATGGCGTGGCCGACATCGAGTTCGTCGACTCGCAGGGAGATGTCGTTGGCACGTATGAGGTTGATGATGAGTCAAAGGATGGTTCTGTCGTCGACTCAACCGCCGTCCTCGATCCAGATACCGGAGAGTTTGACGTAGACACGGAATACGCCGAAGTGTCCTACGTGAGTGCTGAAATCTTTGACACGCTCGTTCCGGGTGCGGTCTACGAGGGCAAAGTCGTTCCGGAGGTGGCCGAATATGACCCGGACACCGGGGAATTGATCCTCCCCGATGGGTACGAGGAGCCTGAGTACTACGACGAGGACGGTTCGGCCTCCACCGACGAGACCGATGAGACCGAAGAGACCGATAGCGAATACGTCGAACCTGACATCATTGAGGAGTCAGACTCCGAGGACCCTGAATTCACTACTCAATGATGGGTTCTCATGCTTTCGACCCGACCGTGGCCTGCGATCGAAGTTAGCGAAGGGCTCTGGCGATTTCGCCAGCCGCCCGTGCGACCCGCGGTCCGACCTCCGCCTCGGGGAGTTCGCGCATCGACACCACGCCAACGCTGGCCTCGAGGCCAGGAACCCCGGTCACCGCGACGGCGATCCCATACGTGCCCTGCTGTCCGTCGCTCGTCGCGACGATCCACGGTGGGTCAAGTGCCCGACCTGCCGCGGTACGCGCAGCGAGAATGGCTCGTCCCCCGGCGCCAGACTCAAGGGGGTGGCGTGCTCCCATGCGATAGGCGACGTGAACATCGGATCGGGTCGGCTCCACCACGACCGCAGCAAGCGCCTCAGTGCCATCGACAATGGTGAGATGAGCGGTGGCTCCGACCGCGTCGGCAAGCAGTCTCAGGGCGGGGAGAGCGATATCGCGAACGACGGGCTGCACCTGGCGCCCAAGCGTCAGGACGGCGAGACCTAGGCGGCAGCGGCCATCAACGGATCTCCTCAGGAAGGCGTGCTGCTCAAGGGTGACGACTAGACGGTACACAACAGTTCGCCCGATCCCGAGCGACTGAGCGATCTCGGTCACCGTGAGTCCATCAGCGGACTCGGAGACGACCTTGAGTACCCGCAGCCCACGGTCGAGCGTCTGTGAGGTTTCCGCTGCCATGCGCCCAATCTAGTGAACAAACAAGGAGCCCGCGGCGTTCACGCCGCAGGCTCCTCGAAGAACTCAACGCTAGATCAGGCGGTGGCAACCTTGCGGACCATGAACGACGAGATGATCTCGAAGATTCCCATGACGATGAGCCAGATGCCAACGACCCAGGCGAGCGCGATGATCGTTGCCGGCGCCGAGAGGATGATCATTCCGCCGATGATGATGACGATTCCGGCGAAGATGTTCCAGCCGCGACCTGCCTGACCCTTGCCCTCAATGCCGAGGAACAGGATAGAGAAACCGCGGAACAGGAACGAGATGCCGATAAAGATTGCGAGAATCCAGCCCGCCAGAATGACGTCATCGTCCCAGAAACTGCGGAGGGCGACGAATCCCAAGACGAGCGAGAGGGCACCGGTGATGATGAGCAATGTGCGCATGCCACCCGAGATCTGTGACCCAAACGCGCGCACGAGCTCGAAAATGCCCGTGATGATCAACCAGACCGCAAACAGCCACGCGAGGGTTTCGATTGCGTCAACCGGCTGCATAACGCAGAAAATTCCGACGACGATGCTGACAACTCCGAAGAAGAGCAACAGCCACCAAGCGCGGCCAAGCGCCTCGAGTGCGCCAGCTTCGGCTTGAGCTTCGGTAGGACCGGCGTTCACCGATGCCATGAGTTCCTCCATGCTAAGTGGGGCGCAGGGAGCACCCCTTATGGCGGAAATTCTAGGTGCGCAACCGCGCATTGACTGCCGCGACACACCTGATTGCCGCCGTCGTGCACAGGCCTAGTGCAAAAGGCGAGAGAGAAACTGCTGGGTCTTCGCTTGTTTCGGCTCACCGAAGATCTGCGCAGGTGGACCCTGCTCGAGGACGACGCCATCGTCAAGGAAGCACACCTGGTCGGCCACATCACGCGCGAAACTCATTTCGTGGGTTGCCATG
>CAMDKQ010000324.1 GCA_945901095.1 Bifidobacterium breve
GGTGAATGCGAGCTGATGAAGGATGTCCTCGCCCCAATCAGCCGTCGTGTCGACGAGCTTCAAGGACTCCAGGCTGCGGGCCCGACTCATGGTCAAGTCGGATGCGAACGGGCCGCCCAGGGACACCGCAAAGACACCCTCGTCAAGGACGAAGATGACGCCCACGTCTGCGACCAGCTCGAATGTCATCTGGCCCTGTTCGGACGACCGCACGCAGTCACGCACGATGAGAATGCCCGTGATTGTCCGGCCCCGATCCTGGAAGAAGATCGAGCCCTGCCTGCGGGCGACTGTGGCACCCTCAGATCCGCTCCGGATTCGGTCTGGACGTACATGTCGACGAGCGCGTACCTTCCGTCTTCCAGTGCAGCCTGCGCACCGTCATGATCCCAGACCGCTCCGACGAGGGAGGCGAGCAGGTCTTGCTCCTCGCTCGTGAGCAGCATCGCCTTCCCGATCACGGGTTCCTCCTCGTGAAGTGGATCTTCTGGAACGCGGGACACTTCCCCGGCAAGTTCTGCGAGTAGATCCAGGCGACTGGCGAGCCATCCGACGACGAACGTGGACGGAACACGACGCGAAGGCGTCCGCCGAACGATGAGACCGTCACTGCCCCATTCTTGTGGGTGGTCATCGCCCCGCCCTTACCCGCGAGGGAGAAGAATCTGCCCGCGGTGGCCGCAGGGTCGGGCGATTCGATTGTGCGGACACGGCTGCTTCCGCCGGAGCCGGGGACGCCGAAGTATCCGCCAGAAGTGGCGGGGAACTCCGTTGCGAGGCGACCAAGGTTGCCTGCCAGATCGCGGCTGCCGCCTCTCGAAGTGCCTGCGCCACCACCCATGTCATGTCACCTTCCGATGAGCGGCTTCGATGTCCGACGGATATCGGATGAAGCGGGCCCGAGATGTCACGTCGCCGAAGACGTCCGGTGCCATCGACCCATGAACGAGTACGGACCTCGGCTCCAGTACATCCAGCAGAGCCACGCATGAACCCTGAAACAGGTGGTGTCACCGAGGGTGCCCGTCTGCGTGCGGAGCGAACCAAGGATTGACGTGACGGTTGAGGATCCAGCGCACCTGGGTCGCCCGATCTAGCTCCGCAGGCCGGAGATCGTCATGCGCAGTAACAACCCATAGATCACCGACAGACCGGATATCGGCAACCAAAGCACTCGGTCCAGGTGGAATGGGTCCGACCCAGTCCCGCGTAGCCGACCGGGCAGTCTTCGAGTTCATAACTGCGCGGTCGGCGAACTTTCCAGTAGCGGAGAGACAAAATGAGGCTGCGATCTTTGGGTTGCGTGCACCGCGAGTTACCCTCACAAAACCTCACTTTTGCACCCCCCCTCTGCACCCCCCAGGGGGTGCAAGCCTGCACCCCCTCGCACACTTTCGGGAACTTGCTCAACGATTCGACGGGCTCTTGCATCCTGCTGCCTCTTGTAGCGATCATGTGGACGACGCAGGCTTGACCGCAACGGCCGCAGTAAGAGTTGAAGCCTGTGCGATCCAGGCGCCGGCATCGGGATGGATCCAGGTTGCCACTTTGATAGCTGAGGCCAGGTCGTTCGTCAGATTGCGTTTGTGGATCGGCTCGTGGTGTGCCGCGCGGTTACGCACAAGCAGCAGGCCAGCCAAATGCCGCTCCACCTGCACTCGGCGCTTGCGAAGGTCGTGGTCGCCATCGGGAAATGCGCGGTGAAGAACTGGTACCCACATGCTCGCGAGGTACCTCTTCGCAGTGAGATAGCGCCAGAAACCAAAATTCAACTCGGCCACCAGCTTGCCATGAACTCGAGGAGTGCGACCTTTGTCCGTGGCCCGTTCGATGGCCCTGGCGATGTCCGTCCGGCCGAGCGGATCAAGCGGGGCGACATCCGGCCAGGTCGATCCCGTGCTGGTGGCCCATGCAACGAGTTGGTTGTCCAAGGCGTTGCGGACGATGACTTCGACCATGCCAGTGGTTTGCAATACCGCAGCGGAAGCATTCAGATTCCACTCGTACAGTTCCAGTGCCCGACCGAGGTCGTTGTCGCACCGGGAAAGGTAAGAACTCAAGCGGTCCGTCGTCAGCAGGTCACGCATGACTTCCGTGCTCCATGAGCGGCCTATGACTGGCACTTGACTTGACTTGACATAGTCTCCATCCCCCGTATAGTTCTTAGTGAAGACCCCGGAACGATCCCTGGCCTCGGCCACATCGCCGGGGTTACGCCTTTACCGGCACACCGCACGCGCGCTGCTGGCCTGATTGAACCCTGCCCGCCCTAACCAAAGCCCAGCCTAACGGCAGGCTCCGACGCCCGGGCACACAATCTAAATGTGATTCCAGGCGCCAATGCGTAAGCCTGTGTCGCTGCCAGGTGAAAACTAACCCTGCGCGGCAATCAAAGCGGGGGCAGCCCCTTTGTCCCTCGGCTCGACCAGAAGCGCCTTCAGAACGGCACTGTTGCTTTGGGCGATCGTAGGGCGTGCGGGATCGTGGGCGGAGGCGGAACCATTCAGATCGCGAGTTGGAGTTCGTCGAATGCGGTCGCCAGTCGGAACACCGGCGCGGTCACGACACCCAGTTCGTCATGGCCTCGCCGCAAGTTCTGGACGAACGCGTGCCCTTGGACCACGACACTCGCCGTCCGCTCGGTCTTCAGCCCGCGCATCGGCCGCAGCCGGGCCTTGAGTCTGCCGTGGTCGGCCTCGCACCGGTTGTTCTCATACTGACCGGTGTTGTGGAACACCGCCGGGATCAGCCCCTCGATCACGTTCGCCAGGGCCGGGGCGCGGTCGGTGATGACCTCCGCCGGGGCGCGATGCGCGGCAAGGGCTGTGGTGAAGAACCTCCTGGCCGAGGTGATATCCCTGTGCGCGGAGACGAAGACGTCGATGACCTGTCCGTGCTGGTCGACCGCCCGGTACACGTACCACCACACCCCGGCGACCTTGACGTACGTTTCGTCGACGAACCAGCGGTCACCGACCGCGTGCCGACACGGGCGGGCCGCGTCGATCAGCAGTGGCGTGAACCGTTGCACCCAGCGGAACAAGGTGACGTGATCCACGTCGATACCGCGCTCGGCGAGGAGGTCCTCCAGATCACGGTACGACAGTCCCTACCTCAAGTGCCAGCGGACCGCCAGCAGGATCACATCAGGAGGGAACCGGAACCCGGCGAACGCCGAAGGAGCCGGCACGGGCGGCCTGGCGCGGCGGTTGCGTCTCATCGCTTCAGCCTTAGGGCTTGCGCAGAAATAGTTCCGGCAAGTGAATCACATGCGT
>CAMDKQ010000325.1 GCA_945901095.1 Bifidobacterium breve
CTGGGCTGAGAGGTCCGCCCGTGTCTCCGGCGAGAGACCCACCTCGCTCACTGCACCGTAGAGGTTCTGTCCGGACCAGGACGACAGGGTCGGGGTGCCGAACGAGATGAAGTAGTGACCCTGAACCACAATGACGGCGGCCGCGCACGAGGCAAGGACGACGATCATTCCTGTTCGACGGTCATGTGACCTGACCCGAGCGAAGAGAAAGCCAAGAGCCAGCAGCCAAACGAGGACGAAGGCCCACAGGAACGATGCCCTCGTGAGGAAGAGCCCGGTTGCCCCCAACGCGCTCATGGTCACGCCGAGGCTGGGATGCGATTTCGCGAGTGCGACGCCCCAGATGCAGGCCATCATGAAGAAAGCGACGATCGTCGTGCTGTAGGGAAACAGCGAGTACAGGACGGTACCCGGGAGCAGGGCATAGAGCAGACCTGAGACCGCTGCCCACCGAGATCCGAGCCCCGAAAGACGCACGGTGTGCACCACCATGAGGATCGTCAGAAGTGAAGCGAGGGCGAACACCAGCCACAGATCCCTCGGTGCTTCGGGGCCGTCGGTGAGTCCGTACATCGCATTGAGCAGCGGCGGTTGGATGTGCAGGGTAGCAGGCTGGGCCAGAACTGCTCGGCCAGAGCGTTGGGGTCGAGGCTCTGCCAAATGCTGAACCGCTCCTCGTAGAGGAAGCGCCCGCCGTTTCTGATGATGGCGATGTAGAGGCCCAACCAGACAAGCAAACCGGGCAGGTAACTCAACCAGGCTCGGGGCCCGTAGCCCACCGCAACTCTCGTGCCCTGCATCGGCAATACTCTAGCGAGTGAGCCCCTTGGTGTCGGTGGTCGTGCCGGTGTTCAACGGCCTCCCCCACCTCACCGTCCTAGCGGAATCGATCCTTGCGCAAACACATGGCTTCCTCGACGTGGTCTTCGTTGACGGTGGCTCGTCTGACGCGTCCCTCTCCTTTCTCCAGGCGATCACCGACCCTCGAGTACGGGTGCTCACCAACCCGAAGGGCACGAGCGCAGCGGCGAACTGGGATGCCGCATCGCAGTCCGCCCACGGCGAGTTCATCAAACTCGTCTGCCAGGACGACGTTCTGCACCCCGATGCGATCGCCAAGCAGGTCGACGACCTCGAGGCCAATCCAACCGCAGTGATGGCGGTCGCCCAGCGCGACATCATCGATGCGAGGGGATCGGTCGTCTATCGCCAGCGGGGGTGCGCCGGTCTTCGCCCCGGTCTCGTCGACGGAGAGGGGGCGATCAAGGTCGCCTACTTGCGCGGCACGAACGTCTTCGGGGAGCCCGTGTCGGTGCTGTTTCGCCGAGACGCCCTCCTGCGCGCACTCTCGTGGGACGACAGCAACCCATTCCTTCTCGACCTCACGCTCTATGCCAAGGTCGCGCGCACCGGTGAAGTCGTCGTACGCAAGGAGTCGATCGGTGCCTTTCGGGTGAGCACGCAGTCATGGTCGACCCGACTCGTGGGCGAGCAGGTGCGGCAGTTCCGGTTGTGGCAGGACACCTTCGCGGCCTCGCTCGCGATCCCCCCGACGACCGCCGAGCGCCGGCGAGCCTTCCTCGGCCTGCATACGCAGGCGCTCCTGCGTCGAGCTGCCTACCGGTGGCTCAGGATGAAGGGCTCATTTGAATCCCGCGCCGTCTAGACTCACGACGTGACGCAGGACGCCCCCTCATCGTTCGCGGTCGACTCGTCGCCGCTTGAGATCAGCGTCGTCATCCCCGTGTATCAGGGGGAGCAGACCCTTCCCGCACTCCTCGACGAACTCGAACCGCTGACGCGGGCGACCCTCACCCCCGATGGCCGAACGTTTCGAATCGCCGAGGTGCTCCTCGTATGGGATCGCGGCCCCGGCCGAAGCGATCAGGTCATTCGGCGCCTCGCTGCCACGCACGACTGGGTCCGCCCGATCTGGCTCTCCCGGAATTTCGGTCAGCACGCTGCCACCCTCGCCGGCATGACCTCGTCGGGTGGCCACTGGATCGCAACGATCGACGAGGACGGTCAGCACGACCCGGCACACCTCGGGGCCATGCTCGATGCCGCCTACCGCGACGGCGCTCAACTCGTCTACGGCGCGCCAACGAACCCACCTCCGCACGGCGCACTTCGCAACGCAGGTTCCAAGTTCGCGAAGAAGCTCTTCGCCACGGCGCTCGCCGACCAGGACTTTGCCGAGTTCAACAGCTACCGGCTCATCCTCGGGGAGGTGGGGCGCAGCGTCGCCGCATACACCGGCACCGGGGTATACCTCGATGTGGCGCTGAGCTGGGTCGTCGCCGATGTCACCACCTGCCCGGTGACCTCACGCGATGAGGGTCGTCCGGCGAGCAACTATTCGCTCGGCAGACTCGTGTCGCACTTCGGCCGCCTCATGGTCTCCTCTGGGACAAAGCCGCTCCTGTTCGTCTCCTGGCTGGGTATCGCATTCGTCACCCTCGGGAGCCTTGTCACACTGTGGATTCTCTTCCGGCGTTTCACCGACGACGTGCCCCTCGGCTGGGCATCCACCTTCGTCGCGATCACGATCGTTGGCGGCGCCGTGCTGCTGAGCCTCGGCATCGTTGCCCAGTATGTGGGCGCCGCCACGAACATGTCGCTCGGCAAGCCGCTCTACGTCGTGGTGCGAGACCCTGCACTCACCTTTGATCCCGCTGCCAGCGACGAGGATCGTTGATCACCTGGACGATCGGTTCGACCGGCCTGATCGGGAGCGCGATCGCCCGCCGGTCAGCGCTCATGCTGCCCGGGACCACGTTCAACCCCGGCCCGATTCGCTGGGCCGATCCGCGTGCGGCCCAGGAATCCCTGGCCAACGGAGCGAAGGCCTTTGCGCAGGCGGCCGGATCCCAGCCATGGGCGATCTTCTGGGCGGCTGGAGCTGCGACCGTGTCGAGCACGAGTGCGCAGTGCCTGACCGAGGTCGATTCCCTCACCGCCCTCCTGCGGGCGCTACGAGCGGATCCCCCGGCCGGACCCGGCGTGTTCTTTCTGGCGTCGTCTGCTGGCGGCGTCTACTCAGGGTCTGCCGAGCCACCCTTCGACGATCACACCGTTCCACGGCCGTTGAACGACTACGGCGAGGCCAAGCTGCTTCAGGAGCAAGCGGTGATCCGGGAGCTTCGCGACGTGTGCGAGGTCGTGATCGGCCGGTTCAGCAACATCTACGGTCCGGGGCAGAATCTCGACAAGCTCCAGGGCATCGTCTCCAGGCTCGCGCTCGCCACCGCGACTCGTCAGCCGCT
>CAMDKQ010000326.1 GCA_945901095.1 Bifidobacterium breve
GGGTTCGGTCCGACCCCGGCCTGGACGACATTGCCCATGATGACGGCGTCAACATCGGACGGCGCAACGCCAGCGCGGCTCAGGGCCTCGCGAATGGCAATGCCGCCGAGATCTGAAGCACTGAGCCCGGAGAGGCTGCCGAGCAGTCGGCCGATCGGCGTGCGGGCTCCGGCGATGATGACTGAGGTGGTCACGTCGTGCTCCAATCAGATGGGGAATTACTCTTTCCGGGAGTTCAGCGTTCTGAGTGCATCAATTAAGGCTCGAGACTACCGCTCGGGGCGACGTCAGACATTCCTGCGGTACTGCCCGCCGACCTCAAAGAATGCCTCGCTGATCTGCCCGAGTGAGCAGCAGCGGACCGCATCCATGAGTGCCTCAAAGACGTTGCCCCCTGAGGTGGCGGCCGCCTTAAGTCGTTCGAGAGCCAGCGGCGCCTCGTCGCGGTGCCTCGCCTGGAAATCTGCGAGACGTCGAAGCTGGGAGTCCTTCTCCTCCTGGGTGCCTCGCGCGAGTTCGACAGTCGCCGGGGTGTCGCTCCCCTGCGCCGGCAGGAAGGTGTTCACCCCGATGATTGGCAGGGTGCCGTCGTGCTTGCGGTGCTCGTAGAGCATCGACTCGTCCTGGATGCGTCCGCGCTGGTAGCCCGTCTCCATGGCGCCGAGCACCCCACCGCGGTCGGCGATGCGCTCGAACTCGACGAGCACGGCCTCCTCAAGAAGATCGGTGAGCTCATCGACGACATACGAGCCCTGGAGCGGATTCTCATTCGACGAGAGCCCCCACTCCTTGTCGATGATCATCTGGATGGCGAGCGCCCGCCGCACCGATTGGGCCGATGGCGTCGTGACTGCCTCGTCATAGGCGTTGGTATGAAGTGAGTTTGCGTTGTCGTACAGGGCGCACAGAGCCTGGAGGGTCGTGCGGATGTCATTGAAGTCCATCTCCTGCGCGTGCAGGGAACGGCCCGAAGTCTGGATGTGGTACTTCATCTTTTGGGCCCGCTCATCGGCGCCGTACTTGTCGCGCATGGCGATCGCCCATAGGCGGCGCGCCACCCGGCCGAGCACCGTGTATTCGGCGTCCATGCCGTTGGAGAAGAAGAAGGAGAGGTTCGGCGCGAAGTCGTCGATCTTCATGCCGCGCGCGAGATAGGCCTCGACGTAGGTGAACCCGTTCGCGAGCGTGAACGCCAATTGGCTGATCGGGTTCGCACCCGCCTCGGCGATGTGGTACCCGCTGATCGAGACGGAGTAAAAGTTGCGGATCGAGTGTTCGATGAACCATTCCTGGATATCCGCCATGCATCGCAGGGCAAACTCGGTCGAGAAGATGCAGGTGTTCTGCCCCTGGTCCTCCTTGAGGATGTCGGCCTGAACAGTGCCGCGCACCGTGGCGAGGCCGCGAGCGCGGATCTCGTCCGCCTCCGCAGCGTCAGGTTCGCGGCCCTCGTCCGCCCGGAACGCAGCAAGTTGCTGGTCGATCACCGCGTTGAGGAACATCGCGAGGATTGCCGGGGCCGGACCGTTGATCGTCATCGAAACCGAGGTCGAAGGCGAGCACAGGTCGAAGCCGGCGAAGAGATCGTGCATGTCATCGACCGTGGCGATCGAGACGCCCGAGGTGCCGACCTTGCCGAAGATATCCGGCTGCGGCGAGGGGTCGCGTCCGTAGAGGGTGACGGAGTCGAAGGCCGTTGATAGGCGGGTTGCGGGCTGCCCCTCGCTCAGCAGGTGGAACCTGCGGTTCGTGCGGGCGGCATCGCCCTCCCCCGCGAACATTCGGGCGGGTGCCTCCCCCGTCCGCTTGAACGGAAAGACCCCGGCGGTGAAGGGGAAGTAGCCCGGAAGGTTTTCGGCGCGGATGAACCGCACGAGCGCCCCTGCCTCATCGTCCCGAGGCAGTGCGACGCGCGGCACGTGAGTACCCGAGAGCGTGGTGTGGGTGAGCGGGGTGCGGATTTCGTTGCCCCGGACCACGTACACCTGCTCGTCGCCGACATAGGAATCGCGAAGGGATGGCCAGGCCTCGAGTTGGGCGACGACGCCGGTCGACAGTTCGCGGGCGGTGGTCGCAATGAGTTGCGAGACGGCATCGACCGCGGATGTCTCATCCGAGGATGAGAGGAGCTCCCGGGTTGCCTCAAGCTGCTGAAGCCTGCGGGCAAGCGTGGCATCGCGCTCGGTGGCCGCGTGGTAGGCGCGGACGGTCTCGGCGATCTCGGCCAGATACCGCTCGCGACCGCGCGGCAGGATTCCGACGAGTCCGGTGGAGGTGCGCCCATCGACGACGGGCAGCACGCCCTCGAAGTCACCGAGACCCTTGCCGATGAGCAGGCCCTTCAGGTGTTGGTACAGGGCTGAGACACCGTCGTCGTCGAAGCGCGCCGCACTCGTTCCGAAGACCGGCATCTCTTCCCAGGGGGTGCCGAATGCGCCGCGGTTGCGCACGATCTGCCTCGCAACATCGCGCCGGGCATCCTCGGCCCCTCGGCGCTCGTACTTGTTCACGGCGATGACATCGGCGAAGTCGAGCATGTCGATTTTCTCGAGTTGCGAGGGAGCACCGAACTCCGGAGTCATGACATACAGCGAGATGTCGACGTGGGGGACGATCGCCGCATCGCCCTGACCGATGCCCGGGGTCTCGACAATGACGACATCGAAGCCGGCCGCCTTGCATGCGGCGATCACATCATCGAGTGCCTCCGGCACCTGATGGCCAGAGTCGCGGGTGGCGAGCGACCTGAAGAACACGACATCGGGATCAATGGTGTTCATGCGGATGCGGTCGCCAAGGAGTGCGCCCCCACCGCGGCGGCGGGTCGGGTCAATTGCGAGGACGGCGATGCGCAGCTTGTCCTGGCTGTCGCGGCGAAGGCGGCGAACGAGTTCATCGGTGAGCGAGGACTTTCCGGATCCGCCGGTGCCGGTGATGCCGAGCACCGGGGTTGTCATGCCGGACGCCGCTGCGCGCACGCCCTCCGCGAGCGATGGACTGCTGCCCTGCTCGAGGACCGTGATCGCCCGCGCGAGTGCAGCCGGTGAACCTGCGCGCAGGGCCTCGAGATCTGCCCCGCCATCAGCGAGGTCGACATCGCATTCGGTGACGAGCTGGTTGATCATCCCGGGCAGACCAAGTCGCTGGCCGTCCTGGGGACTGAAGATATGGACACCGCGTGAGCCGAGTTCGGCGATCTCCTCTGGAACAATGACCCCGCCACCGCCGCCGTAGACCTTCACATGGCCGGCGCCTCG
>CAMDKQ010000327.1 GCA_945901095.1 Bifidobacterium breve
CCCGGGACCCGTGTCCCAGGTGTAGCTGTAGTCCAGCGAGGTCGGCTCACCGCCGCCGAGATTCCAGGTGATGGAGTCGAGCGGCCCCGTGGCCTCGGCCGTGAGCGGCGTGAGGGCGCTCCCGGTTCCCTCGCTGGCGGCCGCGCCGCTGCTTGCGCTTGCCGAGCCAGCACTCCCCGAGGAGGCCGGTTCCTCCGACCCCGAAGAGCAGCCGACGAGCGCTACTGCGCACACGAGAGCGACTCCTGCGAGCGATCGTCTGGGGCGCGTGATTGCTGTCTCTCGTAACTGGCGGTACATGGCCGGCTCCCTCGCCTGTCGCAACGCCCGGATGTCGATCGACTCCCGGGAAGGACGGCCGCCGAATCCGCAGCGAGCCGAACTATTACGAGTGTTCTACTACATCGAGAATGACAGGGCAAGGCCCTTGACCAATTTTTATATAACATCTAGCATTTAAAAAGTCGGGCGCCGCTGGCGCCCATACTTACTGCAGCACATGCGGTCTCGGCCGGCAGCCCACGATAGGAGCATCAAGAATGCCTCGCGTAGTTGACCACGAAGCCCGGCGCCGCGACATCGCGAAAGTGACGCTGCAGTTGCTCGCGCGGGATGGGGCTGCGGGACTGTCTTTGCGGAGCATCGCTGCCGAGATGGGCGGCTCGCTCACGATGGTGACGCACTACTACCCGAACCGTCAGGCGCTCATGACCGACTTGGCGCAGCAGATCTGCACCACGTGGCAGACAGCGCTCGACGAGATGGACGAGAAGCACCACGAGCCGCACGACCGACTCCGGACTTTCATGGCATGGCTCCTCCCCCTGACCGCTCGAGGGCATGAGGAGGAGCGGGCGCGAATCGCTCTGCTCGCGGCCGACCACGATCCCGATTGCCGCGCTGTGCTACTGGAGTTCGACGGCGTCGTGCGGGGGATGCTCCGCGATCGGCTGAGGGGCCTGATGCCCAAGCGCCGCGTCCCCGCTGCCGCGGACCTCCTCCGCGCATTCGTCAGCGGCGTCGTGCTTGACGCCCAACTCAGCCCAGAGGCCTGGCCGGCCAAGCGTCAGCTTGCCCTGCTCGACGACCTCCTAGCTGCCCTCCTCCCCGAATGACCACGAGCCGCCGTCATTCGGCACCGGTAACCGACGATCCAGCCTGTTCGCGCGGAGTGCCGCACAACGAAAGAGAATCCTATGACGATGGTCGAAGAGCACACGGACAGTCTGCTCGCCGAACTCGGGCTTGACGCGATCCTTGGCTACACTCGGGCGACGCTTCGCCATCTCAGCGGTGTCGACCTTCCGGTGGCGGGATGGGGAGCCGAGGAGCGCACCTGGGTCGTCTGGACCCCGACGCGACGGATCCTGCTCAGTCCCGACTGGTACGACCCGTACATCTTCGACTCCGTGCGCGACGGGATCGATGTCAGGTTCTTCGTCCACCCCCAGTGGCCGGTGGACGCCCTAGTCAGCCTCGTGGGCGAACTTGGTCTCGGCAGCGCGCGGATCGGCGCCGAGGTCGAGCATATGCCGATGGCTGTCGCCGACGCCCTTCGCCGCGAATTCCCGCAGGTCAGCTTTCGCGGCATCGACACTGAGCTCACGCGCATTCGACATGAGAAGACCCCAGAGGAGGCAGTCAACCTGCTACTGGCGTCGCAGGCACTCGAGCGGGGCCTCGCCGACGCCATCGCCGAGTCGGCGGTGGGGGTCACCGAGCGCGAGTTCGCCCACCGGCTGTGCGAGGCGGTGGTGCACCACGGCGCGGACACCGTCTCTTGGCTGGCGCTGCGCTGGGGTGACGATGCCTTGCGAATGGCCTTTCGCGATGTGCCCATCAGGCCGGAGGAGCTCATCAATATCGAGATGGGATGCACCGTGAACGGCTACTTCGGTGACGTACAGCGCATGGTTGCCGCGACACCCGTCCGCGCGGAGGTGTCGGACGCCTACCGAAAGATGCAGTCGACACACCTTCGGACAATGATGGGAATCCGGCCGGGGATGACGTCACTCGGCGTCTACGAGATGTACCTAGCCGAGATGCGTGAGGCCGGCCTTGAGGACTGGACGTCGTACTTCCTCGGCCACGCCATCGGCCTGCATCCGCATGAGCACCACCTGCTGTGGGCTGAGAGCGACCCCACCGAGGTCGTGCCGGAGAACTCCTTCTATTCGCTGGAGCCCGCGATCACCACACCCGTGCTCATCTCAGTGGAGGACACGGTCCGTGTCATGAGTTCGAGCAACGACATCATCTCGTCGCACGGCGACTGGTCGGAACTCGTCATCCTCGGGCAGCGGATCGTCATTCCCGATGCTGCGGACTGATCAGGGAGCCCTTATGCCAGATACAACAACCCTGCCCTCTCCCCCAGTCTGGCCCCTCGACATGCCGGCCGCCTTCACCGAGGTGCAGCGGGAGCCGCTGCTGCGACAGATGGCGCCTCACCTGCGCGCCGGTGGCGACCGTCCCATGGTGATCTTCGACGACGGCGTCGAGCTCTCGTGCGCCGACTTCCTGAATGCCACCGAGCGCCTTGCGGCCGGCCTGGCCACCCGCATCGGCCCGGGCGACGAGGTCGGCCTGGCCGTCGGCAACCGGGCGGAGTTCCTCATCGCCTATTACGCCCTGCAGTCGCTGCGGGCAGTAGTGGTGCAGTTCGGTCCGAACGCCGGTGACGTGGAGGCCGAGCACATCGCTGCTGATCGTTCGCTGACCCTGGCTATCGCGGACGCTCCGGCCGCCGACGTCCTCGAGCGAGTCCTGGGCGATCAGATCACCGTTCTTCGCGTCGATCCGGATGCACCCGAGCCCCATGGTCTGGACGCATACGGCTCCCTGCCGGGCCGCCGGCTCGACGACCCGGCGGCAACCACACAGGACGTCATCAGCATCGGGTACACGTCAGGTACGACTGGCCTGCCGAAAGCGCTGGCGTTCACCCACGACGAGCCGCTGCGCTACGCCGACGTATTCCTGCGCACCTTGCCATTCAGTGGCACCGACCGGATGCTCTGTCCCCTGCAGTTCCACTACGGCGACCCACTATGGCTCCTGCTCATCTCCGTGCTGCGCGACACGCCACTGATCGTCATGCGCAGGTTCAGCGTCTCGCGGTTCTGGGATGCGGCCGCCCGCTTCGACGTGACACACCTCATGAGCATCGGCGCAATCCCCGGGCTGCTGCTCAAGGCGGAGCCAAGCCCCGCAGAGCGAGCGCACCGCATCCG
>CAMDKQ010000328.1 GCA_945901095.1 Bifidobacterium breve
GCGCCGTCATCATCGCGATCGCCGAGGAGGGTGACGAGAAGATCGCTGCCTTTAGCGACCATGTCATCCGAGTGCCGGTCGTGCCGACACTGATGCAGCCACTCGTTTCGACAGTGCCGTTGCAGGTGTTCGCGTGCGAGATGGCGACCGCGAAGGGCCACGATGTCGATCAGCCACGCAACCTGGCAAAGTCCGTCACCGTCGAGTAGGTGATGGAGCACCTGCCCACCTCGGTCGTCGGCATCGGGGTCGATATCGTCGACATCACGCGATTCGCCGCGGTCCTTGAACGTACCCCCAGCTTCGTCGATCGAATCTTCACATCGGACGAGTCGCAAGCCGGCGATGGCCGCAGCCGAAGCGCTCAGTCGCTCGCTGCGCGGTTTGCGGCCAAGGAAGCGGTGGCCAAGGTGCTCGTGCGCACCCATGGTCTGCAGTGGCATCACTGCGAGGTCACGACCGATGAGCACGGCAATCCGAACCTGCGGATCACCGGAACGGTCGATGATGCGGCCCGGGCGCTCGGCATCAGCCGCTGGCACCTCTCACTCAGCCACGATGGCGGCCATGCCATCGCCTACGTCGTGGCGGAGGGGGTTGTGTCGTGATCAATGCATACCGGGTCGCGGGGGTTATCGCCGCGGAGCAGGCTCACGCTGACGAACTCGAGTCGGGCGTGCTGATGGAGCGGGCCTCGACAGGCCTCGCGTCTGTGATCCTGCGAATGCTCGCCGGATCCATTGTCGGCACCCGAGTTGTCATCGCCGTTGGTTCTGGCAACAACGGTGGCGACGCCCTTTTCGCTGGCGCACTCCTTGTTCGCCGAGGTATGCGGGTCGATGCGATCGGCACCACATCAGCGGTTCATCCTCAGGGCTTGGCGGCGCTGAGGAGATCGGGTGGTCGCTTTACTGTTTGGGACCCAGCCGATTCACTGTCGCTTGTCGACGACGCCGACGTCATCATTGACGGACTCGTCGGTATCGGTGCGACGGGAGCCCTGAGAGGTCTTGCTGCGGAGATTGTTCCGTTCCTCAACTCGGCCAAGGGCATCCGAGTGTCAGTTGACCTAGCGAGCGGGGTCGATGCCGACACCGGTCAGGTTCTCGGCGTGGCCTTCGACGCAGACCTCACCGTGACGTTCGGAGCATTCAAGCCGGGGCATCTCATCGCTCCAGGTAAGGCGTTGTCGGGTGAGGTGAGACTCATCGACATCGGTATCGCCGATTCCCTTGGCGTGCCGGCAATACGAGCCATGCGCCAGGGCGATGTTGAGGCTGAGATCCCGGGCCCGGACTTTAGTGACCACAAGTATCGCCGAGGGGTCGTCGGAGTCGCTGCGGGCAGTGACGAATACCCGGGGGCGGCCCTGCTCTGTGTTGGGGCGGCAATGCGCGGCCAGGTCGGCATGGTGCAGTACCTCGACCGGGCCGATGGGGTTGCCCGCATGGTCGTAGCGCAGCACCCGGAGGTTGTTGCCAGCCAGCGAGTCGATGCCCCACGGGTGACCACGTGGGTCTGCGGGCCTGGGTTCGTCCCCGGGGATCGCGATCATGACGCAGTCGAGGCGTGCCTGCGAACAAGCGTTCCGGTCGTGCTCGATGCCGGGGCGCTCACGATCCTTGCTGGAAGCGCAGGGCTGCAACAGCTCGTGCGCGAGCGGGGCGCCGTCACTATTCTCACGCCCCACGACGGCGAGTTCGCCCGCCTCGGAGGCGTTGTTGACGGGGTGGGACGCCTTGATGCTGCTTTCGCGATGGCCAGGCAGCAAGGCGTTGTTGTCGTGCTCAAAGGCCCGGGCACGATTATTGCCGCTCCAAACGGCATCTCCTTCGTTGATGTCGAAGGCGGTCCCGTGCTCGCAACCGCGGGCAGCGGCGATGTGCTGAGCGGCATTATCGGCGCGCTTCTAGCGCAGGCGCAGGCTCGTGGGGGTATCCACGGGGTAGACGACGCTGCGCGAATTTCGGCGGCTGCGTGCTGGCTGCATGGGCGGGCGGGCAATCTGGCAGGGGCGCAGGGTCGGCCGGTGACTGCCTCGTCGCTCATCGAGTCACTGGGTCTGGCGATGGCAACTCGCGACTGACGCCAGGCCCCCTGGCAGCAGGAGGACAGCGAGCGCGGCGAGAATCGCAAGCGACGGTATCCGGTACATCTCGTGCGGGAACACCAGCGTTCGCCAGCCGAGGCTAGCCATCAAGATGACCTGAAGGATGAGAATGGTGTCGAGGGGCGTCCGGACCCTGCGGGCGGCCCACAGCGCGGCGAGCAGAAGAACAGCAAGCGCAATGAGGTACGGCGGGGTCGTGCTACCGATCTGATGGTCGACAAGGTTGCCAGTGTTCTGGCTTCCGTAGGCCACCCTGAAGGATTCGATCCAGCCCATTGGCGGGAGGCTGAGGTTGCCCGGGTCATCGGGCATGGGCCAGGTGCCGAACTGCGCATGGGCGTAGAGCAGCCACGCGGCGAGAGCAGCTGGCCCGGCGAGTAGCGCTCCAGCACGCCGGATCTCGTCACGCCCTGGCCAGGTGCGGCTGCGGATTCGATCGATGACTTCGAAGAGGAGGAGCCCGATGATGACGAGGACAAGTTGCTCGCGATACAGGCTGAGCAGGATGGCAATGAGGGCGATTGACCACGTCGGCCACCGGCGTACCCAGGCGAGGACAAGGCAGATGGCTAGTGCTGCGCCCATGGTCTCGGTCGTTGAGACCGTTGCGGCGAAGAGCACGCCCGGGCTCATTGCGATGACGAGCCCGCCCCAGGGCGTCCGCCCAAAATGAACGCACAGGCGGCTGGCGGCGAATGCGACGAGTGCCAGGCCAATGAGCGAGAGGCAGAAAAAAGCCTCTGGAATGAGCGAGTGATTCCCAAAACTGAGCATCGACGCGAGCCAGCCGTGCATGGGCCGGCCGTAGCGGTAGCCCGCCATGTCAATGAGCTCATGGGCCGGCCCGAGCGCGAACGGGTCTAGGGCAATTGCGTAGTAGTAGACCCCGTCGTAATGCTCCTGGCCACCACCGAGGTCGAATCCGGGATCGATTGCCACGGCAAGGGGTGCAATGGTGTCGCTGAAAGCCACCTTCACGAGCGTTGAGGCATCCGGCCACGACGCATCGTTGGCGGCCCAGATTGCGGTGACGCCCGCGATCATTGCGATGAGCGCGCAGGCGATCGAAATCCGAATGGAGCGATTGCTCCCATCAGTCCCCACGATGGTGACTCT
>CAMDKQ010000329.1 GCA_945901095.1 Bifidobacterium breve
CAGGTGGTCTTGGCACCTTCCTTCGCCAAGGGTTGCTGGACTTTGTCGATTCCGGAACCCCGGAGCAGCGCCTCGCGCGGCAGGATGCGCTCGTCGCGGCATTCACAGAGGCACTTGCTCGATCAGAGCCCTTCGTGAAGGTGAACCGATCAGTCGTGTCGGTCGTCCACCCCAATGTCAGCGGGGGCAACAGCGCGCTGGTTTCGACGATTCCTTTCGCCTCTGGACACCCCGTCCGCGGCCGCATGAAGGCAGCGCTCGTCAACGCCGGGCTCTGGACCGATCATCAGTCGGATAGCTGGTTCGCGACGGATGCGGTCGACTCGATCAGCATCCTTATGATGACGAGCACGGCGATGATGCCGATGGTCTTCGACAATCTCATGCGGCCGATCGCCGAGAGCTGGGAGCGCACCCGTGATCACGCATCGAGTAGGGATATGTTCTGGTCGCAGAGGCGCTCGAGGCCGCTGGTGGAGTTCATTCCGGTGGGCGAAGTCAGGCTTGGCGAGATGCTTCGCGGATGGTTCCTGGCGGGATTATTGGGCCAGCGGACGATCGAGGAAGAGCGGGGCAGTGGGTGGCGTGCCGGGGTCTGGAGCCCAGAAGCCAATGGCACGGTCTCCTTCCCGTTCCCGCTCCTCGCCTCGCATTCGACCTTGAGGGCTGACCTCCCCGCGGTGATCATGGAGAGCCTTGCGGTAGCGCTTGTCGAGGTGAACACCGGCGGCAACCTTGACCCACTGCGGGCCTATCACCGGCTCATGGACCTTGGGTCCGAGCAAGGGATGCATAGCCATCTGGCCCCTTGGATCAGGTCAGGAATCCAAGTGGACCCGGGGGCGCCGATGCCCGACCCGAACGTTGCGGGTTCGGCTGAGGGCACGATGGATGAGCGGCGGGCAGCCGCGGTATCCACTCTGACGAAGACCTGTGACGCCTACGAGGAACTGTTTGCCGAGGTGGACGAGAGTGGCGACCCGTCCTCGGCCAGGCCCTCATGGGAGCTGCGCGACCAGATCAGGGAAGCGCTCATTGACCTGGCGGCCCTCGCGGAGTCCATTGAGAGGCATGACGAATGCGTTCTCTAGCACTGCCAAACCCATACTCACGTCCCACACGAGCAATAGTTGGCGGCCGTGGGTCTCCTCCACGTTCGCAGGATGACGTCACTCGCCTGCGCAGTTCTAAAGAAAGTGGCCAGCGTGGGAATGTGATGATCGGTTCATGGGTTTGATCGCCAGGATTGATGTGCATCAGGTTCGCTCATTGATGTGCATAGAGCAGGAAGTGGGCTAAGCGATGCCTATTGTGACGCAACCATGTCAGGACACGGATGCCATGGCCGACGCCTGCCGCCGAAAGCTGGAGATTGACAGGCTCTATGCAGCCGAACTGGGACACGAAGCTGTGAGAGCCGCAGAAATGGGCTATTACCTTCTGAATGACGGGAAGCAGGTGGACTGGTCGGCGCAAGTCGCCCGCGCTATCGCGAGCAAGGTCAGCATTCCGCCGCTGGCCCCCCTTCCGATCCGTGATGCTCCACGATTTCCGTTCACACGCGTCACGGTTGCCAACGACACGACACTCAACGCTGCGCGAGTCCTTGTGACAACAGGAGCGCGGCCACTTGTCCTCAATATGGCGAATGGAGTAGTGGCAGGCGGCGGGTTTCTCAGTGGATCGATAGCGCAGGAGGAGTCGCTGTGTCGAAGCAGCGCCTTGCACGCCACCTTGGACGGTGATCCGATGTATGAGGCGCACCGTGATCGCCAGGATTACGAGTCGAGTGACTGGATGATCCTGTCTCCTGATGTGCCGGTATTCCGCACGGATGACGGGCCTGTGCTGAGCGAGCCGTGGATCTGCAGTTTCATTAGTTGCGCGGCGCCGGTGCAACCCCGGGTCGGACAGCCGAGATCCTCGATCCTGATGGCCAGCCGGATTGACCGATTGCTGAGCGCCGCCCGTGGTTACGGCTTCGACACCTTGGTGCTTGGTGCTTGGGGTTGTGGAGCGTTCGGTAATGATCCGGTGCAGACTGCAGCAGAATTTCGTTCCCTGCTGGAGTACAGGCACGATGAGGAGTTCCGGGATGTGGTGTTCGCAATTTCCGATTGGTCCCCTGAGCGCCGTTTTCTTGGCCCATTCAGGTCCGAATTCGCTACCTGACGTTGATCCCTTGGGTGAGGTGGACACCCTGTACTCGCAACCCTCAGATCGGCCTGACGGATCTGTCGCGATTGAGCGTTAGCCAAGTTGCGGTTTCGCGAAGGGCCTCACGGCCCACCATTTCGACGATCGCACGCGTTCGCATGTGAGCAGAGGCCCCTGTGCGTTGGCGAGCGAGGTCGAGAAGCCCTTTACAGTAGGTGGCAGCGGCCGCTCGGTATTGCCGGTCAGTCTCGCCCAAGGCGAGAAGGTGGCGGTACGCGGCCGCGGCGGCGGCTGTCGCGAGACCGAGTTCCCATGCTGCCTGTCCAACTGCGATGAGTGGTGCGGCAATGCTCGCCCCACTGATGAATCGGACAGCGTCCGGTACCACGCCGAGGATGGCGACGATGAGCCCCGCCACGATGAGGGAGTTGTAACGCCTTGATTTCGCACGGTTGCGCCCGATCGCGCCCACCTTGCCCTGCGATCCCTCGAAGTAGTCAACCTGCCCCTGCATCCATGCGTGGGCGCTCTCAGCCGGGTCGGATGCTGCCGCTGCGTCGGTATGGTCTAGCAGCCAGGCGGCTCGAAGTGCTCGCCGGATCCACCCGACGTCGGGCTGCCCTTGCAGGAACGAGTCGGATGGGCAGGCGCCGACGCCTGCCGCGAGCCAGGCTGACTGCACCCGTGCACCCTCGGCGAGGGCCCTCGACTGCTGGAACCTGTCCTTCGCCCCGGCTCGGGACAGTGTGATCCACAGGACCGCCGTGATCGTCAGTGCGACGACTGCGGGTGCGAAGACCCAGCGCTGGGCGAAGCTCTGCTCGCCGTGGACGAGCATCAGCGTGGCGATGCCAGCGAGGAGCACTCCTGCTGCGCGCCGCCGGTATCGGCCCTGATTGAAGCTGGCATCGAGGTCAGCCGTTGCCATGATCGATTCGGTGATCGCACGGGTGGGGCCTGCGGTCGACTCTTCGGCCCGAATTCGCTCATTCAGGTATTCGATTCGCTCGGCAAAGCGGTCCGGAGTTGCACCAGCGAACG
>CAMDKQ010000330.1 GCA_945901095.1 Bifidobacterium breve
ACGGTGCACAGGGAGAGGACAAGGACGAGGGGGATGTGCAGTTGCCAAACATCCCGCCATCCACCGCGAACGCGTCGTGGCTCCGGCGACTCGGGGCCTGGCGTGCTGTCGCCGCTCATGGCACCAACGTACGTGATGACGAAACCCCGGAACTGACGACGTTGGCTGCCTGCATCGTCTTGACGAGCCGGGCGCCCAGCAGTACTTCGACGGCGACAATGGTGGCGATCGTGATCCTGAATCCTGCTCCACCGCCCGAAGTCTGGCCAAGACCATTGACCCAGATCACCACCGGCCAGCCCACCATCACCACGAGGATCCCGGCAACGGCCTGCTTGGACACTAGGCACTCCGCCCAGAGCCAGCCTGCGCCGAGGATGACCATCACCCCCACGATGGTGCCCAATTCGATGCCAAACACCGAATTCAGGGCCTGCAGCCCGGCAATGTCTGCCGCGGCAACAAGAAGGAGGACCGCAGGCACCTCCGAGTGACCACGCAGCCAGTCGAGGGCTCTGGGTTGCGATCCATCGGCCCTCCGCCACGGTCGTCGATCGCTAGGCAGGCCGACACCTCGTAGCACCACGCGGAGATGCACGATGAGCATCGGCACGGCGACCCCGAGCAGTGAAAGGGCGATCGGTGAGTAGCCTCCGGTTGCCGCCCCAGTCGGGGCTGGCCCAACCCTCGCCAGCACGATCGACAGCGCAATCGCCACGCCCATGATGAAGAACTCCGACACCGCATAGCGCGCGAGAAGCCCACGGGCCGAAACGGTCCCCATCAACACCTGCCGCTGGAGGTAGCCAAAGCTAACGAGCCAACCAAGCAGCGCGGCCTTGCCGATGATGACCGACCCATAGAGGGTTCCGACGAACTCGCTCGGCAACGTGAGGCGCAGGGAGGCGTTGAGCAGGCCCGTCTCCGCGATGAGGACCACGCACCACAGCGCCATCAAGCTGAAACGCTGGAGCACGACCATTGAGGTTTCCGGCTCCACGCGGAGCAGCGCGACAACGACAACGAGTCCACCAACCCACAGGCTCACGGCCGCAATGTGAACGAGCAAGCTCACGGTTGCGGCCACGTGCGAGTCATGTAAGCCGGAATGCCCGACGAACGCCGGTGCAGCGGCAGCGGACACTGCAAGCACAACACAGGTCCAGGAAAGGAGTTCTCTGCGCCCACGGTTGGCCCGCAGAGCCCACGCAAGCCCCATCACGGCCATCAGGGCGAGGAATTGACCCACAAATACCCGCCCGACGATTTCGTTCACTAGGAGAGGCATGAGACTGTTGGGCGACAGTGCTTCGAGCGGCGACAACGCCTCCACCTCGGACCTGGTGAGGACAAGCCCAAGGACAACGAGCATCAACCAACCGGCAGCCCATCGAATGGCCCATCCGAGTACGCGCGACGAACCACCCGGCACGACGAGCCCGCCCACGAGCACAGCGCCAACGGTCAGTGCAGCGGCAATGTCGCGCGCGTATCGCGTGGCAGGAAGCAGCCAATAGGTGATATCCGGCGGACTCGGAAGCCCCGGATACCTCACCGCGGAGGTCAGTCCACCGATCCACAGGATGCCAATCAGGACCGGCATGCCCCACCAGAGTCGGGAACCCCAAGGCGTGCCGCCCGGCGCTCGGTGAACCGCCGTCATGCCAGGTCCCTCAATCGTTCAATGACTCGGTCAGCCAATCGTTCAGTCGGCAAACGTACCGAATGTCGGACTGTTCGTGTTCGGGCTGACCTTCATCGTCGTGGTGACGACTGCCCCAAGGAGGACCGCCACGCACACCCAGGTCATCCACATGGCGACGAGCCGCACATGCGAATGGTTGTTCTGCGTGAAGAGACCAGCCCGGGTGCGGTTCAGGATCGCGACGGTGAGAAAGAGCACGACGGACAGGTGAATCGCCGTCGCAATGCAGAGCCAGAAGGTCGCTGAGGCGTAGGCCCCATCTGTGATCGCAAAGGGAAAGGTCGACAGCTGGACAATTTGGCCGACGAATGTCACGAGCACGATGATCGACGAAAGCGCCGAGGCGATGATCAACTGCCAGCGACGCCCCTTTGCCATTCCGCGCACTCCCCACCACATGGTGGCGGCGGCAAGGACGATCCCGGAGACAATGAGCCAGAAGGGGAGGTCCGGCGCAAAAGTATCCTTTGGCGGGGCCCATGCACTATTGACGTTGAGCGACCAGAGGTACACGTACGAGATAAGCAGTGCGACCGTTCCGGTCGCGTCCGAGACGATGCACAACCAGATGCCCATGCGATTGCGGCGCGCCGTGATCGTCACCGGTTCACCCGTCGTAGCCGACCTCGGAACCTTCTGCGCGGAGGAGGTTGTCGTCGTACTCATCAGGCACCCACCTTCACGTTCTCGTCCGTCATCTTCCGTTCAATCGAGTCGTACGGATCAGGGACCCCGTACCCGTATGGGTCGCTCGTCACGACCGGCAACACCGGGAAGTTTTCCAGTGGCACCGGCGTTTCCGTCTGCCAGTCGAGGGTCTTGGATCCCCATGGGTTGGCCGGCGCGATGGTTCCGGTTCGCCAAGAGGTGATGATCGCGTAGAGGAAGATGAGCATGCCCACACCGATCATGTAGGCGCCGATGGTCGAGATCCAATTGGAGATATCGAAGGCGTTGTCGAACTGGAGCACCCGACGGGGTTGGCCCTGAAGCCCGGCAACGAACATCGATCCGAACGTCACCTGGAAGCCGAAGAAGGCGAGCCAGAAGCCGATCGAACCGATACGCTCGTTGAGCATCTTTCCGGTCATCTTCGGGAACCAGTAGGTGATGGTACCGATGGCGCCGAAGAGGCCCACGCCCATGAGCATGAAGTGGAAGTGGGCGACGACGAACATACTTCCGTGCATGTACTGGTCCACCGGGACATCGGAGAGGTAGACCCCGGTGATCCCGCCAATAATGTTGCACCAAAGCACCGCGTAGACAGTCATCATCGGCAGCCTGCTCCAGACCTTGCCGCGCCACATCGTGCCGAGCATGACGAGCACCAGGAAGCCGAACGGGATAGAGATCAACTCCGTCGACAGCATAAAGGGGTATCCCGCCGAGGGAGCCCAACCGGTCATGTACATGTGATGCACCCATACGACCGAACTGAGGCCGACGATTCCCGCAATTCCCGCCACAGC
>CAMDKQ010000331.1 GCA_945901095.1 Bifidobacterium breve
GCGTCTGCATACTCCTGCCACACGCGAACGACGTCGAATGCACGGCCCACGTAACTCGAGGCTCCCCACATGGCCAGCAACGGCACCTGAATTCGGCGTCCGAGGTCAACATCCGATTGATCGTGAACGAGATCGATGGATGCAGCGGCACGGTAGTCGGCGCACGTTGCCGAGACGTGTGCCGGGTTTTCGAAGATCGCCGAGTATTCGGCGATAGCTTCGGGCGAGACGGCCTGAGGCCCCCGGTGACGTCCGTGGAATCTACTTGCCACCCAGGCGTGCGGGTCAGCATTGATGAGTCGCTCAGGAAGATCGGTTGGCTGCGAGAGGAAGAACCAATGAAAGTAGGCCTGCGCCATCATGCGATCGACATTGGCCAACATGTGGAGCGTCGGGACAATGTCGAGGACTGCTATCCGCTGCACCCGTGACGGATTATCGAGAACGAGACGATGAGCGACTCTGCCGCCTCGGTCGTGACCGGCGACCCCGAATACGTCGTGGCCAAGCTCCGACATGACCGCGGCCTGGTCGGCGGCCATCGCGCGCTTGCTGTAAGTGCGGTGCTCCTCGTCGTCGATCGGCGCGCTGCTCTGTCCATATCCGCGCAGGTCGGTGACCACGACACTGAAATCGCGGGCAAGCACGGGCGCGACATCCCTCCACATGAGCATGGTTTCCGGATAGCCATGAAGGAGAAGGAGCGCGGGCCCCGTACCAGCGGTGCGGACGTGGATGGACACGTCGCCGACATCTAGCCAAGCCTCACTGAAGCCGGCGAACGCCTCGCTCACTCCCGCGTCTCCGCGGAGATGAACGACTCGATCACGGCGTCGGTGACCTCATCTGTTCCGTGGCCTCCGCCGAGATCTGGGGTTCTGATGCCCGCCGCAAGCACCGCCTCGATCGCACGTTCGATTCCCGCCGCCGCATGCACCTCGCCAAGGTGCTCGAGCATCATTGCCGCGCTCCATATCTGGCCCAACGGGTTTGCGATGCCCCGGCCCACGATGTCGGGCGCCGAACCGTGGATCGGCTCGAACATGGACGGGTGTCGTCGACTCGGGTCGAGGTTCCCGCAGGGTGCGATTCCGATACTCCCCGCAAGGGCCGCAGTCAGGTCGGACAGGATGTCACCGAAGAGGTTGGAGCCAAGTACGACGTCGAAGCGTGCAGGGTCCAGGACAAGGAGGGCCGCCAGTGCGTCAACGTGGTACCTCGTGAGTTCGACATCGGGATATTCGCTTCCAACCTCCGCCACGACCTCGTCCCAGAAGGGCATCGTGTGGACGATTCCATTGGATTTCGTCGCTGATGCCACCCGGCCGGAGCGGCCACGTGCAAGTTCGAATGCATAGCGGGCGATCCGCTCGATACCAACCCGGGTGAAGACTGCCTCCTGAACCGCAAGTTCACCGGGCTGGCCCCGGAACATTCGCCCCCCGATCTCTGAATACTCGCCTTCGGTGTTCTCTCGGACGATGACGACGTCGATGCCCGCCTTCGCAGGGGAGAGTGGGCTCTCGACACCGGGGAGGAGTCTCGCCGGTCGCAGCGACACGTACTGGTCAAAGTTGCGCCGGATCGGGATCAGCAGCCCCCACAGCGAGATGTGATCGGCCACATCGGGGCGGCCGACCGCACCGAGAAGAATCGCGTCGCACTCCGAGAGCAACGCGATTCCCTCTTCGTCCATCATCGCGCCAGTTGCAAGGTAGTGGTCACAACCCCACGGAAATTCACGCAATTCAAGACCGAACCCGGCTCCTTCCGCGACCACGTCAAGGACGCGTCGTGCCGCCGCAACCGTCTCCCGTCCTATCCCATCGCCCGGAATGGCTCCGATCACGTGATGACGAGCGGCCACAATCATGTCGTTAGTCTACGGTCCTGACTAAATGTGGGCAAGGGACACCCGAATCGCCCAACCGTCCCCTGCGGGACCAATGACCCGGCAATAAGGGACCTTCGTCGGCGATCATCTCCCCCGCACGGGCAGACAATGGGCGCACACCCACGTGGGAGGCAGACAATGTCGCACTATCGCATGCCCATTCTCGACGAAACCGGTTACGTCGTCCTCGATTCCTATGGGGGTGTCATGGACCCCGCCGAATGGCTGACCCTGGAATACGTCGACTGGAAGTCCTCAGGCGACACCCGATTCGCGCCAATCGCCAGTGCCCATGGCGAGATCGAGTGCAACGGCTTTTGGCACGCCAACCCGCCGAAGGCCGACAAGGACGGCGTGTGGATCCCGTCGCAGGTCGCGAAGGCCCCGACTCTCGCGGCACGTGCCCAGGCACCGGGCGCGAATGTCGGACGTAGCCGCGTCATCGAACTGCAGCCAAACACCTACGCCGACTGCCTCTACAACTCCCACCTCGACGACAACAACCGGTTGAACCCGGGCGGCGAGGGCTGGGTCATCCGTAACTTCATGCAACTCACCGACAACCCCGACTCGATCATGGTGCTGCGCGAGGACGTTCGCGACCCAAGCACCGAGACCAGACTGCGTCTTCCGGCTGGTGCGCAACTCGTCGTCGACTCGGAGCGGATGTGGCATTCGGTGTGGCATACCGGATCGCAGCCGCGCTACTGCCTCATCAACTCCTTCGAGTCCGGACCGGTGCTTGAGGCTTGGATCGAGGCCAACCACGGCATCACGCGGGTCGAGTCAGCGCCTATCGACGCAGATTACGCAGCGGCCGAGGAGCTCGTGGCCCATGAGCGCCGCGATGCTCGCACCGCCTTCTACGGACACGACCCGTCAGCGGTCTACTCAGAGGCCTAACCCCGGTCCCCCACGTCGTCGTTTGCTGTGAGCGTGACCTGACGGCCATGGGTCGTCCCGGTCGCCACCCTGCGGACTGTTCCCGATCCCGGGCCACCGTCCCACACCTGCACCGTGAGGTCGTGACGATCCCTGTCCTCCGCCATCGGCTCCCAGGCCACATGCCACAGGGGCGCCTCGCGCGTCGCCTTCGCACCAAGTCGCATGATCTGCTCAATGATGCGACTTCGTGACCCCTCGTCGAGGTACACCCACATTGAGCTGTGCCACAGCACCGTGGTGCTGCCCGATTCGAGTTCGATAGCGCTCACGAAGTCGGCGGCGTCCTGCTTGACGACAGATGCCGGGATCTCAGCCGCCACCTGCAACGCCCCACG
>CAMDKQ010000332.1 GCA_945901095.1 Bifidobacterium breve
GCCGGCCGCCGCCGGTGTACTGAAGCTCACCTGGAATCTCATGCCGAACATCGGCATCGATCCTGAGCAGGCGACCACCATCAGCTTTGAGCGCCTCGTGAGTGTCACGAGTTCAGGGCAGGTAACGAATGACGTGAACACGTTGTCACAAGACGGATCACAGGGTCGGCTTCGTATGAAGGGCGAGGACGGCACATTCACCTGCGGTGACGGCAAACTCGCGCAGTCACGAACGGGCGGGATCGGCCTTGACTCATGGCTGTGCCGCTACGACCTCCCCAGTGGATCAGTGCTTGTCGCGGCCTTCTCCCAGTACCGCACGGGCGCCGCCTGGCCAACGAAGTTCACCGACATCATCCTGGGTGGCACCGGTGCTTACGCTGGAGTGCGCGGCGAGGCCGTCACAGATTGCACGTCGAAGACGGCCGCCGATGTCACCCTGCGATTGCTCAACGACACCAGCCTGCCCCCGGTTCCGGTGAAGTTCAGCCAGGACCGCACCTACAAGACGTTTGGTGGCCTAGATCTCGCTGACGCGACTGTCATCTATGCCGGTGCTACCGCATCGCAGTTCGCCCGTGGAACCAAGCAAGTGGTCGGTACCTCGGCAAGCCTGTTCGTCTCGTCCTTCGCCCTTCCCGAAGCTGAGGGATTTCGGCGGAGTTTCGGCGTTTACACCTTCAGTCTCCGGGGAGGGACGATTCGGGCGGTCGCATACGACGAGGGTCCAACCGGGGCAGGAAGCCCCACGAGGACTCTCGTCGTGACCGGGGGAACGGGTGTCTATCTCGGTGCAACCGGCGCCATTGGACTGATTGCCGGCAAGATCACCAATGAGCGAACTGTTGTTCGGATCGCGCAGTAGTCCAGCTATCGACTTGCACCCATACCGGCCCCGGTGCGGCCTGACACCACTCGCTCGAACGCTGCGAGGTGTCGGGAGGAGCCGGCTCGCAAACTCTCGAGAACCCTCGAGATTTCAGCGGCCGGGTTGGCAGCCAGCGCCTGATCGAGATCGGCGATGTCCATCTTCTCGATCGTGACACCCACACCCCCCGCGGCCTTCAAGGACACCTTCCCCTTCGCCACCAGTGTGTCGTAGAGGCTCTCCCATTCGTCGCTCGCGAATTCGCCAACAGCCATGCCCGCGTTCGGATCCGCGACGCCGTAGGCGCGCATGAGCGTCAGGAGCGAGGACTCGTGCTGGGTCTCGCTGTTCGTGATGTTGTCAAAGACCCTCGTCGTGTAAACGTCACCGAGGGTCAAGTAGACGTCGTGCGCCATCTTCTCCTCGCTCGCCATGCTCTGCAGCATCGTGGTCCTCGCACTGCTCGTGGCCGCGCCTGCACTTGCTGCCGAACCGAACGCCAGTGGCAGCGCGACTCCTGCAACAGCGACTCCGATAAGATTTCGCAACGTATTTCTCTTGATTGTATTCATCATGACCTCCTAGTTGGGTACAAGATCAGTTGTCCTCCTCAATCATCACGGGGTCGTACGCCGTGCATGATGAACAGGTAAACCCCGCCGGATGAGGACTCCTGCCGGATTCCACGGGACCTTCTACCCTCCGGGGAACCTGTCGTAAGTCACATACCCCTATGGGTATGCTGTCCCTAAGAAAGATGTCGCTGCCCGAGGATTGGATGACCGAATGTGCCGCCAAGCAACCTGCAAGGCCTGCAAGAAGACCACCTGGGCCGGCTGCGGCCAGCACGTTCAGCAGGTCATGAAGGGAGTTGCGAAGAACGCGCGGTGCACGTGCACCGCCGCTGAAAAGGCAGCGGCGGCCAAGAGCGGATCGTTCTTCTCTCGGCTCTTTGGCTGACACCGGACAGAAGCCACGTCAGTGGTGGAAGGATGTCACGGTGACACGCCCCCGACCCACCGTGCAAGGCGTGCTCGCCACCTACACCGCCTGGCACCGCGAGATGCGCATCACCGAGTCGGCCTCGGCCACGGCCTTTTGGCTCCTCATCGCCTTCGGCCCTGCCGGACTCGTCGCGATCAACGTGCTCGGGCTGTTCGCCGACCAGGAGGTCATCGCCGAGCATCTCATCGCGATCGCCGGTTCGGCTCCCGGGTCATTCGGCGATCTGCTCGTCGAGCAACTCGAGGCGGTGGCCAGTCCCTCCCCTGGTTCGATCATCCTCGATGCCGTGCTCGTCGTCACCTCGCTATGGACCATCTCGACCGCCGTGGCCATGCTCATGCGTGGCCTGCGCCGCGGCTATGGCCTGCCAGTGGCGCACTTCCTGCCACTTCGCATCCTCGCCTCGATTGCCGGGCTCGCAGCGATCATCGTCCTAGGTCTGCTCGCCTTCGCCATCGACATGCGGTCATTCACCCAACAGGTTGTCGGCATGGCCTGTGCCGTAGCCCTGTCCTTCGCCCTCATCATGATCCTGCATGCGCTCGCCGTCGGGCGCTCCATATCCTTCCGGAGCCTTTGGCCCGGCGCTGCACTCGCCGCCCTTGCACTGCTCCTCATCCAACTCCTGTGGGAGCGCACCTCGACGCTGTCGCCGAGCCTGAATCAAACGTACGGCGGCATAGCAGGGCTGGTGACTTCAATGCTCGGCGTCTGGCTCGCTGCCTTCGCGATCCTGCTCGGTGCCTTCGTCAACCGATGGCTCATCGATCGGCGCGGCCGAATCCCTGCTTGACCCCTCATGGGAACACGACGTTTCCGTCGCCACACTTGACGATGAAGTTGACTTCGTGGATACCGTGACATCAGCAAGCGAGGCAGTGAAGAGCAGGTCGTTTTTCTCCTGGCTCATGGTGAAAAGACTCGACGCAAGTAGTCAAGTATGGTCACAGCCTGAGACCCCTTCGATCCCGAGCCGCGATCCTTTTCGGCCTGATCCTCGGCGTGCCCTGCATCAGCGCTCCCGCTGGTGCCACGGATTTCGCGACACCTCAGCCACCCGTTTCCGTCACGTCCATGCTCGTCAAGGGCGGTGTTCAGGTGTCGTGGGCGCCAGCGCCCGCTGCCAACCCACCGATCACTCACTACGTCGTGCACGCTGGGCCTGACTCATGTCCTGTCACCGTAGCCGCGGGTGCCACCTCTGCTGTGATGCCCATAATCAAGGGCCCCCTCTCCATCACTCCCGTAGTCCAGGCCGTCAACGCCTACGGGTTCTCG
>CAMDKQ010000333.1 GCA_945901095.1 Bifidobacterium breve
CGGTCGCCGACCCCGCTCGACTCCAGTTGCTTTCGCTCCTCAAGGCCAGTCCGGGCGGCGAAGCCTGCGTGTGTGACCTCACCGCGCCGATCGGGCTCTCGCAGCCAACCATCAGCCACCACCTCAAGGTGCTAGCCGAGGCGGGTTTGGTCAATCGAGAGCAGCGCGGCACCTGGGTCTGGTACTCGATCGACGGCCAGCGGTTGGCCGAGCTCTCCGCGGTTCTTGCATAGGTCCTCTGACTTCCCCTTCCGGTCTGCGCCAATCGCCGATTGACGCAGGTGGCGGCGCCCGTGAGGGTTGACCCATGGGATTCGGCGGCTGGCAGGATCGCACCTTCGCCGCCCTCGCCGGAGTCAACTACCGGCGCTTCTTCTTCGGCCAGGCAATTTCGCTCAGCGGCACCTGGATGCAATCGGTCGCGATTGCGTGGGTGATCCTTCAACTCACCCATTCCGCCACCTGGCTCGGTGTCGCCATCGCCCTTCAGACCCTGCCGGTTCTCATTTTCGGCCCCTACGCCGGCGTGCTTGTCGACCGGTTCGACAAGAGGCACCTCCTCATGGGCACCCAGATTGCGGGCGCGGTCCAAGCCCTCGCCCTCGGGGTGCTCACCATCATGGGTGCGATGTCGCTCGGCTGGATCGTCCTGCTCTCAATCGGACTCGGCCTCATCAACGCAGTGGACAACCCGGCACGTCAGGCCTTTGTGCGCGAGATGGTGACTGTCGAACTCGTGCGCAATGCGGTCAGCCTCAACGCCGTGCTCGTGAACGTCGCGAGGGCGGTGGGGCCAGCGCTCGCTGGCATCATCATCGCAACCGCCGGCGTCGGTGAGTGCTTCTTCGTCAATGCGGCAAGCTTCGGCGCAGCGCTTATCGCATACGCGGGAATGGACAGGGCCAAGCTTCGCCCCACCGAGCCGATACCCCGTGGCCCCGGCCAGTTGCGCGAGGGCCTGCGTTACGTCCGTCACGATCACAGACTCTTGATACCGCTGCTCATGATGGCGATCATCGGAACACTCACCTACGAGTTCCAGGTTGTGCTCCCTGTATTTGCTACCGACACCTTCAACGGGGGCGCCGACAGTCTCGGCCTCGTCACGGCGGCGATGGGCGTGGGCGCCATCATCGGTGGCCTCGTGAGTGCCGGTCGTCACTCCAGCGGAGTCGGCACAATGGCCCTTGCCTCCGCCGCGTTCGGCGCCACCATGCTCCTTACGTCGATTTGCCCCACCATCGAGGTCGCAGCGTTGTCACTCGTGGCCGTCGGCGCGGCGAGCATCTGGTTCCTGTCAGCCGGCAACACCGCCCTGCAATTGGCGGCGTCCCCCGAGATGCGCGGACGGGTCATGGCCTTGTGGACCGTTGCGTTCATAGGCAGCACGCCGATCGGCGGACCAATCGTGGGTTTGGTCGCCGAGCACGCCGGCCCTCGCTGGGCCATGGCCCTCGGAGCAGTTGCGGCCCTCAGCGCTTCCGGTCTGGGCTTCCTCGCGAATCGCCGACGGCCAAGCGGGCCGCACCTCCATCAGTAGGTGATGGCGCTGTCAGCTTCGCCGAGAAGTTCGAGTGAATGCAGCCTTCCTTCGACCGAGTCCGAGTGGTGCACGAGCATGAGCTCATCTGCGTCAGCGTGTCGCCTGAATTCGCTGAGGTAGGCCCGCACGATCTCCGGAGTCCCCAGAGCCGTGTAGGTGAGCATGTCGTCGACGTGCCTGCCCTGCGGTCCGGCAAGCACGGCCTCGATCGAATCGTCGTCAAGGGGCTCACCGCCTCGTCCGAACAGCACTCGAGCCAGCCCGCGGCGCCTCGTCTCCCGGGCGGCGAGCGCTGCTTCCTGCGTCTCGGCAACGATCACGTTCACCCCGGCCATCACATGTGGATCGGCAAGTTGCTCTGACGGGACGAAGCGCTCGCGGTAGATCCGGACCGCGTCGAGCAGACCTTGCGGGGCGAAATGTGAGGCGCAGGCGTATGGAAGGCCGAGCATCGCAGCCAGCTGTGCACCGAAGAGTGACGATCCCAGGATCGTAATAGGCACGTGGGTGCCTCGTCCCGGTGTCGCGTTGACCCCCGGCACCACGGTCTCGTCGCCGAGGAACCCTTGCAGTTCAACAACATCCTGCGGGAAGGACTCAGCCGCTCGCGGATCACGCCGGAGGGCACGAACGGTCACCTGATCAGTGCCCGGAGCCCTGCCCAGCCCGAGGTCGATGCGACCGGGGTGGAGCGCCGCCAAGGTCCCAAACTGCTCGGCGATGACGAGCGGCGAGTGGTTCGGGAGCATGACTCCACCTGAGCCGAGTCGGATTCGCTCGGTATTGGCCGCCACGTGAGCGATGAGCACGGCCGTGGCCGACGATGCGATCGTCCGCATGTTGTGGTGCTCCGCGTACCAGACCCTGCGATAGCCCAACTGTTCCGCGCGCCGTGCCAGCAGCACGCTCCCCTGAAGGCTGTCCCGAACGCTCTCACGGGGTCCAACGACAGCGAGATCAAGGAGCGACAATGGCGTGACTGGCATGTGCCCTCTCGACCAATCGAATGAACCCGGACCTCTGCGTGCGCATTACTGTTGCGAAATCGCCCAAACGTGCGAGTTTCGCGACAGTAACGTGCACGTTCAGGGGCGATTTCTACTGCGGCGGTCCCCAGAAGAACATGTCGAAGCGATCCGCCCCCGCCGCCACTGCCTCGGAGTAGGTAAACGCTCCGTCATAGAGTGCGTCGTCGAGGATAATGCCGTCTAGGCCGTTTGGGACCAGTTCATGCAGTGCGTGGAGGTCGCCTAAGTGTCCGATACCACCTCGCGCCATCACCGGACGGTTCGTGTGTGAGCAAAAATCCGCGAGCAGGTGCCGGTCTCCGTGCTTCCAGTGGTGCTTTTCAGCCTGATCGGAGATCACGAACCGGCTGCACCCCGCGCGCTCGAGGCTGCCCGCAATGTCGAAGACGTCAGCCTGACGAATATCGAGTCCGACGGCCACGCGATCGCCGTGGGCCTTCACCGCGGCGCTTGCCCATTCGCGGTCAGTTCCGTCGATGACGACCCGACTGGCACCTGTCGCGATCGCGACCGACAACGCAGCCTCGTCGCCCACCACTCCCGAGTACTGCAGGTGCGCCCC
>CAMDKQ010000334.1 GCA_945901095.1 Bifidobacterium breve
GTCGAACGGGGGTCGGGTCGACATGTACTCGAACACGACTTCCAGCTTGCCTGCCGGGTAGATCGTCACGGGCCACAGCGAGCCGGCCGGATCATCGGAATCGCGCGCAATCAGGAAGCAGGAGGTCTGCTGGGCGCTGCCGAAGTGGACGGTGCCCCCGAGGTCTGCCCAGGCGCGAAGGACCTCCTTGACCGCATCGGCGACGGGGGGCTCCTGCGCTGCATCGAGCTGGGCCATGAAGCTGTCGAGCCGGCCGCCGGCATCGGCTGACGCGCCAGCGAGAGTGCCGGCGATGTCGCCGGCCTCGGGACTGAGGCCGCTCAGGGTGGCGAGGTCTGCTGCGGTCATCCGCTGGTCCACGCTGGCGCGGTCGTTCTCGTCGAACATGACCCCTTCGGCCTCGAGCACGGCCCGTGGCGACTCGGTGCGGGCCGGGTCGGTCCAGCGGAAGGAGGGCGAGATCGTGCCCGACGACTGCAGGACCCGATGGGCGTTGGGCGTCTCGTGGGTCGCAAGCCGCTGGCCGAGGGGAACCTGATGGGTTCCGATCACGGCAGCGACGTCGCCGTAGGAAGCCCACGTGCCCGCCGGGAGCTCGGCCAGGACCAGGTTCAGCCGGGACCAGACCTCCTTCTCCGGCTGCCACTTCTTGTCCGGGTCAGGGCCCGGCCACAGGGTGATCGCCAGCTCCGCCAGCATGCGCCCTCGGTCCCGGATCTCCTCCAGGGTCCATTCGTCATTCGCTGCGATTGCCATGTTGAGGTGCAGGCCGCTCGTCGCCAGCTTGGTCTTCTTCCACGACCAGGGGTTGTTGCTGAGCTCGCTGTTGTAGCCCGTGAGGGTTAGGTTGCCAAGCGTGTGGACGGCCGCGGCGTGCGCGGTCGCGAAGTCCTCGTCCTCAGGCAGCCCCGGCTCGATCAGGTCCTGCCATTCCTGGGTGGGCGTCTGCGGCATCACGTGCTCGATCGTCAGGGGCGCCGGGTCGACCGGCTCCTTGCTCCTGAACGACTCCTCGAGCCACAGCAGGATGAGCTTCTGCTGCGCCTTGCGGCCCGAGTAGTAGAGGGGAACGGTGTCCGCCGCGTCCCGGATCTGCTCGTCCGTGGCCCAGTACCTTCGGCCCGCGGACAGGTAGGCGCGCAGCGCCGCATCGACCGGGGTCTTGCCCTGCAGGTCAATGACCGCGCGCAGCAGGACGCGGTTGAGCCCTGCCGTCGCCTTGTACGACAGGACGCGACGGACGATGTAGCTTTCGACGCTCAGCATCGCGCTGGCCAGCTCGGCGTTGGTGGCCTCGCCGCGATCGCGCCGGTCCAGCAGGTGGACGAGGAGCGGGACGACCGTGGTGGTGTCCCAGTCCCGCAGCCGCTGGAGCCTCGTCCGGACGGCGGCGTCGGGTTCCTGCTCGGGGCTGAGCACGACGTGGAGCAGCCTGCCCAGCCTTGCGATCCGCTGGAGCTCCGCGACGATGCCGTCCTCGTCCGGGATGAGGTCCATGCGCGCCTGCTGCCGCGCGTAGGTGTCGGACTGCGTGACCGTGTCGTCCCTCTGGACGAGATCGAGCCAGAACAGCTGCTCGAGCTCCGCCGAGGTCAGGAGCTTCTGCAGCGGGAGCCAGGCGTGCTGATACATCTCCTCGCCCCGGGACGGCATCCGCATGAACAGGTAGTTGCGCACCAGGTCGCCCTGGGTGAGCCGCAGCCCGGTGTTGTTCAGCGACTCGAAGATCCGGTGGACGTTGTCGCCTGCCTGGGCGGTGATCGACACCAGGGTCAGCCCCCGCGTGACGGCCTCCTCCAGCCGCTCGATGTCGAGCTCGTCTTCGGAGTCGTCAACGGACGCCACCTGCGAGGCGAAGAACCGGTAGGACGCCCCGACCGAGTCCGCCCCGCCCTTCGCCGCAGTCCCGCGTATGCAGGCGTCGTACGACTCCCGGTCGGCCTGGGTGGGCAGCACCTTCGTCTGCTGCTCTCCGTACCGATTGATGAGGTACTCGTCGTTGATGCGCTCCCGGTGGTCGCCGCCCTCGCTCTCATGGCGATGATCGCGGAGCGCTGCAAGGAGCAGCGTCAATGTCGTGAGCCGCTGCTGGCCGTCGACGACGAGGTAGGACTGAACGCCGACCGGGCCGTTGAACGGAGACGGCGCCAGGACCACCGAGCCCATGAAGTGCGTTGCCTCGGGGTGCTCAAGGCGGGTCTCCGCGAGCTTGACGACGTCGTCCCACAGGCGCTGCAGCTGCTCCTTTCGCCAGGAGTAGGTGCGCTGGTAGAGCGGCACGCGGTACTGCCGCTTGCCCTCGAGCAGGCCCTCGAGGTGCGTCTCCTTGGCAGCGACCATTGCTATCTCCCTCTCATGATGAGCCACTCGGCAGGACGACGGTGATGAACCCGGTGGCGTAGAAGTCGCAGTCGAGGACCTCGATCTCCCAGCTTGACGGTACGCCTGCAGCGGCTGCGGAGTCGGTGGCCATCGCGACCGGGATCGTCTGGCCGTTCTGGATGCACGTCCCTAGGGCGTAGCCCTTCCATGCCCCGCCTGCCGGTGGCGAGTACGTGGCGCTCGCTAGGCGAAGTGGGCGCCCGCTGCTGTTCGTCGCCGCCGCAGTCATGTTCACGGAACCCGTGTTCGTTCGGTAAACCCACGAGGGGGTGATCGTGATGCCATAGCCCGAGGCCGGGATGCTCGCCGCGAACAGCCTCGCGTCCAAGGGTCCGACGGTCGTGCTCCATGACTGGACCTTCCCGTACGGGTCGTATTGCATCGTGTAGGCGGTCGCGGCGCCGCTGCCAGCCTCGACCACCGTCGCGACCTGCGCGGGCAGTGTGCCAGCCCCGGTGAAGGCGATCGCCCCCGGCGCGAGGGTGGGAATCACCAGGCCCTTCGATTCGTACGTTGCCCAGTTCCCCGACGAGGTGGCCTTGGAGAAGTACGACAAGTAGTTGAACGCCGGCGAGCCCGGCACTGCCGCAGACTGCGCGGCCAGGATGACTGCCGGATCCCGAGTGGCCGTGGCATTGAAGATCACCGTCGCATTCGCGCGCTGGACGGGCGCCACCGCCACGAGGCAGATCGCCCCGGTTTTCGCCCGGTCGAGCACTGAGTTCTTCGCGTAGATCG
>CAMDKQ010000335.1 GCA_945901095.1 Bifidobacterium breve
GGCTGCTCGTGTTCGACGAAGATCCGCTGCTCAAAGTACTGCTCACCCTCCGCGAGGAAGACCCCGAGGAGCTCGGCGCTGCCACCCGATGACCGGTAGTGAACGGATGGCAGCAGGCGCACGGCTCGGCCGCCGAGCGTGACCGCGCACGCAGTGAAGCGGGCATCACGGCCAATCGTTGCCGGCAGGTGGGCGACGACGCGATGCTCCTTGGGCCCGTCGACGACCACAAGGAGGGTGAGGTCCGCGCCATCCGCAACATTGATGACGATGGCGCCCGAGATGTCGGCGGTCGTATTCAACTCGACGACGACCTTGGCGGAGCTAAATGCTCCGGCCGTGATCTCGACATGCTGGTACGAAAATGGACTGCTCGCCTCTAGCCGCACGACGACCGGCTCCTCGACGCGCGCCTCGCGCGGGATGTCGATGACGACGGCCGAGCTCGCCCCCGATCTCGCGAGGGCGCCGGTGCGATCGGTCGGCATCCACGTCGAGGCGACGGATTCGATCGGCACATTGGCCACGAACTCGTTCGTCGAGATCCCTGTGACCGTCCCCGCTTCTGGATCAAGGGAAAAGAACGGCTTGAGGACGTCGAGTGGCGCGAAACGCCACTCGAGCTCGCGACCGGTGGGTATGCCGAATGACTCCGGGTCGAACGAGGCGACCCGCGGGGCTAGGTCATGGGGAGGGGCAATCGTCACCCAACAGCCCCTTCCATCTGTAGCTCGATGAGTCGGTTCAACTCGATCGCGTACTCCATCGGCAGTTCGCGGGCGATGGGCTCGATGAAGCCGCGAACGATCATGGCCATGGCCTCGTCCTCGGTCATGCCACGTGACATGAGGTAGAAGAGTTGGTCGGCGCTCACCTTCGACACCGTGGCCTCGTGGCCCATCGAGACGTCGTCCTCGCGCACGTCGACGTACGGATAGGTGTCAGACCTCGAGATGTCGTCGACGAGCAAGGCATCGCACTTCACGGTGCTCTTCGATCCGTGGGCACCCTCGAGGATCTGGACGAGACCCCGGTACGAGGTGCGGCCGCCCCCGCGGGCAACCGACTTCGAGACAATGCTCGAGGACGTGTTCGGTGCCGCATGAACCATCTTCGAGCCTGCATCCTGATGCTGGCCTTCGCCTGCAAAGGCAATCGACAGAGTCTCACCCTTGGCATGCTCACCCATGAGCCAGACGGCCGGGTACTTCATCGTGACCTTGGATCCGAGATTGCCGTCGATCCACTCCATCGTGGCACCTTCATGGGCGATGGCTCGCTTGGTGACGAGGTTGTAAACATTGGTCGACCAGTTCTGGATTGTCGTGTAGCGGCAGCGGCCACCCTTCTTCACGATGATCTCTACGACGGCCGAGTGCAGCGAGTCGCTCGAGTAAATGGGCGCTGTGCAGCCCTCGACATAGTGCACATATGCGTCCTCATCAACAATGATGAGGGTGCGTTCGAACTGCCCCATGTTCTCGGTGTTGATGCGGAAGTATGCCTGCAGCGGAATGTCAACGTGTACGCCCTTGGGAACGTAAACGAACGAGCCGCCGGACCACACCGAGGTGTTGAGTGCGGCAAACTTGTTGTCGCCCACCGGAATGACCGAGCCGAAGTACTCCTTGAAGACGTCCTCGTGCTCGCGCAACGCGGTGTCGGTGTCAAGGAAGATGACGCCCTGCTCCGCAAGGTCCTCACGAATTGCGTGATACACGACTTCAGACTCGTACTGGGCCGCAACTCCCGAGACGAGACGCTGCTTCTCTGCCTCCGGGATGCCGAGCCGGTCATACGTGCTCTTGATGTCGTCGGGGAGTTCATCCCAACTCGTCGCCTGCTTCTCAGTCGACCTGACGAAGTACTTGATGTTGTCAAAGTCGATGCCATTGAGATCAGAACCCCAGGTCGGCATCGGCTTCTTGCCGAAGAGACGCAGCCCCTTGAGACGCAGTTCGAGCATCCACTCCGGCTCGCTCTTGAGCGCGCTGATGTTGCGGACGACCTCCTCGCTCAGACCACGCTTTGCCGTGGCGCCGGCACTGTCTGCGTCGTGCCAGCCGTACTCGTAACGGCCAAGTTCATCGATCGTCGCCGCCTGCTGCTCCGCAGAGGTGAGCGCTGGCTCGGCCTCGGTCCGTGTGATGGTCTGATCGCTCATGCCATGGCCCTTCGATTGGAGTTGGTCTGGAGGATGTTCGTGGTCTGGGCGACGTTGGCCAACCGGCGAGCGTCGATGGGAATGACGGTGGTGCAGACGCCGTCGCCGTGTGCGATCGTTGCAAGCCTGGTCACGTGAACACCAAGCGCCTGGCCGAGAGCGGCGGTCTCCGCCTCGCACAACGCCGGGAACTCACCTGCCGCCTCCGAAACCGGGCATGCGTGCTGGCAGAGCTGGACCGTCTTGGCGTCGTCACCCGCGATATCGACTGAGGCCGCGTAGCCCGCGGTGGTGAGGGTTTCGGCCATTAACTGAACCGATGCTGCCGAAGAGACGCCGTTCGCCGGACCGATCAGCTGGACGAGGCGATTCGCCCGCTCAGCAGCGAATGCCTCGATGCCGGTGCGTCCCTGGGTACGCTCGACGAACCGCAATAGTTCGAGTGCAAGGTCTTCCGTGGCGTCACTGAAGGCCGAGCGTCCAGCCTGCGTGAGGCTGAAGACCTGACTGGGTCGACCCCTTCGCGGTGCCGGGGCGGGGCCATAGGGCGCCCGGTCAGAGGATACGACGAGTTGAGATTCGATGAGGGCGGCAAGGGGCCTTCGGATTGCGGTTGCGGTGAGCCCGAGCCTCTCTGCAAGGTCAGACGCCGTACCAGGTCCGACGTCGAGGAGCGATCGCGCAATGCGCTCTGCAGCCTCGCCGGGGAATTTCATAACACCATTGTTGCCTAAATCCCCGGTCGCGCCAACCGGGGGCTCCCTAGACTCATCACCGTGACTGAATCACCCGCTTTGTCGATCGAGCATCTCGTCGTCCGCTATGGCGCCTCGGTAGCTGTCGACGGCGTATCGATGACGGCGGATGCCTCGAAGGTCACGGCCCTGCTCGGTCCAAATGGCGCTGGCAAAACCACCACAGTCGAGGTTGCCT
>CAMDKQ010000336.1 GCA_945901095.1 Bifidobacterium breve
ACCGCCCAGCCGAGCAGACCAGCCATGAGGGGCGCGGAGCCGAGGCAGACGAGGGTGCCGACCGCAATGCCAGTTCGACCGAGCGCGATGAAGAACATCCCTTGGTAGCCGGCGACGGCCGCTCCCATGAGCCAGATGATCGGACGTCGCAGCAGTGCCTTGAACTGGTCAGTGCGGCCAAGCCAGCGGATGAAGAGCACGAGGCCGACTGCGCCCACGACGAGCCGGACTGATGCGACGGAGATCGGCAGTGCATCCGGGACGAGGAGCGCCTTGGAGGTGCCGGAGGTGCCGAACAGGACCGCCGCGCCCAGCACCGCGAGGCTCGCGCGACCCTTCGGGGTCACGTCGTCAATCGAGAGCGGACGGAGCCATCCGACGAGCAGAGCAGCACGGGCACCCCGGAGCCGGCAATCTCGCTGACGCAACCGATGTCAGGGGTATCGGTCGCCCCGACGACGACAGCACATTCGATGCCGGTGGCCCCGGCTGCGATCGCTTGCGCCACCGCAAGTTGCAAGGCGGTGAGTTGGAGGGACGCGGTGTGAATCGTTGCGCCTGAATAGGTTCGACCCATCTCGTCGCGGATCGCTGCGCCCTCGGGTGCTCCGATCCGTCCGCGAGCGCCACGGGCCAGCGTGACGAGTTTCGCGTCCTCGCTGCTGAGTTCGTCAGTCATGATCTCCACCTGGTGACCCCGGCGAGTCAATCAGCTCGACGAGGATGGTCGACACCTTATTTCGGCGGCCCGCACCCTGCTCGGCGGTGAGCCGGTGGCCGTCGATCTTGATCTCGGCACCGACGATCGGCACGCGCCCGAGCCGCTTGGCCATGAACCCGAGGACGGTATCAACGCCCTCCTGCTCGGCATCAATCTGAGCGCCGATGAGTTCGGCGAAGTCCTCGACGTGGAGCCGCGAGCTCACCCGGTACGAGCCGCCGCCGAGCTCGGCGACCTCGGGTGCTGCGGTGTCGTACTCATCGGCGATCTCACCGACGATCTCCTCAAGGACGTCCTCGATCGTGACGATGCCCGCGGTGCCGCCGTACTCGTCGACGGCGATCGCCATGTGGACGCGAGCCGACTGCATGTCGCGCAGGAGTGCATCGACCGGTTTGCTGTCGGGCACGAAATAGGTGGGGCGCATGAGCGACTCAACCCGCTCGCTGTGCTCGGCATCGCGATGCTCGAAGGTTCGCTTCACCATGTCCTTGAGATAGACAACCCCGACGACATCATCGGCGCTGTCACCGATCACCGGGATTCGTGAGAAGCCAGAACGTAGACCCAGTGAGATTGCCTGCCGGATCGACTTCGTGCGCTCGATGAAGACCACCTCGGTGCGAGGCACCATGACCTCCTTGACGAAGGTGTCGCCGAGTTCGAAGACGGAGTGGATCATCTGCCGCTCTTCGTCCTCGATGAGGTCGTCGGCCTCGGCCATGTCGACCAGCTCGCGAAGTTCGGCCTGCGTGGCAAACGGCCCCTCACGGAATCCTCGCCCTGGGGTCAGCGCGTTCCCGATAATGATGAGGAGCGTGGTGAGCGGCCCGAGAAGTGCGGCAAGGAACTGTGCGGGGCGCGCCGCAGCTAGGGCGATGCGGTCGGCGTGCTGGCGGCCGAGGGTGCGCGGCGCGACACCAAGCGCCACATAAGAAACGATGACCATGATCACGACGGCGAGGGCGAGGGATCCGCCGACCCCCCAGCCGTGCTCGCCGCTGAGCCATTGGACGAGGACGAACGTGACGAGTGAGGTCGCGGTGACGGTGGCGACCGTTGACAGGAAGAGCATGACGTTGATGTAGCGCGGACGATCATCAAGGACCAACAGGAGGCGCGCCGCCTTCGGCTTTTCGCGACTGAGCTCCTCGACCCGACTGCGGGACACGCGGCCGAAGGCGGTCTCGGCACTGACGAGCAGCCCCGCGAGGAGCACGAGCCCGATCGAGAGGACAACGAGCCAGCCATCGGAGGCACTGATCATGCTGGGGCCTCATTCAGCCATTCGGCCAAGATGAGATCCTGCAAGGCGAACATGAGTACCTCGTCTTCTAGCTCCTGATGGTCGTGGCCGATGAGGTGCAAGAACCCGTGGATCATGAGGAATTGCAGCTCTTCGTCGAGCGATCGACCCTTCTCGGCCGCCTGCACGGCGGCGAATGATGGACACATCGCGATGTCGCCGACGATGCCCTGCTCGGGGACCTCACCCTCAGCAGCGCTGCGAAGCTCGTCCATCGGGAACGACAGGACATCGGTGGGCCCTGGCTCGTCCATCCACTCGACATGGAGGTCGGTCATGCGCTGGTCATCAACGAGGGTGATGGCGAGTTCGCAGTCCGGGTGGAGCCGCAGCCGATCGAGGAGGAACACCGCGAGTCGGCCAAGGGCTTCGAGGTCGCAGGCGGTGTCGCTGTCATTCGTGACCGAGATGAGCGATTGGCTCATTGCGCCCGTTCCGCGTCGTAGCGCTCGTAAGCCTCGACGATGCGTCCGACGAGTTTGTGACGAACGACGTCGTGGGAGGTGAGTCGGCAGAAGGCGACATCCTCGAGGCCCTCAAGGATGTCGCTGATGACGCGCAGGCCGCTTTGCACGCCGCCTGGGAGATCGACCTGCGTGACATCGCCGGTGACGACGATGGTCGAGCCAAACCCGAGGCGGGTGAGGAACATTTTCATCTGCTCGGCAGAAGTGTTCTGGGCCTCGTCGAGAATGATGAAGGCGTCGTTGAGGGTGCGGCCGCGCATATAGGCGAGGGGGGCGACCTCAATGGTGCCGCTGGTGATGAGGCGCGGGATCGAGTCCGGGTCGATCATGTCGTGGAGGGCGTCGTAGAGCGGGCGCAGGTACGGGTCGATCTTCTCCGACAGGGTGCCGGGGAGGAAGCCGAGTTTCTCACCCGCTTCGACCGCGGGCCTGGTGAGAACGATTCGGTTCACCCGCTTGGCCTGCAGAGCCTGCACCGCCTTTGCGACCGCGAGGTAGGTCTTCCCGGTGCCGGCAGGCCCAATGCCGAACACGATCGTGTTCGTGTCGATGGCGTCGACGTAGCGCTTCTGGTTAA
>CAMDKQ010000337.1 GCA_945901095.1 Bifidobacterium breve
TTCAGCCGGCTTCGGCCCGTACTGGTTATCGCCCTGGGTGCTAGGCGGAATCCACAGGATGGTGAGCAGCTGGAAGATGACGGCGACGAGCCACGACCACAGGCCCAACCCCACGACCGTAACATCGTCTGCAACCATCGATCCGAGGATCGCACCGACGATGCGCTCGACGATGATCGATAAGCTGAACAGCAGCAGGTATCACCACCAGAAGGCCGAGCGTGATGAGCGTCCGCTGAAATTGGTGAGATTCGAAGCGCCGGACGAGATTGCGGTGCTGAAGGTCAAGGGCGTTTCGAGCGGCTTCGCCCCCGCCATCTGGCTAGTCTCTGGCCGCCTGCGTGATCTGGCGCAGGGCCTCGGCGATCGCGGGTAGTTGGGGGCGATCCAAGCCCCGGGTCACGTGCCGCTCCGCCTTGTTGAACTCGGGGAACAGCCCCTTCATGAGCTTCTTGCCGGCCGCTGTGAGTTCAACGGTGACGAGGCGCCCGTCGCGTTCGCCGCGCTTGCGCTCGAGGAGTCCGCGGCTCTCGAGCGTGGTAAGCACTCCACTGAGTGTTGCCTTCGAGACACCGGCCTCGGAGGCGATCTCACGGGTCTCGGCGGTCTCCCAGATCCATGCCACCCAGAGAACGACGAAGCCGGTCCAGGTGAGGTTCGACTTCGCGAGGACGGTTCGCTCCATCTGGTTGCGGGCGGCGTTCGCGGCGCGGAAGAGGTTCGCGGTGACAGCCATGGCCTCGAAGTCGAGGTCCATGCCGGCGAGCCGCGTGGCGACCTGGCTTTCGGTCTCGTCGAGCGTGTGCTGGCCGGGCATGTGGCCCCATTCGCTAGGAAATATCAGGGGTAGTCTCGCAAGTCTTCACATCGAGCGCCACGGCGCTCTAAGGTACGCAGATAGTTTGGTCCCGAACGATCTTGAGCTCCGGAGGATTCATGAGCACCATGACCGACGTCACCCTTGCTGATATCAGCCTGTTCGCCGAAGGCGCGCCGCTTATGGTCTTCGAGGATCTCCGGCGCGATTCACCGGTGCACTGGAACGTCGAGGATGAGCCGAACTCGGGCTTCTGGTCCGTCACCCGCTACAACGACATCGTCGAGGTACTGCGCGACACCGAGATGTACTCGAGCGAGATCGGGGCAGCGAACCTCGAGGAGCTCGACCCCCGCCAGCTCGAGATCCGCAGGTCAATTCTCGAGACCGATGGCGTTCGGCACCGCACCCTGCGCCGGATGCTGCAGCCGCAGTTCACCCCGCGCGCGCTCGCGGGCTACGAGACCTTCCTGCGCGGCATCACCGCCACCACGCTCGACAAGGCACTCGTCCAGAGCGACTTCGACTTCGTCGCCGATGTTGCAGCAGACTTCCCGATCCGCGTGCTCGCCCAACTGCTCGATGTCCCCGAATCCGATATCCCGAGTCTGATCAAGTGGGGCAACAAGCTCATCGGCAACACCGACCCGGAGCATGCCGACGTACTTCTCGGCAGCCCCGAGAGCGAGATGTACCGCGATCTGCCGTTCAGGTCGCCGGCGGCGCTCGAGGTGTTCAAGTACGGATACGAGCTCGCCTGGAGCCGCAAGGGCGGCAACGGCACAGACCTCGTCTCGGTGCTCGTGAACACTGAGCCGTCCGACGGCATCCCGATCGATGCGCGCGACTTCCGCAACTACTTCCTCCTCCTCGTCATCGCAGGCAACGAGACGACCCGCCACACGATCACGCACACGATGAACAACCTCATGGCGAACCCCGATCAGATCGCCATCCTCCGCGCCAACCCCGAGCTCATCCCGTGGGCGGTCGAGGAATTCCTGCGCGCAGCGAGCCCGGTGCACCATTTCCGTCGCACCGCCCGGCACAACACGGTGCTCAACGGCCAGGAGATCAAGGCCGGCGACAAGGTCGTGGTGTGGTTCAGCTCGGGCAATCGCGACGAGGAGGTGTTCGCTAACCCCAACGCCTTCGATGTTCAGCGGCACCCGAATGAGCACATGTCCTTCGGTCGCGGCGGACCTCACATGTGCTTGGGCAACTCACTTGCCAGACTTGAGATCCAGATCATGTTCGAGGACCTGCTCGCGCGCGATGTTGATCTCGTGCCGAATGGCAAGGCCGACTACGTCTACAGCAACTTCGTCCACGGCTTCAAGCGACTGCCGGTGCGCAAGGCGTAGCGCTTCAGCTTCTGACGAGGTGTCCGAGGCCTGCCACCTGGGTGAGGAAACTGTCAACGAGGGCGTGTGCTCTGATGCGCGCCTTAGGCTCTTCCGCGCGTGCGTAGGCGAGCAGGATGTCGGGATCTTGGCCGTCGATGACGATCAAGTCCCGGCCCTCGCCGGGCGAGTTGAGCCAGCCATGGAGCATGTCGCCGGTGAGTTCCGGATGGAACTGGAGGGCAAGGTTCTTACGCAGGGTGAAGGCCTGCGAAGCCCGCGACGTGCGGGCGATCTCCGTTGCACCAGGGGGCAGTTCCCATCGGTCGTAGTGGAATGAGAACCAAGGACCGGGGGGGATGAGCGACTCGTTGTCGCTCCACACGCTTGTCCAGCCGATCTCGCAGTCCGGTGCCGGGCCGACGCTGCCGCCGTGGGCTCGGGCGAGCAATTGGCCACCGAAGCAGATTCCGAGGACGGGAACCCCGGCAGCATCGGCCGCGTGGAGCCAGTCGACTTCGGGCAGCAGCCACGAGCCGATCGTCGCGTCGTCCCAGGCTCCCCAAGGTGACCCCATTGGGACGATGACATCGAACTCGGACGGATCCGGGAAATCGTAGGTGACGACACCGGGGGTGTTGTAGTGGGCGGCTTCGACGATCAGGCCCTCGACCACCTCGAAGCCGAGTTCCTCAAAACGTTCGGAGACGAGTCGCGGGGGGCTGAAGGCGTCGTGCTGCATGAATAGGACCCGCATGCGGTAAATCCTCTCCGAAATCCTGCCCCAAGCGAGCAGGATTGACATACTATTCCGAGATCGTTGGGGGCCGAACGATCTTCGACAGGATAATCACGGCAGCAGAGAACTGAGGGACACACCATGCAGCAGGAA
>CAMDKQ010000338.1 GCA_945901095.1 Bifidobacterium breve
AGGCCTTGCCAATGACAATGACTCCCATGTCATGCCGGACTCCAGGCTCTTCCTCGCCGGCGACGTCCGGGCGAACGAGAACCCTGATCTGGCCTCCCTTCAGACCGTCTTCATGCGCGAGCACAACAGGGTCGCAACGCGAATCCAGACGACGAATCCGACCTGGACAGACGAGGAGGTCTACCAGGCCGCACGCCAGTACGTGATCGCGGAGGTCCAGGCAATCACGTACAACGAGTTCCTGCCCTCACTGCTCGGCAGGTCCGCCGTCGGCGGCTATTCAGGTTATGACTCGCGAGTGGATCCATCCATGGCCAATGAGTTCGCTGCCGCAGCATTCCGTTACGGTCACAGCCTTCTCGACGGTGAGCTCCCACGGCTCAACAATGACGGCACCCCGACATCCGCCGGACCCATCACCTTGCAGTCGGCATTCTTCAATACGGGCGTCTTCAATCCCTCACTGCCGAACCACGAAGGCGATATCGACCCGTTCCTCAAGGCAGCAGCCACGGGCACGGCCCAGGAGGTCGACCTCCTCGTCGTCGACGACGTCCGCAACTTCCTCTTCGGTCCTCCCGGAGCGGGCGGCCTCGATCTTGCATCACTCAATATCCAGCGGGGACGCGATCACGGGCTTGCCGACTACAACACCGTCCGCGAGGCCTACGGCCTAGCGCGGGTGCGGACGTTCGACCAGATCTCATCGGACCCGGCAGTGCAGGCCAAACTGCGGACCCTTTACGGAACGGTCGACAACATCGACCTGTGGGTGGGCGGCCTCGCCGAGACCCATGCTCCAGGGGCAAGCGTCGGTCCGCTGTTCCAGCGGATCATCGCCGATCAGTTCACCCGACTGCGCGCCGGCGATCGCCATTGGTACGAGAGCATCTTCAAGGGCGACGAACTCAATCGGCTGCGCTCGACGCACCTTTCGGATGTCATCGAACGGAACACCTCGCTCACGACACTGCAGCGCAACGTGTTCTTCTCCACGGGTGGCAGCGGCTCGTAGTCGGAAAATTACTCGGCACGGCCCTTGAACGAACGTGTTCCGGGGCCGTGCCGGCGGGGGTGACTGCCGTGCAGGCGGAACGTGAGACAGTTTCGTCTGCTGGACAACGCCGGACTCATCGCTCAACGTCATGAAGGATTCATTTGTGTTTCACACCGACAGGGCGCGACTCCTACTCCTGAGCATCGGGTTCGCTGCGAGCGCATTCGCTGCCGCGGTCATGAGCGTCGCCTACAGCTACCTCACGTTTCAGCTCTCCGGTAAGGCCAGCATCGCTGTTGTCGCGAGCGCCTTCCTCGTGCTTCCACTCGCCATTCTCGTGAAGGCGTCAGGGGCTGTGCTGCGTCATCGATCCCCGAAAGTGGTACTCGTGACGACGAACATCGTCACCATCGCCTCGTACCTTGCGGGGACGATAGCGATCATGTCCGGGTTCATCTCGGTACCATTCCTGCTCCTCATGGCCCTCATCGCAGGCGTCGGACAGGCGTTCATTTATCCCGCGTGGATGGTTCTCCTCACCCAGACTGCCCCGCGTGATCGAATGGAGGAGGTGAATGCGGGCCTCAGCGCCTGGTGGGCGGCCGGAGCAGTCGTCGGAGTGCTCGCGGGCGGACTCATCCAAGGGCATCTCGGTCCAGCCTGGCTGTTCATCGTCTCGTCCGTCGCCCTGATCCCGATGGTGCTGGCGGTGATGATCGTGCGCCCCACCCCGCCCACCGACAGCCAAACACCTCAGGATGAGCCCGCCAAGGGCCGAGCACCGACGATTCGGCAGACCCTTAGCTACGTTCGGCGGACACCTGTCCTGTGGTCGGGCCTCGTTCTCCTCGTCGTGAACGAGCTCGTCGGATACTCACTCCTGAGCATCATGCCGGCCCTCGCCAACGAGGTCGATCCAACCCCGGAGACCTATGCCTTGCTCATGGCATCGTTCTACCTGGGCCTGTTCTTCGTCGACATCTGGATGCACCGGGTCCATCGCCACCGCTCGCTACGATCCCTCATCGTCATTGCAATCGTGGCGCTCTTCACCTTGCTCGTGCTATCGCCGCTGTTGGGGCAGGTGCCGGATGGACTCTTCAAACTTGTCATGTTCATGATCATTCTGTCTCCGATCGGGCTCATGGTCGTGGTCATCGAGACCTTCTATGAATCAGCGCAACAGGTGGGAGGCGCCGACGAAGGCCACGTGCCCTACGTGCTCGCCTTGTTCAGTGCAGTAGGCGCGATCATCGGCACGGCTGGCGGATTCGCGCTTGCGGCGGTCATCGACATCAGCAGCGTGTTTATCGCACTGCTCATCGCCGGGCTCGTATGGGGAGCATCCATCATCTACATTCGCTGGGCTCGACACCTTGACCACGTGGACTCAATCGCAACCGAGTGAACGGGGCGGATCAGACGATCGGGGCGCGAAGCCGTTCTGGGAGCAGGTCGCTGATCGTCGACCGCACGAGTGCCTCCGACGCCACGAAATTCTGAGCGTTGATCGCGTACTTGAGCAGGACGTAGACGCCGACGACATGGCCGCCGAGATGTACCTCGTGCGCATCGGCGCCAGTATTGAGCGTTCCGGGGGCATGGCTCTTGGTCGACTTGTGCGACGAGAAGCCCCCGTAGTTGCGGGGCACAACCGAGACGATCTCCCAGCCCTGCAGACCGAGCCGGTTGATCTCGTCGAGGAGGCTCGTCAGACCTCCTGCAACTCCGATCACATTCATCCTGGCGTCCACCGGCAGGTGCTTTTCCACGTGGACGTACGCAGTTGTTCCGTTCTCGACGAGCAGTCGAAGGCGCGCGAACTCCTCTGCCTCGTGCTTCGCGATCTCGGCATCGCGCTCAAGGGTGAGGCGGTCGATTCGCTCGGCCCGCAGGCGGGCCTCCTCGGCCTGCCGCTCCTGCTCAGCCTGCTCGGCAAGACGCTGCAGTTCTCGCTTTTCGGCCTTCTTCGCCTTGTTCAACACTGCTTCTCCCTCATCGGCACGACCCGCTTCCAGAGCGTAACGAGTGTCAGGCGACC